>JAYGEB010000491.1:0-11466 GCA_046582595.1 Alphaproteobacteria bacterium | reverse complement strand
GCCTGTCCACCTATCCGTTTTCCAGCACCGATGGTTTCTGGCGCTGGGTCCAGATGTGCGAAGAGGGCGCGGTGGATTCCATCTGGCAGACCGATACCCTGGTCTCCAAGGAACCCATGCTGGAATGCATGGTCACCATGGCGGCCCTGGCGGGCGCCACCAAAAGGCTGAAATTCGGCATGAACGTGGCCTCGGTCGCCCTGCGCAACCCCCTGGTCCTGGCCAAGCAATGCGCCACCATCGATGTCTTGAGCAATGGCCGCATACTGCCGGCCTTTGGCATCGGCAGTACATTTTCGGCCGATTGGACGACCACCGGCACGCCGACCAAGCGCCGGGGCAAGCGCACGGACGAGGGGCTGGAGATCATCTCCCGCCTTTGGAAGGGCGAAACGGTGACCATGGATGGAGAGTTTTTCCAATATGACGGCGTGCGGATTTCGCCGCTGCCCCTACAGGCGGAGCTGCCTCTCTGGATCGGCGGTTCGTCCGATGCGGCGGTCCGGCGCACGGTGAAATTCGGCACCGGATGGCAGGCCTCGTTCGAAAACCCGGAACAGGCCGGCCAGACCGTGGCCAAAATCAAGCAGGGCATGATCGATGCGGGCCGGGATTTCGAGGATGATCATTTCGGCACGGGCATCAACTACCGCTTCGGCAAATGGGACGATGACGTGGTGGTGCGCGCCGCCAAGCGCTTTGAACGGGTCGGTGGGCGCGATTCCAGGCAGAGCTTCGCCATTGGCGGCGCGGCGGAGGTGCTGGAAAAAATCCGCGCCTTCGCCGACGCCGGCCTGCCGAAACTTATTCTGCGGCCCCTGGCCTCGAACGATGAAGACACCATCAAGCAGACGCAATTGATGATCGATGAAATTCAACCGGAAATCGCCGCCATGAACCTTGCCGACAAGGCCGCCAATGCGGCGGCGGCAAATTGATCGGGCGTCGCGCGCCTTTAATACGGTGACGTAATACTTATATCCGGGCCCATGGCCGGGGAAATTTTAGATATGGTGCATGGATATAAGGATTACGTCACCGTATTAAAGGCGCGCTGTTGGAAAAATCACCTTTGTCCACTTTGAGGAGTCATGAATGTCGTTGAGAATTGATGCGGGGCAACTCGAAGCCTTGATCGCGGAAACCTTTGACCGGGCCGGCTGCATGCGCGACGAGGCGGAGCGTATCGCCATGCGCCTGCTGGGCGCCAACCTGACCGGACATGACAGCCACGGCGTGCTGCGCACCTCCCGCTATATCGATTGGCTGGCGCGGGGCATTTTTCACGCCGGGCGCAAGGTGCATATCGGTTTTGACAGCGATGCCCTGTGCATCCTGGACGGCCAGTACGGTTTCGGCCAGACCATTGGCGAGCAGGCCGTGCGCCTGGGTCTGGACAAGGCGGCGAAAAGCGGCGCCGCCGTGGTCGCCCTGAACAATTCCGGTCATCTGGGGCGGATCGGGGATTGGGCCGAGATGGCGGCGGCGGAGGGCTACGTCTCGATCCATTTCGTCAACGCCCGCGGCTCCGTCCTGGTGGCGCCCTTTGGCGGCGCGGAGGCGCGGTTTTCCACGGCGCCGTTCTGCGTTGGCGTGCCCCGTGGCGATGAGCCGCCCGTTATTCTGGATTTCGCCACCTCCGTGGTCGCCGAGGGCAAGGTCCTGGTGGCCAGCAAGGGCGGCAAGCCGCTGCCCGAGGGCGCCTTGATCGACGAAAACGGCACGCTGTCGACGGACCCGGCCGTACTCTACGGCACCGCCGGTCCCGACGCGCCGCCCGCCGAGCGCAACGGCTTCGGCGCCATCCGGGCCATGGGCGAACACAAGGGCTCGGGCCTGGCCTTCATCTGTGAATTGCTGGGCGGCTCGCTGACCGGCAACCGGGCGACGGGGATCGAGAACGAGCATTTCGCCAACGGCATGTTGTCGATCTATCTCTCGGTCGAGACCTTCGACCGGGGCGGCGGCTTCGCCGGCGACATCACCCGTTACATCGACTATGTGAAAAGCGCCACCCCCGCCAACCCGGACGAGCCGGTCCTGGTGCCCGGCGACAAGGAACGCCAGGTCAAGGCCGAGCGCCTGGCCAACGGCATTCCCCTGACCCAGGAGGCCTGGGACGACATCCGGGGCGCCGCCAGGCGGGTCGGCATGGCAGCCGAAGAGATCGAGGAGATCGTGCCGCCGTTGGCCTGAGCGCGAATTATTTGTATTCCAAGGGCGGCGGGTCCATGAATAGGGGGACACGTAACAAGTACATTTCCCCCTTTTCACCCCGGCGGAGAATTTTGGGGACATGTACTCGTTACGTGTCCCCAAAATACGGCCCCGACGGCGCCAAATCCATCAGCCTCAGGCCGCGGCGTTCTGGCGGCAATAGCACGAGGCGTTGACGGTCACCTCGGCCCGGGCGAGGGCCTGATCCAGGGCTTGCTTGATCAACAAGGCCTCCGTGGTTTCGCCGCGCCGGGTCAGGCATTCGTGCAGGCCGTGCAGGCTCCATAAATTGTTGGGATGCTGGCAGGCCCGGCTCAGGCTTTGATCCAGGCCCAAGTCGGCGCGGTAGACCGCCTCGGCCTCTGCCATGTGGCCCTGTTCCAGCAGCAGGGCGCCGAGAGCGTGGCGGGCCGGCTGCATCCAGCCCCAGGGTTCGTCGTAGGGCAGGCCGTCATCCAGTTCCACCGATTTGCGCAGGTGGTCAAAGGCCAAATCAAAATTACCCCGGCGGTATTCCAGTTCGCCGTTCAACATGGCCTCGGCGATCGCCAGCAGATCGATGACGATATTGTTATGAACCCGCCGGGTCTCCGGCACCTTGCGCTTGGCGGCGAGGAATTCGTCGCGCTCCGCCTCCGCCTCCGCCACATTGCCCATGGCCGAATGAGCCACCGATTTGGCATAGCGCATCATGGCGGTGGTGGCGCAATAGAGCTCTTGGTCATCGGGCATGGCCTGGTCGATGATGTCTTGCCATTTGCCGAAGCGTATCAGCACATGCTGTTTCATGGAAATATAGCCCTCGATGAAATCCGCCATGGGCGGGGAGGGGATGCGCAGGAGGTCCTCCGGCGTGGTATCGATCAACTCCTGCGCCGCCTCGATCGCCGGCGTGTACTGGCCCAGGAACATGGCGCCGTAGATGGCGAAATGATGGTCGTGGGTGCGGTAGAGGGCATAGACATTCATGGCGCCCTCCTTGGCCAGGAACCTGCGGTCGGCGGCAATGGCCTTCTGGTTATAGACCACCACGTCGCGGTACTGCCCGCAGAGTACGTCGATGTGGGTTGGCATGTGAATAAGATGCCCGGCATCGGGCACCAGGTCGCGCAGACAGTCACCGGCGCGCAAGGCCTTTTGTGGAAACGGCGACATCTCCATCAGGTGGATATAGAGGTGCAGGACGCCCGGATGCGCCCAGGCGGCCGGGATATCGGCAAAGGTACGCTCCAATACCTCTTGCGCTTCAAGGGTTCCGGCACCTTCCGCCACGCCGCCCGTCTGCAAATCCCACATCTTCCACGGCGTGCGGTTCATGATCGCCTCGGCGAAAATGGCGCAGACCTCAAGGTCGTCCGCGTGGGTTTTGTATACTGCCCGCATGGCATCGGCGAAATCATCGTTCCAGGCGGATTGATCCTCGATCGGGTCGGCTTGGGGGTAACGCGCGGGCAGGGCGCCGATCAACGCCTGTTCGATGGCGGTGGCGCCGGCCGTAAGGGACAGCGCCGCCTGGGTGGCGGCATGGGCGCCGCTCAACGTTTTCGCCTTGCCCCGCTCATCCATCATATGCCATGGCAAATTGTAATTCGGCCCGAATGCATAGGCGATGCCCCATTGCGCCATGGCGCAACCGCCATCATGCTCCAAGGCCTTCTTAAAGCAGGCAATGGCTTCGGCATGGTTGTAGCCGTACAGCCAATTGAGGCCCCGATCGAACCACGTCTGCGCTTCGGCCGACGTCGTCGTGATATCGCGCTTGAATGCGCCCAGATCGAAATAGCTCATATGATGCTCCTCAAGATAATATTTTATTGCCGAACAATGGTCCGCCGTCCGGTCTTTAACTTCTTCGCCGCGCCGTCGCCGCCTCGTCGATGCTCAGGTCATCGGCGATCACCACGCCGTAGTCGTTGGCCGCCGTCCGGATGGTGATCAGACCGTCGGCGACGTCCGCCAGAACCCGGCCGGGCTCCCGCAGCATGGGATCGCCGTAGCCGCCGCCCGCCGGGCCGACGCAGACAAAGCGGTCGCCGGCCTGAACGGCGGTGTGGGGGACTTTAGAGGGCAAATCGCCGCCCGCCCCATTGGCCCGCTCCAGACGCAGGCCGGCGGCACCGCCATCCGCGCCGCCGCGGAAGCCCCAGGGCGGGAACTTGTGGCCCTCGCCCTCGATCGAGGCGCCGCCGTCGTCGAGATAGACGAACTCCCGCACCGAGCCAAAACCGCCGCGCCATTGCCCGGCGCCGCAGACATCCTCGCGCAGCTCATAGCGGTCCACGCGCAGTGGCAGGTGGGATTCGATGTCTTCAATGGGGTTGTTGCGGGTATTGGCATACAGGGTATCGACGGCGTCAATGCCGTCCTTGCCGTCGCGGCCGCCATAGCTGCCTTCGAAGATCTCCATATGCACCCAATGTTCGGAGTTTCGCAGGCCGCTGAAGGCAATGACCCGTAGATTGCCGATGCCGGGGGAGACCTGGCTGGGCGCGACTTCCGCCAACGCCTTCATCACCGTGTCCGCCAACTGGTTGCCCGGACAAAAGCGCGCGATGGTGGGGGCGGGGAACACCGGATTGGCCAGGCAGCCCTCCGGCGCGATGATCTTGATGGGCCGCACCAGGCCGTCGTTGACCGGGATATGGCCATGCACCGCCGTGTCCAGCAGCACCGAACGCACGGTCAGCCAGATGGCGATATCGACCGTGCCGTGCAGGGGCATGTTGATGGGCTTGTCCGGGAGCTGCGGCGCGGTACCGGTCAGATCGACCAACATTTCATCGCCCGAAATGGTGATGGCGACGGCCAGGGGCAATTCCCTGTAGGCGGGATCGGGGTGATCGAGAAAGCCGTCGATGTAGGTGGTGGCGGAATAGGTGCCGTCGGGCAGGGCCGCGATGGCCTGGCGCATCAGGCGTTCGGAATGGTCCATGACGTTTTCACAGGCGGCCTGGAAGACCGCCTTGCCATAACGCTCGATCAATTCCACCAGCCGTTCGCCGCCGATGCGGGCGGCGGCGATCTGCGCCTCCATATCGCCCACCACCAGGTCCGAGACCCGGATATTGTCGCGCAGGATATGCCAGACCGGCTCCACCTTTTGGCCTTGGTCATAGACCCGGATAGCCTTGAACTGCAGGCCCTCGGCGTAGGCGTCGATGGCGTCCACGATGCCGCAACTGCCCGGCGTCAGGGCGCCGATATCGAGATGGTGCGCCGTGGTGACGGAGTAGGCGATGAGTTCGTCCCGGTAGAACACCGGCACGATGAAGCCCACGTCGGGGCCATGGGAGGCGCCGGAATAGGCATCGTTGTGCATGATCACATCGCCCGGCCGCAGGGTTTCGCCGCGTTGTTCCAGGATCTTCCCCATGCCGCGCACATAGCCGGGGATGGGCCCCGATTGCAGGGGCGTCGACTGGGCCGATTCCGCCAGGCCCCGGCCTTGGGTGTCGACCAGACCGGCACCGAAATCCTCCGATTCCCGGATGATCGAGGAGTAGGACATGCGCATCAGCTTGTAACCCATCTCGACGGCGATGTTCTCCAGCGCGCCTTGAATGACCGAGGCGGTGACATGGTCCACGTCCGGCGCGTTGCGCGATTGAATATTCATGCTCAGGCTCCCGTCTCGATCAACAGATTGCCCCCGGCCTGGGCCGTGGCCCGGGCGCCGGGGGGTATTATGGTGGTGGTGTCTTTTTGCAAAATAATGGCGGGGCCTTCAACCACTTGGTCGATGGGCAGCTTGTCCCGTTGGTATAAAGGCGTGGCCAGGACCTCGAGTTCACCGCCCCGGCGGAAATAACATTGTACCGTATCCAGCATGGCGTCCTTCAAGTTGCCGCCTTGGCTTCGCATGGGTAGTTCGATTTTGGGCATCTGGCCGATGCCGGTGACGCGGATGTTGACGATCTCGATGGGGCTGTCCTCGAACACGTGGCCATATTCCGTTGCGTGGATCGCCTCGAAGGCCTTGAAGATATCCTGCAGAGAGGCCGCGTCCACCGGGCCGTCCGCGACCGGTACCCGCAATTCATAACCCTGGCCCACATAGCGCAGGTCTCCGCCGCGCTGATATTCGATGGCTCCCTCATCCAGGCCATCGACCTTGAACTGCGCCGCCAGGCCGTCGCGCATGGCCTCGAAATCGCGGCTCAAACGGTCCCCGTCCACATCGCCGCTGGTCTGGAATTCCGTGCGGATGGCATCGTATTTCAGATCCGTGGCCAGCAGCCCGGCGGCGGAGGTAATACCGGGGTAGGGTGGAATGATGACCTCCGGCATGCCCAGATCGCGGGCCACGTCGACGCCATGCAGGGGCCCCGCCCCACCGAAGGCGACGAGGGAAAATTCGCGGGGATCGAGGCCTTTTTGCACGGTGCGGGAGCGGATGGCGTTGGCCATGTTGGCGTTGACGATGGTCAGGACGCCATCGGCGGCGGCCTCCACGGTCATACCCAGGGGCTCGGCCAATCCGGCCATGGCCCGCCGTGCCGCGCCGCCATCCAGGCTCATCTCGCCGCCCAGGAAATTCCCCGGCTGCAGCCGGCCCAGCACCACATTGGCGTCCGTCACGGTGGGCAGGGTTCCGCCCCGTCCATAGGCCGCCGGACCCGGCTCGGCGCCGGCTGATCGCGGACCCACGCGGAAGGCCTGGCCGGCATCGAGATGGGCGATGGAGCCACCGCCCGCGCCAATGGTGTGAATGTCGATCATCGGCGCCATCACCGGATAACCGCCGATCCAGGTATCCCGTGCCGTGGCCTCGGCGAACTGGCCATCGATCACCAGACCGATATCGGCGGAGGTGCCGCCCACGTCAAAGGTGATCAGGCGGTCGCGGTCCGAGCGCGCGCCGCTCATGGCGCCGCCCAGGACGCCCGCCGCCGGTCCCGACAGCAGGGTCAATACGGGCCGTTCCGAGACCATGGCGCCGGTGGCGACACCGCCGTTGGAACCCATGACGTGTAATTCGGCACTGAAGCCGTTATCCGCCAGGGCGCCTTCCAGCTCCTTCATGTAGGTCCGCACCTTGGGCCCGATGAAGGCGTTCATGGCGGCGGTGGTGAAGCGTTCGAACTCCCGGAACTGCGGCGACACGGCGGATGAGGTGGTGACGAAACAATCGGGATATTCCTCTTTTATGATGGCCGCCGCCCGGTCCTCATGGGCGGGGTTGAGATAGGAAAACAGAAAGCAGACCGCGATTGCCTCAACATCGGCGTCCCGAAGTTCCCGTGCCGCCCGGCGCACCGCGTCTTCATCCAGCGGGATCAGCACCGCGCCGTTGGGCGGGATGAGGCGTTCGGCCACGACCTTGCGGTGGCGCCGCCGTACCAGGGGGCGGTCCTGCCAGGGCACATCCTGCATGATGGAATAATGCTGCGGCCGCTGATGGCGGCCAATATGCAGGATATCGCGGTAGCCTTCGGTGGTGACCATGCCGGTGACGGCGCCCTTGTATTCCAGCACCGCGTTGGTGGCGATGGTGGTGCCGTGCAGCACATGGTCCACCGCCGCCCGTTCCACATCATGGCGTTCACAAATCTCGACCATGCCCAGGATCACGCCCTGGCTGGGATCGCCGGGGGTGGTGGGAATTTTATGAATGGCGACGGCTTGGCTTTCCGTGTCGCCATACATCAGGTCCGTGAAGGTGCCGCCCACATCGACGCCGATCAGCTTCATTGTCGTTTTTGTCCTTTATTCTTTCAACATTTTGGTGGTGGCGGGATGACGCCGGCGGTTTCCGTGATCAGCCCATATTGATCGGGCTGGCGATGTTCGGCGAAGTTGAACACCGTGTTCTTGTAGTGATTACAGGCATCCAGATCGCAATCGGCGACCACCAATTCGTCTTCCAGGGTGCGGCCCTGGGCGACGATTTCCCCCGTGGGCGCGATGATCAAGGTGCCGCCCAGCATATCGCAGCCTTCCTCCCGCCCCGCCTTGGCCACGCCGATCACCCAGGTGGCGTTCTGATAGGCGCCCGCCTGCATGCATAGATTATTGTGCAGGCTGGCCAGGTGGGTTGGTTCAAAGCCCCAGGGCGGCTCCGTCGCGGGCGTGTTGTATCCCAGCATGATCATCTCCACCCCCCGCAGACCCATCATGCGGTAGGTTTCGGGCCAGCGGCGGTCGTTGCAGATGCACATGCCCATGATGCCGCCCATGGTGCGCCAGACCGGAAAGCCCAGATCGCCCACATCGAAATAGGCCTTCTCCAGGTGTTGCCATTTGCGCTCCGGCAGATGCTCTGCATGGCCGGGCAGGTGCACCTTGCGGTACTTGCCGACGATGGCGCCGCTCTTGTCCACTAGGATGCAGGCGTTGAAGCGCCGGGTCCCGCCGCCGTCCTCGACCAGTTCGGCAAATCCGAGACAGAAGCCGATGCCGTATTCCGCCGCCCTGTCGAACAGGGCTTGGGTTGCCTCTCCCGGCATGGCGCTTTCGAAGAAGCGGTCGATCTGTCCTTGATCGTCGAAATACCAGCGGGGAAAGAATGTCGTCAGGGCCAGTTCCGGAAACACCACCAGGTCGCAGCCCCGTTCATGGGCGTGATCCAGCAGCCGCAGCAGGCGGCTCACCACCTGCCCCCGGCTCTCGTTCAGCGCGATGGGGCCAAGCTGCGCCGCCCCCACGGTAACCATGCGATTTGATTTTGCCATTCAACATTCCTTTGGACGCCATTTTGCACCTAAGCTGGCATGATTGGAAACAGCCGTTATGATCGTTTCAGGTAAAATAAGAGGCTCAAATGGACTTCGGAATATCCTTCCCGCAAACCCAAATCGGCAATGACCCGGGCGTCATCCGCAATTTCGTGCAACGGGCGGAGGAACATGGTTTTAAACGCCTGACCCTGGTCGATCATATCCTGGGCGCCAAGGATGCCAAGGATGCGCCCTGGGCGGCGCATTACACCATTGAATATGGCTTTCACGAGCCCATGACGCTGTTTGCCTGGATCGCCGGCTTTACCAAGACCATCCGCCTGGTTACCGCCAACGTGGTGCTGCCCCAGCGGCAGACGGAACTGGTGGCCAAGCAGGCGGCCCAAATCGATATCCTGTCGGCTGGGCGCCTGGATCTGGGCATCGGCGTGGGTTGGAGCAAGTCGGAATTCGAGGCCCTGGGCATGGATTTCGCCAACCGGGGCGACCGCATCGAGGAACAGGTGGAACTGATGCGCCGGCTGTGGACGGAGGAACTGGTGGCGTTCGAGGGTAAATGGCACAATTTCTCCGATATGGGCATGAACCCGCTGCCTATCCAGCGGCCTATCCCCATCTGGTTCGGGGCCATGGCGGCGGTGGCGGTTCGCCGGGCGGCGCGGATCGGCGACGGCTGGTTGATGGGCCCCCGCACAGAACCCGGCGATGAGATGAAGCGCCTGGTGGAAACCTTTCACGAAACGGCCCAGGCGGCGGGCCGGGACCCGGCCGCGCTGGGCATCGACGCCACGGTCTTCGCCGAGGACCGGGGGCCGAATGAATGGCTGTCCGAAGCCCAGGCCTGGCGCGATATCGGCGCCACTTCGGTCACCTTCCGGACTTCGGAATCGGGTTTTACCCACATCGATCAGCACCTGGAGGCCATGGCCAAGCTGGCCGAGGCCGCGGGCTAGGAGAATAAGGGATGTCGGACCTTCCCGTCGCCATCGGCGACAAGGCGAGCTTCACCAAGACCGTGGGGGAAAGCGACATCTATGGCTTTGCCGGCATCACCGGCGACTTCGCCGCGCCGCATGTGAACGAAGCCTTCATGAAGAAGTCCCGGTACGGCACGCGGGTGGCGCACGGCGCCTTGTTGGTGGGTTTCATGTCCACCGCCTCGGCCCTGTTGGTGACGCGGGTCCTCGAAACCCACGATGATCTGACGCCCATGTCCGTCGGCTACGACCGGATCCGCTTCATAGAGGCCGTGAAGATCGGCGACACCATCACCGTGAATTATGAGATCACGGACCTGGAACCCGAACGCCGCCGCAGCCGCGCCGCCGTGGCGGCCACCAACCAACACGGAGCGGTGGTCGGCGTCGCCGAACACATCATGAAATGGCTGGTGAACCCGTGAACGGCGGTCGTTTGACGCCGACCCCAGGTCCCCACGTCTTCCAGCCCAGCCATGGCCTGGTCCGCTATCAGGTGAAGTTTCCCCATGGCGACGATAATGCCATTACCATCGAAAAGTGCCACAAGCCGACTGTTAGGATTAACTAATACACAGCGCCTAGACGCCGGCGGGTGAAAGCCATCTACGGCAACAATAGCTGGCATGCCGACACCGCGAAACAGCCTGCTGGCCTACCGGACTTATCGACAATTATCCGTGTGGATTCCTCCACTGGTATTTCGTGCCTTCGGGGCGTACCGCGCAGGAGCGCCAATTCTATGGATTGACCGAGGCAACTTGTGGCTCCGTGAACGGTTCGGCGCGGTGTACCACTTGGTCGGCATATAAATCGCCGATCTCGGCTTCCGATAGGCCCAGCATCGTCGTGAGAATGTCCGTGGTGTCGTCGCCGATCGACGGCGCGCCGCGCCAGATGCGTCCCGGCGTTAGCGACATTTTCGGTACGACGCCAAATACCCGGATCGGCACGCCCGACTGGCGATCGAGCACCGGAACCGTCATGTCGCGGGCCGCATAGTGCTCATCATTGTACTGATCGCGCACGTTGAACACACGCGAGCAGGCAATCTTTGCCTCGTTCAATGCGGTTTCCACCTCAAGCGAAGTATGGGCGGCACAATATTTACGTAGCCGCCGGTCTAGCTCGCGCCCCTTGTCGGAGCTGACTGCCGTGGCGTCTTTCGAACATTCGTCATAGCTATATTCTACTGGATCGAGGCCGAGGAAGCTCGGAACGCGGTCGTAGATCGCGCCACCGAGCGCGCCGATATAGACCCAACCGTCGCTACACTCGAACGTATCGTAGGGTTGGAAGCCCGGCGGCCTGTTGCCGGTATGGCCGTACACTGCGCCCTCGCCGGTGAAGAGCGGAAGCGTATTACCGTTGGTCTGCGCGACCGCTTCATATTGCGCCAGGTCGATCACCTGGCCCCGTCCGGTCTTCATGACCTCCCACAACCCCATCATCGTTGCCGCCCATCTGGGCTGGTCATTTGCGACGGTCGCCGAAATTTCCTGCCAGGCTCGATGTTGGTGCTATAGCGGAAATTGCGGATTCATGGTGTAACCATCGAAAAGTGCCACAACCAGACTGTAAGGAATTTCTAATAC
>JAYGEB010000445.1:0-2510 GCA_046582595.1 Alphaproteobacteria bacterium | reverse complement strand
GGCCAAGGCCGCGCTGGAGGCCCTGGCCCGTGCCCTGGCCGTGGATCTGGCGCCGCATGGGATCACCGTCAACTGCGTCGCGCCCGGTTATATCCAAAAAGACCCCGGCGCCCAGGCCGCCCTGAATTCGGAAAACCGCAGCCGGGCCCAGGCGCGCATCCCCCTGGGCCGCCTGGGCCGGCCCGACGAGATCGCCGCCCTGATCGAATTCCTGCTGTCCCCGGCGGCGGCCTACATCACCGGGCAGACCATCCACGCCGACGGCGGCCTGGGCCTATAGATCATTCCGTGCCAATCGCGGAAGTCATCTTATCTGCCGGCCGTGATGTGAATTCAGTTGCACATGGTCTTTTCCATAACAATTCAGTAGCATCGCAAGCAGCATTCGGGGTCTGGGGAGGGTCATGGCCGAAGGGGGCGCACAAAGACGGCTTGCGGCCATTGTTGCCGTCGATGTAGCTGGTTATTCCCGGCTTATGGGAGCCGACGAACAAGGCACTCTTGCGGCAATGACGGCCCATCGCGATGCCATGGCCCCTTTGGTGGAAGCCCACGCCGGCCGTCTGGTCGGCCAGGCCGGCGATGGCCTGTTGTTTGAATTTCCCAGCGTCGTGGAGGCCGTGACCTGCTCGATGGAAATGCAGGCCGCCATGGCCGAGCGAAACCATGAAGTCCCCGAAGATCGGAAGATGCTTTACCGCATCGGCATCAACCTGGGCGATGTCCTGGTCGAAGGCGACGACATCTTCGGCGACGGCGTCAATGTCGCGGCGCGCATCGAGGCCTTGGCGGAGCCGGGTGGAATCTGTATTTCCCGCACCGTGCGCGATAACGTCCGAGACCGGATGGACATCAGCCTCGAAGACTTAGGCGAGGTCGAGGTCAAGAATATCGTCCGCCCCGTGCGCGTGTTTCGGGTTCTGCGCGAGGGCGAGACGGCTGGCAAACTGACAGTTACCGTACGGCCACTTTGGCAAAGCCTCGCCATTGCCGCTGTGCTTATCATGGCCATTATTTCTGGGGGCGGTGCCTGGTGGTGGCAACAGCAGCCGGACTTCGAACCGGCGGACCCGGAGAAATTCGCCTACAAACTTCCGGAAAAACCCTCTATCGCAGTGCTGCCGTTTGATAACCTGACGGGCGACAAGGGCCAGGACTATATCGGCGATGGCCTGACGGAAAACATTATCGCCGTACTTTCGACCTCGCCGGATTTGTTCATCATCGCCCGCAATTCAGCCTTCATTTAAAAAGGCAAGCCTGTGCAAGTGCAGGAAGTGGCCGAACGTTTCGGCGTGCGCTACGTACTGGAAGGCAGCGTACAGCGTTCGGGCGATAGGATTAGAGTTACGGCGCAATTAGTCGATGCCGTGGACGGTCGGCACCTTTGGGCCGAACGCTATGACCGTGAGTTCAAGGAACTGTTCGCACTGCAAGATGAAATTACCCAACTGATCCTGTTGGCGATGCATGTCAAGCTCACCATCGGAGCCGACGCCTTAGATATGTGGAAGGACATCGGCGAGGACGCTGAAGCCTATCGGTTGGTCGTTGAGGGCCGCGCCCAGTTCATGACCTTTAGTCGCCCAGGGAATCGAAAGGGTGAAAAACTATTCGATGGCGCACTCAAAAGACAACCCAAAAGCAGTACGGCGAACCTTTTGATGGGTTGGATAATATGGCAAAAAGTCATATTGGGCCTCAGCAAGGATCCGAGTTCCGACCTGACCAAAGCGCGTATATTGGCGGAATTTGCATTTGCAGCTAAGAGCCAGCGACACTCAGCGCACATGCTTTTGGGGTCTTTGGACCTGATAGATATCAAGCACGCCTCGGCACTTGCACACGCTGATCGTGGCCTCGAACTCGCTCCTTCCAATGGCAGTGACATCGCGATTGCCGGTTACATCAAGTTCATAAGCGGCCAAACGGAGGAAGCCGTCAAACTTTTCAAACATGCGATGAGACACGAACCCGACTACGCACCTTGGATACCCAGAATCCTTGCTTTGGCTCTTCGGTCGTTGGGGCGATACGACGAATCTAAGGAGATCTCCATGGGTCTCTTGGCTGAGCACACGAATGACAAACTGGTTCAAGGATTTTCGCTAACCAACCTGGCTGCCATTGCAGTCAGGCAGGGTGACGAAGCGGCAGCGCGTCAATATATGAAGAAATTGCTCCAAGTCGACCCAAACAGGAGTATCGCCGGCTCAAAAACATTCTTCTATAATTTCAAAGATCAGGCTTTCGCGAAACGCTCTATCGCTGCGTTCCGCGAGGCCGGAATGCCCGAAAACCCACCCTACACGAAACCCGACAAACCCTCCATCGCCGTCCTCCCCTTCACCAATCTGTCCGACGACAAGGAACAGGAATATTTTGCTGACGGCATGACCGATGATTTGATCACCGATCTGTCCAAACTATCGGGCTTGATCGTAATCGCGCGGAATTCGGTGTTCACCTACAAGGGCCGGTCCGTGAAGGTGCAGGAAGTGGCCAAGGAC
>JAYGEB010000418.1:0-12506 GCA_046582595.1 Alphaproteobacteria bacterium | reverse complement strand
CGGCACATAGGCCACCTGACGCACCCGCCAGTCCCGCAGCACAGAAAAAATGGAGCCGGTCCAATCGATTGGATCGCCGCCGTCATGATTTGCTTGCATATTTACTTGTTCCACCGCGCCGGAGCTTTTTCAAGGACCACTGGTATAATGTCCTACCGTCTATTGGACAAGCAGACAGCGTTCGGCCAATTGGCGCAGGGCGGCTTCCAGCGTGGCTTCGGCATCGTCATCGGCGGCCAGGGGATCGGCGTCCTGTTCAAACCGCGCGATCTCCCTCGTCAGGGCGTCGCGGTCCGTCCGCCCATCCAGCAGGGGCAGCAATTGGCGGGTGAAATCATCGGTAATCGTGACGTTTCGGTGGCGTAGGTCCGTCACCATGTTCCCCCGCCGCATTTGCCAGCGCGCCAGGGCGGTGGCTTCCGGCCGGGGACCGGGCGTTGTCGTGAAGGTGGGCGGACGCGGCGCCAGGTCGAGCCAGTTGCGCGGATAAAGGTCGATGGCCAGTTGCGCCACGATGGCGCCGTCGCCGACCATCGCCGCCAGCTCCCGAAACGATATGAAAGCCGGCCAGGCGAGGGCCAAATGGTTCAGGGCGGCGATCGCCTTCGGCGCGGTCATGCCGATGCGGCCGCCGTCGGGGGTGGCGAAAAACACCTCGCCCGGCGCGCCGTTGGGACCGGGGCCCAGGGGCCGCAGGGCCGAGGCCAGGTGCATTTTAGCCAGCCAGCCGGGCTCTATACGGCGATGGATGACGGCTCCGGCGGGGCACAGCAGGGTCTGGCGGAAACCCCGGTTGAGGATGAAATCAATCCGTTGCTCGCGGCCCACCGTGTCCTTAATGGCCGCAAGTTGCCGGCACGCCTCGGGCGAAAAATTCTCTTCCGGCGAAGCCGCCACGTTGGCCTCGGAGACGAATTGCAAGCCGGCCGCGCCGGCGCGGGCCAGAAATTCATCCACGTAGAGGGGATGGTTTTCTACTTCCAGCAGTTCATGCAGCAGAAAACCGTCTTCCAGCTCCGCCACCCGAAGGCTTTCTTCCTCCAAAAGCTTGGCGTAGGCATCGTCCGCCTGGGCGAGGGCCGGGATCATTTCGTCCAAGGCCCGGCGGGCCGCCGCCACGCGCTCTTCTGGCTCCGCGATACCGGCGCCGGCGCGCAGCATCAGGTCCCTTGCCAGGCCGCGTCCGTGCCAACCGGGATAGGTGTTGTAACTGACAAAGACGATACCGTTCGGGGCCAGCAGCCGCTGGCACAGGGGCAGCAAGGCGGCCTGAACGTCCCTGGGCACCCAGGAATAGAGGCCGTGCAGGATGATATAGTCAAAGCTACGCTCGGCCCGCCCATCCAACACTGCCACGGCATCGCCGGTCAGGAAATCGGCATTGTCCAAGTTGCCCGCCCGTGCCGCCGCCTGGGCCATTGCAATCTGCCGTTCCGATAGATCAATGCCCGTAAACCGGCCCGCCGGCAGAGTTGCCGCCATGGGCAATAGATTGCCGCCCGCCCCGCACCCTAGTTCCAGAACCCGCGCGCCGTTCGGCGCCTTCGGCGATAACCCATGCAGGCAACTCACCACATACAGATGTTCAGGGTGCGACAGCGGCACGGGCCGGCTGGGATAGGGGGTTGTCTGATAGCTTTGATGCAGAGAGGGGCGGAACAAGCGTACTAGCCCCCATCCTGCTTGTAGGTCACGGTGCGGACCAAATTGCGCCCTTCTAAATGCAGCAGATCCAAACCGCGCAGCCTCCTTTCCTTGCCGCCGCCCACGCCTTTGTTCATAACCCCAATCCCCTGTTTTGGCTTATCCGTGATTTTGACGCCAATGTCGGCACGGTTTCAATCCACAAAACTGCCCGAATTCCAATCGCGGCACAATGGCGGGATGCGGCGGCGGGCGGCGGGATGGGAAACTGGACGCCGGGGCGGGGGCATGCTAGCGTTCCGCCGTTATGACAACATGGCGCACATCGGACGCGGAGCGGCATCCGCCCAAATTCATCGCCTTTCTTTGGTGAAGATTTCCGTTTGCCTTGGCGGTTTTAATGCCGCTTGACCACGGTGATCGCCATGACGATCACCGAAAAACCTCAAAAATGCGTCGCGGCGGCTCCCTTTCATGGGCTTGACCGCCAGCCGAACAAGCCAACGGGAACACCTGTCATGACCGATTATTCATTCGTTTCGCCCTCGGGCATCGTGATCGACCGCACCGACCGGGACATTGACTACGAACGGGGCATCGATTTTCTGATCGATGCCCTGAACGACACACGCGGCGCCTATCTGTCATCGGGCGTCGAGGATCAGGACCGCTATGCGCGCTGGGATTTTGGCTTTATCGATCCGCCGTTGGAGCTGGTCGCCCATGCCAGGCAATTCCGCCTCTCCGCCCTGAACCCGCGCGGCGTGCCTATTCTGGCCATGTTGAGGCCGCTGTTGCTGAAGGATCCGAATATTGGGCTGAAAAGCGAGGACGAGCACAATCTGGTGCTGACCGTCGCCGGTCCCGGACGCATGTTCGCCGAGGAAGAGCGCAGCCGCCAGCCCTCGACCTTCACGCCGATCCGCGCCCTGATGGCGGAATTCGACGGCATGCGGGATGATTTTCTCGGCTTTTGGGGCGCCTTCGGCTTCGACCTGATCCATGAATTCGAACAGATGCCCTTGTCCATGCCGCGCGGCGAAGAGGACAAACTGCTGCATCTGTACCTGCCGGACCGCATCATGGTGCTGGACCGCCGTTTGGAACAGGCTCATGCCTACGAATACGAATACACCCGGCGCGCCTTGAGCACGACCGGGCTGGGCGAGACCGCTTTCGCCGCCATCCCCCGGACGGCCCGCCCGAACGCCATATCGACGGGGGAGATCACCTCCGACCACAGTCCGGAAGAGTATATGGCCAAGGTGGACATGGCCCGGGAGCGCATGCGCGTGGGCGATATTTTCGAAGTGGTGCTGAGCCGCAAGTATCAAACCGCCTATCATGGTTTGCCATCGGATATGTTCCGCCTGATGCGCCGCATTAATCCCTCGCCGTATGAATTTTTCTTCCAGTTCGGGGCAGAGCAATTGATCGGCGCCTCGCCGGAAATGTTCGTCCGGGTGGACGGCGACCGGGTGGAATCCTCGCCCATCTCCGGCACCGCGCGCCGGGGCGATAACGCCATGGAAGACGCCGAACGCATCCTGGCCCTGTATAATTCCGAGAAGGATGAGGTCGAACTGACCATGTGCACGGACGTGGACCGCAACGACAAATCGCGGATCTGCCGCCCCGGCACGGTAAAACTGTTGTCCCGCCGCGCCATCGAACGTTACGCCGGGCTGTTTCACACCGTCGACCATGTGGAAGGCCGCCTGCGCCAAGGCTTCGACGGCATCGACGCCTTTCTGTCCCACATGTGGGCCGTCACCCTGACCGGCGCCCCGAAACGCAAGGCGGTGGAAATCATCGAGCAGGAAGAGGTCTCGCCGCGGCGCTGGTATGGCGGCGCCATCGGCGCCCTGATGTTCTCGGGCACGGTCAATACGGGCATTACAATCCGCACCGTGCATCTGGAAGGGGGCCGCGCCGATTACCGGGTCGGCGCCACCTTTGTCTACGACTCCGTGCCGGCGGAGGAGGAGGAGGAGACCCGGGTCAAATCCACCGCGTTTTTCAAGACCGTCGCCGATCTGGGCCGCGCCGGCCCGGCCGTGCAGGCGGTAAGGGAGGCGCCTAAATTTACCGGCGTGCGCATTGTCATGGTCGATAACGAAGACAGCTTCGTGCATTCCCTGGCCGACTATTTCCGCCAGACCGGGGGCGAGGTTCGGACCGTCCGCCACGGCGCCCCGGCCCAGGCGGCCCTCGCTGAACGGCCCGATCTGGTGATCCATTCCCCCGGCCCCGGCCAACCCAAGGATTTCGGCGTGCCCGGCCTGGTGGGAGCGGTGGCCGAACTTGGCATCCCGCAATTCGGCGTCTGCCTCGGCCTGCAAGGCATTGTCGAGGCTTTCGGCGGCGAACTGGCGGTGATGGAGGTGCCGCGTCATGGCAAATACTGGCGCCTGGAACACGACGGCGACGGCATCTTCGAGGGCATCGCGCCGGGCGCCAGGGTCGGCGCCTATCATTCCCTGCTGGCCGTCGCCGACAAAATCCCCGCCGAATTGCAGGTCATCGCCCGCAACGAGGAAGGCATGGTCATGGCCGTGCGGCATATGAGCCAGCCCATCGCGGCCGTGCAATTCCACCCCGAATCCATCCTCTCCATGGACGCCCGCGCCGGCCACCGCATCGTCGAAAACGTCCTCGCGGAACTGTTGCCCGGCAAAAGCGCGGCGGAACGGGCGGCCTAAGTCCAGCGGACCTTGTCGTCGCGGTCTTCGGCGCTCAACAGGGTGGTGGTGTAGACGACGGTGTCGTCGCACAGGTCGTAGCGGCGGCTCAATTGACGGCGGACTTCGGTCTCGGCCTCGCCTTGGGGGATTTTCGAGCGTTCCCACATGGCCAGGTCGGGGCGGCGGGTCAGCAGCAGGCTTCGGCAGCGGCCGGGACTTGGGTCTTGGCAACGCCACAGGCCGATCACCTGGCTGTCGTAGGAGGCCTCGAACCCCGGCCAGGCAGCGGTGCACAGGTCCAGGAATTCCGGCCAGTTTTCCGCTCCTAAGTCGAACCAGCGAAAGGCGTAGTTGCCTTGACGGCGCGGCGGCTTGGCGTCTTGAGGGCGCAAGGTCGGCGTCATGGCCTCACCCTCACAGGCGGCGACATCGGGCAAGGCCCGCAAAATATCGGTCACGGCGGAGGGTTCGTCAGGCCAGACGGTGATAACCGTCAACTCGTCACGGGGCCGGCCGATTTGGCTGCGCCAGATGCCATAGACCGCCCCGTCCAGAGCTTTGCATTGGGTAATGGCATCCGCCACGGCGCGCCATTGCCGGGGCGCGGCCAGAACCCGGTGGTGGCAATAGTTTTCGCGCATTTTTGTGCCTGGTCACTCAAGCAGCGCCGGCCGGCTGCCGGTGCCCGCCATCATGCCGCCGTCGACCACCAGTTCCGAACCGTTGACGTAGGAGGCCAGGTCGGAGGAGAGGTAGAGCACGCCGTCGGCGATCTCCTGGGGCCGGCCGGCGCGTTTCGCCACGGTGCTGGCGGCCAGGTCTTCCGGGTTGATGGCATTTGCGCCGCCCGTCAGGGCGCCGGGGGGCAATTTGGTCCAGATCGGGGTGTCGATGATGCCGGGATGCACCGAATTGACGCGTACCTTCAAACCGGCGGCGGCGCATTCCAGGGCGGCTGATTTGGCGAACAGGCGGACCCCGCCTTTCGAAGCGCTGTACCCGGCCAGTCCCGGCGCGCCGCGCAGGCCGGCGACGGAGGAAATAATGACGATGGAACCGCCGCCCGATTGATCGATCAGCGGAATGCCGTGTTTGGTGCCCAGAAAGACGCCGTCGAGATTGACGGCGTTTTGCCGCCGCCAGTCTTCCAGGGTCATCTCCAGCAACGGCCCGCCGATCGCGATACCGGCGTTGTTGACCAGGATATGCAGCCCGCCGCAACGGGATTTCACCTCCTCCAGCACGGATTGCCAGGCGTCCTCGTCCGTCACGTCATGGCCGAGGGATAGCGCGGAGCCGCCCGCCGCCTCGATACTGGCGGCCGTGGCCGCCCTGCCGTCGCCGTCAATATCCGTGACCACCACGTGCGCGCCTTCCCGGGCCAGGGTTTCGGCACAGGCCCGCCCGATCCCCGATGCCCCGCCCGTTACCATCGCCACCTTGCCACTGACCAGTCCCATGTTTACGCCTCCCGTTCATGGACATCCCGGCGCGGCGCCGGTATCCTTGCTGCAATTGATATCCAAACAAGCCGTAACGGTCAAAGAGATGGAGGACGTTGCATGCGGGTCCGGGTGAATGCAGATAAATGCGAAGGCCATAACAGGTGCTGCGCGTTGGCGCCGGAGTTGTTCGACGTGGATGATTATGGCGCGGCGACGGCCCTGAACGATGGCAAGGTGCCGGCCGAGTTGGAAGAAAAAGCCAAGTTGGCTGTGCAGAATTGCCCTGAATTCGCCATTGAATACGTCGACGATTAAGGCTTGGCGCCATGAGTGATGGAACACCGGTGGACGATTGGGCCACGGATTACGACATCTTCGACGAAAGCTATATCAAAAACCCGGTGCCGGTCTGGAATGAACTGCGTGAAAAATGCCCGATTGCCCATACCGAACGCTGGGGCGGGAGCTGGTTGCCGACCCGCTACGAGGATGTGCAGGCCTTCGTGCGCATGGTGCCGGCATTGTCATCGCGCAATGTTCTCGTGGTCAGCCAGCCCAAGGAGGAACAGACCTTCGATCCGGTCTTGCAGGAATACGGCAATTCGGCCCCGCCGATTACTTCGGACCCGCCGGACCACGTGCCCATGCGGCGCATGTTGCTGCCCCTGTTCACGGCAAAAGCCTCGGAAGCCCACCGCCCCTTTATCGAGGCGCTGTGCCACGAATTGATCGACGGCTTTATCGAGAAAGGCGCCTGCGACGCCGCCATGGACTATGCGGTGCATATTCCGGCCAAGGCCATCGCCCATGTCATCGGCGTCGATGAAGAGCGGACGGACGACTTCATCGGCTGGATTCGCGGCCTGCTGGAAGAAGGCAATACCGATCTGGAGGCGCGCAACAAGTACAACCGCATTCTGCGCCAGTTCTTTGGCGAACTGGTGGACGCGCGCAAGGCCGAGCCCAGGGATGACTTGATCTCCCACCTGCTGCAACAGGAGGTCAACGGCCAGCCGGTCGCCCGCAAGGCGGTGATCGGCATGTGCAACCTGTTGCTGGTGGCGGGCATCGACACCACGTGGAGTTCCCTCGGTTCGGCGCTGCTGCATTTCGCCACCCACCCCGAACACCGCCGGCGGCTGGCCAACGAGCCGGATTTGTTTCCTTCCGCGATCGAAGAGATGCTGCGGGTTTATGCCCCGGTCACCATGGCCCGCCATGTCACCGAAGAAGTCCGGGTCGGCGACGTGACCTTCATGCCCGGCGACAAGGTGCTGATGAATTTCCCCGCCGCCAACCATGATCCGGAGTTTTTCGAGGACGCCGACAAGGTGATTTTGGATTGCCAGAAGAACCGCCACATCGCCTTTGGCATCGGCCCGCACCGCTGCGCCGGTTCCAATCTGGCGCGCCTGGAGATGGAGGTGGCCCTGCGGGTCTGGTTCGAACGCATCCCCGAATTCGAATTGGCCGACCCCGATGCCGTAACCTGGTCCGGCGGCCAGGTGCGCGGGCCACGGCACCTGCCGATCAGCTTTTAAGACGACGTCTTGCCCCGCGCCCCGCTCCGTCCGGGGCGGCTATAACAGGTGCCCGGCGCGGTCTTTTTTCGTGCGCAGGTAAAATTCGTTATGCACGTTGGCGGGAAAGCTGTGGGCGACCCGTTCGGCGACCCGCACGCCGCAGGCCTCCAGCCCAGAGACTTTATCGGGGTTGTTGGTGAGTAGACGGACCTGGGAAAAACCGAGCAATCCCAGCATTTGGGCGGCGGGCAGGAAGACCCGTTCGTCCGCGTCGAAGCCCAGGCGCAAATTGGCCTCGATGGTGTCATAACCTTCCGCCTGCAGGCTGTAGGCGCGCAGTTTGTTCATCAGGCCGATGCCCCGGCCTTCCTGAGCCAAATATAGCAACACGCCGGCGCCCTGTTCCGCCATCAACCGAATGGCGCCGCGCAACTGCTCGCCGCAGTCGCATTTCAGCGAGGCCAGCAGGTCGCCGGTAAAACATTCCGAATGCAGCCGGGTCAGCACGGGGCGGTGGCGGTCGGGATCGCCGACGATGATGGCCAGATGCTCAACCCCGCCATCGGCCGGGCGAAAGGCCACCATGCGGCAGTTTTCGGCGCCCGCCAGGGGCACCGGCGCCTCGGCCACCTGTCGCAGGCTCAGGGCGGCGGCGGCCTCGTACCCCGCGATCTGTTGCGTGGTCAGGGACAGAAACTGGCTCCCGGCGGCTTGAAGATCGGTTTCGCCGGAAATTTGCACCACCACCGCCGAGGGCAACAGCCGCGCCGCCTTGGCCAGTTGCACGGCGGCGGTTTCGCTATCGTGGGGCGGCCGGCGCACCCGCCGGAACGGGCCGCGCAAGGGATGCGAGAGGTCCATGCTGCCGTCGGCCAGGGTCTGTACCAGCCCCACGTCGGTGCCTTGATCGACCGCCAACAACACCACCCCGGTGCCGGTGGGTTTGATGTGCAAGGCCCGGGCCCGGCTTTCCGTCAGCACCAAGACCGCGCAGGCGGCCGCGCCGGCATCGCCCCCGCCCCATGCGCATAGCTCCGCCAGGCTGTCGCGGCTGGCCTGTTCCGCCGCCAGGGCTAGGGCCTGCCCGCCATTGGGGGCGGTCAACAGGACCGGGCGGCCGCGCCGGAATTCGGCGATGGCGCGGTCCACGGCAATAACATTGGCATCGATGACGGTCATGATCGGGATGGAACATAACCCGAAGCCGGACGGATTGGCGAATTTTTTGCCGGTTTTGTCGTCTCCGGCCCGCCGCGCGGCGGCGCTTTTGCTTGCCGGGATCGCGCGGCCTGCCTATATCTAGAATAATCCATGGGCTGCGGCGGGCGGAGAGGCGATGACGGCGAAAAAAATCCTTCTGGTGGACGACGAGGAAGCCCTGCGCGGCGCCTTGGCGGAACAATTGGATCTGCACGACGAATTTGCCACTTTCCAGGCCAGCTCCGGCGCGGAAGCGCTGGAAACAGTCAAAAATGACCATTTCGACCTGATCCTGCTGGATGTGGGCCTGGGCGATCTGGATGGCCGGGAAGTTTGCAAAATGCTGCGCAAGGCTGGGGTGAAATGCCCGATCATCATGTTGACGGCGGCCGACAGCGATGCCGATACCATTCTGGGCCTGGAATCGGGCGCCAACGACTATGTCGCCAAACCGTTCAAATTCGCCGTTCTGCTGGCCCGCATCCGTTCACATCTTCGTCAGCATGAACAATCCGAGGACGCGGTTTTTTCCATTGGCCCCTACACCTTCCGTCCCTCGGCCAAATTGTTGCTGGAGACGGGGGGCAACCAAAAAGTCCGCCTGACGGAAAAGGAAACCTCGATCCTGAAATATCTGTACCGGGCCGGAGAGAAGGCGGTCAGCCGGGATGTCTTGTTGAACGAGGTTTGGGGCTATAACGCGGGCGTCACCACCCACACCCTGGAAACCCATATCTACCGCCTGCGGCAAAAGATCGAGAGCGATCCCTCCTCGGCCGAAATACTTGTGACGGAACCGGGCGGCTACCGGTTGGTGCCATGACGGGACGGAATTTTGATTGATAAGCAGGTGGGCGATGTGCCGGCGGCCTTGCGGGGGCTGCAATCGGGCGCCGCGCTGATGATCGGCGGTTTTGGCAACGCCGGCATTCCGGCCAATCTGGTCCGCGCCCTGGCGCCGATGGCGCTGACCGGGCTGACCCTGATCATCAACGCCATCCGCCGTATCGATGAATGCGATGCCGCCCTGTTTGACGAGCGGCGGATCAGCCATGTCATCACCACCGCCTTTCGCGGTCCGGGCGCGGCGGCGGCCAACTTTGAAGCGCAGTGGCTCGGCGGCGAGGTGAGCCTGGAAATCGTGCCCCAGGGCACCTTTGCCGAACGCATCCGCGCCGGCGGGGCGGGCATTCCAGCCTTCTATACACCCACGGCGGCGGGCACCAGCCTGGCGGACGGCCGGGAGCAGCGTCTGTTCCAGGGCCGCGATTGCGTGTTGGAAGAGGCCTTGAGGGCCGATTTCGCCCTGCTGCGGGCGCAAAAAGCGGACCGTTTCGGCAATTTGTCTTTTCGCGGCACCCAGGCCAATTTTGGCCCCGCCATGGCCGCCGCCGCCGATATCACGGTGGTCGAGGTCGAGGAGATATCCGCGCGCCCCCTGCCGCCCGAACAAATACACCTGCCGGGTATTTACGTGGACCGGGTGCTGCAAGCACCGCGTCTGGACTAGCCCATGGCGACGCCCTTGAACCGCGACCAAATGGCCTGGCGGGCGGCCCAGGACCTGCCCGACGGCGCCTATGTCAACCTCGGCCTCGGCATGCCGGTGCTGGCGGCCGGCCATGCGCCGGAGGAGCGGGATATTTTCTTCCAATCGGAAAACGGCATCCTGGGCGTCGGCCCATTGCCCGAACCGGGCCAGGGCGACCGGGAGCTGGTGGATGCCGGCAGCCGGGTGGTGAGCCTGCGGGACGGCGCCTCTGTTTTCGATTCCGCCGCCTCCTTCGCGATGATCCGGGGCGGACATCTGGACATCACCATCCTGGGCGCCTTCGAAGTGGCCGCCAACGGCGATTTGGCCAATTGGGATGCCCAGATGCCCGACAAGGGGCCGCTGATCGGCGGCGCCATGGATTTGGCCGTGGGCGCCAAGGCGGTGTATGTCATCATGCGGCACCAAAACAAGGACGGCGCCCCGCGCCTGGTGCAGGTTTGCACCTACCCCCTGACCGCCGCCGGCGTCGTGAAACGGATCTACACCGATCTGGCGGTGCTGGATATTGCACCGCGCGGCTTCGTGGCGCGGGAGATCATACCCGGCCTGGGCCGGGAGGAACTGGCGGCGGCGACCGGCGCGCCGCTGGCCTTTGCCGCCGATTGCCGGGAGCTGATCGCGCCCGCGTTCGATAACGGGAACTAGCCATGGTCAGAATTGCGGTCGCCGGCTTCATGCATGAAACCAATTGTTTCGTGCCCGGCGAAACGGATTATGAACATTTCGCCCGGCCCGCCGACCGGCCCGGCATTCTGCGTAGCGATGAAATCATCACCGAGTTCGCCGTGAGCGGCGCCGCCACCGCCGGCTTCATCGCGGGCAACGAGGGCAATCATGAACTGGCGCTGCTGTTGTGGACCTCCGCTACCCCCGGGGCGGAGGTCACGGCGCACGCCTATGAACGCATTGCCAGCGAAATTCTGGCCCGGCTGGGGGAGGTGCTGCCGGTCGACGGGGTCTATCTCGATCTCCACGGCGCCATGGTCTCGGCCCAGCACGCGGACGGCGAGGGCGAATTGCTGCGCCGGGTCCGCGCCGTGGTCGGCGACGATATCCCCATCGCCATCAGCCTGGATTACCACGCCAACGTCACGCCGGACATGGTCGCCCTGGCCGATGCCATTCTGCCCTATCGCACCTACCCCCACGTGGACCAACACGCCACGGGCCGGCGCGCGGCCGAGGCCATGAAGCGGCTGCTGATCGAGGGCCGCCCCACGGGCCGGGCCCTGCGCCAACTGCCGTTCCTGCTGCCGCTGAATTATCAATGCACGCTGGTGCAGCCCTCGAAAGGCATCGTCGAGGCCGCCATCGCGGGGCAGACCGACGACCTGCTGTCGCTGGCCTATCTGGCCGGGTTCCCGCCCTCGGATCTGGCGCAATGCGGGCCGACGGTCAGCGCCCACGGCTACAACCAGGAGAGGGCGGATGCGGCGGTGGACGAAATCACCCAGATCATCGCCCTGAAGGAAGCCGAGTTCGCCGAGCCGCTGTTTTCACCCGACGAGGCCGTGGCGGAAGCCATGCGCCTGGCCGCCGCCGCGCGAAAACCCATTGTTATCGCCGATACCCAGGACAACCCCGGTTGCGGCGGCAGCGGCGATACGGTTGGCATGCTGGCCGCCCTGGTGGCAAATGATGCCCAGGACGCCCTGTTCGGCGTGGTTTGCGATGAGCTGGCGGCGGGGGCCGCCCATGCGGCCGGCGTTGGCGCGGAACTGGAGCTTGCACTGGGCGGGCGTACGGAGCTGCCCGGCGTGGCGCCGTTTCAGGGCCGCTTCAGGGTCGAGGCCGTCAACGACGGCCGCTATCGGGCAAACGGCCCGGTCTCCCAGGGCAAGGCCTACGACGTGGGCCTTTCGGCGCTGTTATCGATTGGTGGCATCAAGGTCGCGCTGTCCTCGCGCCGGGTCCAGGCCCTGGACCGCATGGTGTTCGAACATCTCGGCGTGGTGCTTGAGGAACAGAAGATCATCGTGTTGAAAAGTACCTGCCACTATCGGGCCCATTTCGACCCGATCGCCGAAACCACCTTCGCCGCCCTGGCGCCCGGCGGCTATCTGGCCAGCCCGGCCGATTGCGCCTACACCAAATTACGCCCCGGCGTCCGCTATTACCCCCTGGGCCCGATCCACGAAAGTTGATTTTGCAGGTGGCCGCGGGTGGCCATTGTCATGCCCGGACTCGATCCGGGCATCCAGGTACTCCACCGGCAACGATGGGACATGCGGCACCATGGATTGCCGGGTCGGGCCCACTGCTGTCCGGTTTAATTTTATAGACAATGCGCATGACATTAATTCTACTCGTTATCATACCAATCGACTAAACTTGTGACTCTCTCGCCTGGTGTTAATTGCGGCCCGGATGTGATTCTCTTAACCAACTGGTTCGGTGGGGAGAATTGATATGGCGCTGGCAATTGTTCGGAGCGAACATTCGGCCGATGATCTGC
>JAYGEB010000203.1:0-3122 GCA_046582595.1 Alphaproteobacteria bacterium | reverse complement strand
AATACCTGCGCCAGAACAAACTCGCACACCGCGTCTTCCAAACCTACGAAGAGATCGTCGATGCCTGCTGCGAGGCCTGGGCCGATTTCACCGCCACGCCCGACAGAATCACCTCCATAACGCGACGCGAATGGGCAAACGCGTCATGACTTATGACGTCTGGTATAAGGCCCATCGCTCTCCACCGGCAATATCCCGCCGTTCCCGTCTACATTGGAATTCCGGTACCCATCCGGGCAGGCGGGGAGCGGGTGGTTCAGACTACATTGAAAATGCGTTAGCCGTCCGCCGTCACGGCCGGCGGCATGCGGGTGCTGGAAAAGATATTGAGTTTCGCTAGATAACTGCCGGCCAGCAGGGCCAAAACAAACAATCCGATTTTCGGCTCCAGGAATGCCAATGAGGCAAAGGCCGGACCGGGGCACAATCCCGACAGGCCCCAGCCAGCGCCGAAAATGACCGCGCCGCCAACAAGGCGCATATCGAGATCCCGGCGGGTGGGGACGTGAAAGCCACCGCCCAGAAATGGTCCGGGCCGTTTCAAGACGAGACGAAAGGCCACGGCGGTCATGGCCACGGCGCCGCCCATGACGAAGGCCAGGCTTGGATCCCAATTGCCGGTGACATCCAGGAAACCGATCACCTTCGCCGGATTGATCATGCCGGAAATGGCCAGGCCAAGCCCAAAGATGATGCCGCTGATCAGCGAAACAAGATGCGCCATTGCCCTATCCTCCCAACCCAAGACGCACGGCGGCAACCACCAGGCCGGCGATCCCCATGAAAACAACCGTCGCCGTCAAGGAGCGCGGCGAAAACCGGCCCAGCCCGCAGACGCCATGGCCGCTGGTACAGCCCGATCCAATCTGGGTGCCAAATCCGACCAGCAAACCCGCCGCGATCAAAACGGCGGTCTGGGCGCCATCGGAAAACTTGAACGGGTTGATGTCGATCGCGCCGACCTCGCCGCCGAGGACGGCATACAGGCCGGCGCCCGCGACCAGACCGGCGATGAATAACAGACGCCAGAGGCGGTCGCCGCCGTCGACCGTGAGCAGGCCGCCCAGGATGCCGCTGATACCAGCGATCCGCCCCAGTACCGCCAGCATGATGACGGCGGACAAACCAATTAACATACCGCCCAGCAAAGCTGGAATGGGCGTGAAATTCTCCATTTCGCCTATTTCCCCAATCTAGGTTTGTACGCTAGAGCATGTCCTCTTTGAACATGCTCTAATTCTTAAGAAAAGAGCAATTGAACCAACTACTTGGATCGCAAGAGCGAATCCAATTAGCCGAAAATTGCTCTAGCCACTAAATCGTCGCGCAAGCGATCCAAATCACGATTTGGCCGCCAACCGGATAAATCAGCTGTTCAAAAATCTAGTAACCGCGCCTATCCGGTCAAGGCAGTCACCGACCACATTTAGAGCAAACGATGCGCCATGCCAACACCCCCCAAGCGTCCGGTTATAACCCAGAGCCGTCACTCAGGCAGGCCCGCCATTCGTGCGCCGGCCAAAGCATATTCATAGTCGTCTTCCAAGATTAATCGTCGTTGACGTTGCCAAGTGGCGCTACTCATGGGCCGAAGTTCCAATAAGCGTGCGAGCGCCCCTTGAGCTTCGGTCATTTGGCCTGAATAGGCTAATGCACTGGCTAGATATAGGTACGTTGAAGAATGGCGCGGATTTTCCTGAGCCGCCTTGCGGAGCCATTCTATCGCCTCCGGCAGGTTGCGCCGCATCAAGTGGCTTATGCCGCGAGCCAAACTGAAAACGAACCTCCAAGCGTCAAAGGGGCTAAGGCGCAGGGCGCGATCTGCATGGTCGGCCGCCGTTACATAGTTCCCGGCGAAAGTCCTAACAATGGCACCCTTGCCAAACGCCAAGGCGGAATTCGAGTTGAGCGCGATGGCCCGGTCAAACCAAGGAATTGCCGTCCGCAAGTCAACATTTAAGTGTCCGACGGCGAAGCCGGCTTCAGTCAGCACAATCGGGTCATTGGGCTCCAATTGCACGGCCAAATGGGCGAGGCGTACCCCCTCTTCGGTTTCCTGGATTTCATCGTCCATCCAGCCATGGACTTTTTTTAAGTGATACCAACTCGCGATATGAGCATATGCTTGCGCATAATTCGGATCCAGATCCGTCGCCTTGCGCGCCAACTGCATGGCAAGTTCAAGATCCTTGTAGGTAAAGAGTTGCGCCCTTCCCATGGCTTGGTGCAGATAGTCGTAGGCCTGCAGGTTGGAGGTAGGTTTTAATCCGGCGCGCTTGATTTCCGCCTGCGTCACCGACGGTTCGATGGCGCCCGCCACAGCTTCTGTCACCAAGTCCTGGAGCTCGAAAACGTCTTGCAGGGCGCTGTCGAACTTGTCAGCCCAAAGATGGGCCCCGCTTTCCGTATCAATTAGCTGCCCAGTAATCCGCAAACGGTTCCCAGCTTTGCGCACACTTCCTTCCAAAAGATAACGCACACCGAGTTCCTGACCGACCTGACGGGCGTCAACCGTTTTACTTTTGTAAGTGAAGGCGCTGTTTCGTGCGATCACGAACAGGCTGGGAATCTTGCTCAGCGCCGTTGTGATATCCTCGGTGATGCCGTCGGCAAAATACTCCTGCTCGGGATCGCCGGACATGTTGTCGAACGGCAGCACGGCAATGGAGGGTTTGTCGGGCAAGGCAAGTGGTGCCTCTGTGAATACTGTAGCCGTTGCCATAGCTGCTACGGGCGACCATTGCCAAACCCGAACAGACCGCGCGATTTTTTTTAGGTTCTGTTCGCCGATATCAGTGAAGGCAGCCTCAAGGCGGTCCCCGTACGTCGTCATACACCCGGCCCGAAATCGTCACGCCGCCGGGTTGGGCGATCTCTTGCAGGCGGGCGCCAATATTGACGCCATCGCCCAGGATATCCTCGCCCTCTATGATGATGTCGCCCAAGTTGACGCCGATGCGAAAAGTAATGCGCCGGTCTTCGTCAATGCTTTGGTTGCGTTCAGCCATACTTGATTGAAATTCGACCATACATTGCGTCGCTTCAACGACAGATGGGAATTCCAGCAACAAAACATCATCCATGGTCTTGACTATACGGCCACCGTGTTGGGCGATCTTGTC
>JAYGEB010000194.1:0-11148 GCA_046582595.1 Alphaproteobacteria bacterium | reverse complement strand
CGCTGACCGAAGCCGTGCGCCACGACGTCGCCCTGGGAACGACTTCGCCGGCGGGGCCGCCGCCCATCGTCGGGCGGGGCGGAAGGCGCTGAAATGGTACGGCTGATTGATGGCGATATTGCCAGTGTGGAAGTTCTGGAGTGGAAAGGCCTGCATGTTTTTCATGGCGGCATGTCGTCCTGCTCCCAAAAGCTGCGGATTTTCCTGAACGTCAAGGACATTGAATGGCAGGGCCATGAGATGAACCTGGCGGCGGGCGAGACCTATTCGGAATGGTTTCTGGGGCTTAACCCGCGCGGTTTGGTGCCGGTGCTGATCCTGGATGGCGCCGTGCATATCGAAAGCAACGACATCATGGCGCTGCTGGACGAAAAATTTCCCGGCCCCCGTCTATTCCCGGCTGATCGCGTTACGGAAATCGCCGGTCTGTTGCAACAAGAAGATGACCTGCATCTGGATCTGCGGGCGCTCAGCTTCCGCTTCGTGATGGGCCGCACGGACTCCAACAAGACGCCCGAAATGCTGGCCCGCTACCGGGGCGGCGAACGCACGGTCAACGGCGCCCCAGATCATGCAAGCCGGGCCCGTGAAATCGGATTTTACGAACGCCTGGCGGCGGACGGCATCACCGATGACGCCGCCCGCGCCTCGGCGGCCAAGTTCCGCGCCGCCTTCGAGGCTATGGAGCAACGCCTGGCCTCGGCGCCGTATTTTCTGGGCCCGGACCTCGGCGTCATGGATATCGCCTGGTTTGTCTACGCCAGCCGGTTGCATTATGCTGGCTATCCCTTTGCCCGTCTGCACCCGAGGGTCCATGCCTGGCGCCGGGCGTTGGCCGAGGATCCAAGATTTGCCCGCGAGGTGGAACCGCCGCCCGCCGTGCGCGAGACCATTGCCGCCAACCACGCCGCATGGACGGAGGCGGACACCACATTCACCGATGTGACCGGATTCTAGAGACAGTTCACTGTTATTGAGAGGAGGGCGCCCATGGCCCCGAAGATCGTTTTTGTTAGCCAGTTTCCCGCCGCGGCGGAGGCGGCGCGGGTCCTGGCGCCGCAGGGCTATGAGTTGATTATCACCGAGGCGCGAAGCCCGGACTACGGCAGGGCGATGGCGGCGGCGGAATATCTGGTCGGCTTCGTGGACATGCTGGTCGACGATCAATTGTATGCGGACGGCCCCAACCTGCGCCTGATACAATTGCTCAGCGCCGGCTACGACCGGGCCGATCTGGTTGCGGCGCGCCAGGCCGGCGTGCCGATCGCCAACAACGGCGGGGCCAACGCCGTCGCCGTCTCCGAACATGCCATCATGTTGATGCTGGCGGCCTCGCGCCAATTGGTCGCCCAGCACGCCAACGTGGCGGCGGGACGCTGGCGCGGCAACGATGTGCCGAAACTGTATGAATTGCGCAACAAGACTCTGGGTATTGTCGGGCTGGGCACCATCGGCAAGAAGACGGCGCGCCTGGCCCTGGCCTTCGGCATGAACGTCATCTATTACGACATCGCGCGGCTGAGCGAGGCCGAGGAAGACGCTTTGGGCGTCCGCTTCCGCCTGTTGCGGGAATTGCTGGGAGAAGCCGATTTGGTCAGCCTGCATGTGCCCCTGAACGGCGATACCCATCATCTGATTGGCGCCGACGATCTGGCGGCGATGAAACCGGAGGCCATATTGATCAATACCTCGCGCGGCCCGGTGATTGACGAAGTGGCCATGTACGAGGCGCTGACCTCTGGTGGCTTGGCCGCCGCCGGGCTGGATGTCTATGACCAGGAACCGCCCGCCGCTGACAACCCGCTGCTGGCCCTTGACAACGTCATTCTGACGGCGCACATGGCCGGCCCGACCCAGGAAAGCAACACCGCCCGTGTGCGCAATGCCTTCGATAACGTGCAGCGCGTCACCCGCGGCGAGGCGCCGCTGTGGGTGATCCCGGAACTGCTTTAAATACCGTAGTGCGTCGGTTTGCAAATTAAACGGTGGGCGCCCCTTCATAAGGCGGACCATCATCTTCCAACTGGGCGGCAACCAAACTCGCCAAATAGTCTTCCATTTGAATGAAATCGAGATGGCCATCATCCCAGGCGCGGTCGGCGGCTTCCAGCGCCGCCTCATACCCGTTTCTGTCGTCCTTTATCCGCTCCGGAACAATTCGGCGCCCTGGCAAAAGGGAGCCTGAACGAACACACAAAAGGAAATAGCACATCGCGCGCGCCGTCCTCCCATTGCCTTCGATAAACGGATGTATCCAGTTCAAACGCCAGAGGCCGAACGCCGCTAATTCTGTTGGGCTCCAGACGTACCAATTCTCCTGAAACATGGAAATGAAGCGGTCCATCCAATCATTTACGTCGTTGAAATGGGGCGGCTTATGATTGCCAACATAGATTGGTTCCCTACGAAACCTGCCGCCAAATTGAGAAATATTCGCAACCGCTACGTGATTTAGTGCCCACAGAAAATACTTATCAAATGAACTCGGCCCCTTCTTGAGGCCGATCTCGATGCAATTCGTCAGCAACGCATACTGCCGGTTCAGGTTTTGCTCCTGAATGCGGTCAAAAAGCTCTTGGTCTTCTTCTTCTAGGATGAACATCCCGGCATGCCCGGCACCATGGTCGCTACAACGTAATGGTCGGCTGCAATGTATCAGGCCACGGTGCCGACAACGCGAATCCGATTAACGGACCTGGCCGCCGATTCTTTCGTTATACGTGAGCCCATCGGCGCATTCCCATACACAAAGCTCGCGCGCTGTTCTTCCAATTGCGCATCGGTTAACACAACGGCCTTAGCGCGCTCAAACGCCGCTTGCAATTCCGGCCGCTCCGGAGCTCGGTTAAGTGCTACCTTGCGTTCGGCCATCTCAATACTCCTCCATGAATAAATCGAGAACACTGCCGCTACTTACTATCAGCAAACTTTGCCCCTCGCCACAGCAACGCATCGTCCAGGACTAGATTGTGACAATGTGTTGCATGTTTGACTCACCAGACTGTGCGCCGTTAAATCTGAAAAATCAATTACCGACCTGACCGGAAGCGTAACAATTTGGATTTCTTTTCTTGTAAGTCTTCGGACGACCGGGCTTTGGCGCCCGCGCATCAATCAGTTCACAAACCCATTCCATGTCCCGCACCGTGTCGGATAGCTTGGCTTCCATTGCAGGCAAACCCGGCGCGGCTCACACTCACGTATGGCAATGTTGCGCCACATTCGCTAGCATTGTCCTTCCGCACGCATCAGAAAATGGGAGTGCACGGATGACCGATAAGACAACAGAGATACCGAGCCGGGCGATGACACCCAGCGGATTGAACCATCTCGTATTGAATGTGCGGGATTTGGAGGAATCCCATCGGTTCTGGACCGAGATTCTGGGCTTCCGCCAAGTCGGCGAATTGCACGCGACGGCGGAGCGCCCGAACCCGCCGAAAATGCGCTTTTACAGTGGCGAGCGCGACGGTCTGCCCCATCACCACGACGTCGCCCTAGTGGAAAACACGGAGCTGCCCGAACCGCCCGAGAAATGGAGCATGTTCGGCGGCGCCAACGCCATCAATCATATCGCCATCACCCTGCCCGACCGGGAGGCCTGGCTGGCGCAACTGGCGTTCATGCAAAGCAAGGGGGTCAAGTTTGGCCGCCGGGTCGATCACGGCATGACCCACAGCCTGTATGTCTCCGATCCCAACGGCTATGGCGTCGAACTGGTCTACGATCTGCCGCGCGAAACCTGGGAAGGCGACATCGACGGCGCCTTGAACTGGGTGCGCCCGTTGCCGTCCGAAGGCCCGGAAGCCCTGGTCGATGAAACGGAAAACAATCCGGTATTTGCCAACGCCGGCGACGATTGATCATGGCGCAACGCCAAAGCGTGAATATTTCCGGTTTCAGCCACGCCAACCCGATCCCCGGCGCCTCCCGGATCGGCAATTTCATGATGTCCAGCGTCATCAACGGACGCGATCCCGAGACCGGAAAGTTGCCGGAGGAAATGGCGCCACAGATCGTCAATCTGTTCGGCCATATACGCGGCTTCCTGGAAGCCGCGGGCGGCTCGCCCGACGACATCATCAAGATCACCTTTTGGGTAGCGGACCCGGCCAGCGGGCGCGCCGCCCTGAATGACGAATGGGTGGCCATGTTCCCCGACGAACATTCCCGTCCCGCGCGCCATACCCAAGCCATGAGCGGCGGCGGTCCGGCCCAGGTGACCTGCGATTTCACCGCCGTGTTCAGCGATTAGATGGATCAGTGGCTAGATCGAGAGGAGTGACGCCGCATGGGCTATGAGACGATTGAGGTGACACCCATAAGCCCGATCATCGGGGCGGAGATCGGCGGCGTCGATATCTCGAAACCCCTGGGCAATCAGATGTTTCAGGAAATCCACGATGCGCTGATGCAGCATCAGGTGATCTTCTTCCGGGATCAGGAGATGACCCTGGACGAACACATGACATTCGGCAGGCTGTTCGGCGAACTGCACATCCACCCCGCCGCCCGCAAGACCGACGGGCATCCCGAGGTCATCACCATCCATGCCGACGAACGTTCCAAGGTGGTGGCCGGCATGCGCTGGCATTCCGATGTCTCCTGCGACCGCGAGCCGCCCATGGGCAGCATCCTGCATCTGCATCAAATTCCCGCCGTTGGCGGCGACACCATGTTCGCCTCCATGTACGCGGCTTATGACGCCCTGTCCGAACCCATCAAGATTTTTATTGGCGGCCTGCAAGCCTGGCATGAATCCGCCCATGTCCATCGCGACCGACTGGGCCACAAGGGCGAATTGCGCGATGGCGAGGACGCCTATCCCGTCTCCCTGCATCCCGTCGTCCGCACCCATCCGGTGACCGGGCGCAAGTGTCTGTTCGTCAACGAGAATTTCACCACCCGCATCGACGGCCTGAAGCCGAACGAAAGTGCCGCACTGCTGCAAATGCTTTATGACCATATCGCCACGCCGGAATTCCACTGCCGCTTTGCCTGGCGGGAAAAATCCGTCACCTTCTGGGATAACCGCTGCGCCCAGCACCGCACGGTCTGGGACTATTACCCCTCGGTGCGCCACGGCTACCGGGTCCCGGTCGCGGGCGACCGCCCGGTCTAAACTACGCCAAATTTCGAACGTCTTCCGGCCCGGAGGCCGGACAATCAAGCAAGGGATGCGATGTAATGAGTGCGGGAGAACGTTTGCCTGGAACGCCGGTGCCCAGGCACAGATGGCAGGGGGCCGATGGCGTGATGATCGCCGGCGATACCTGGGGCGATCCCAAGGGGCCGCTGGTGGCGCTGCTGCATGGCGGCGGCCAGACGCGCCATGCCTGGAAGGGCGCGGGCGAAACCCTGGGCGCCGCGGGCTATCACGCGGTGGCCTTCGATGCCCGTGGCCATGGCGATTCGGACTGGGCCGACGCGGCGGCCTATGGCCCCGATTTCATGGTCGATGATCTCGCCTGCGTGGCCCGGGCACTGGGTTCGGAGGACCCCATCCTGGTCGGCGCCTCCATGGGCGGCGGCGTCAGCCTGATGGCCATCGGCGAGGACAAGATCGATGCCAGGGCGCTGGTGCTGGTCGACATGGCGCCGCGCATCGAACCCGAAGGCTCCCGCCGTATCCAAGAGTTCATGAACCAAAAGCCCGACGGTTTCGACACTCTGGAGGACGTCGCCGCCGCCATCGCCAACTATCAGCCCCACCGCCCGCGCCCGCGCAACCTGGACGGCCTGGCCAAGAACGTCCGCCTGGCCGCCAACGGCAAGTACCGCTGGCACTGGGACCCGGCCCGGCGCAAAACACAGATCGCAAATAACCCCGCCTACCGCCAGCGCCTGCACGATTGCGCCGATACCCTGACCCTGCCGACCCTGCTGGTCCGGGGCGGCCTGTCGGATGTGTTGAGCGAGGACGGCGCGCAAAGTTTCCTCCGCCAATGCCCGCACGCCGAATACGTCTCCGTCAAGGACGCCGCCCACATGGTCGCCGGCGACCGCAACGATATCTTCGCCGGCGCCGTGATCGAATTTCTGGGCCGCGCCGCGCCGGCCAGGTAGGGGCCGCCGGGACCGTAATTTGGGGACACGTAACGAGTACATGTCCCCCTGTTCAGGGAGCCGCCGGCAACGCCAAACTGGGAATTCAGCCATGGATGTGCCATCTTTCGGCGGAGGTTCTCACCGACAACGGGGATGATGGCGCATGCGCAATAACATCGGTCTTTTTCTGGCCAAACGGGCCCATCTGAATCCGGATATGGAAGCGATCGTTGACGTTGGCACCGCCCGGCGATTGAGCTATCGCGAGTTGGACCGGCGCGCCAACAAGGCCGCCAACGCCATGCGCGCCATGGGCGTCGCCAAGGGCGACCGGGTCGCCATCCTGATGATGAACGGCATCGAATATTGTGAAAGTTTTTTGGGCCTGGCCAAGATCGGCGCCGTGGTGGTGCCCCTGAACTGGCGTCTGGTGGCGGACGAATTGAGCTATATCCTGAAGGACGCCGGCGCCACCACCATTATTTACGGCAGTGATTTCGCCGAAGCCGTCGCGACGCTGCATGAGGGCGGCGAGGCGGCCACCGCCATTCGCCAGTGGGTGGAGTTTTGCGAGGACGGCCATGACCGGGACATCTTCGCCACGGACTATGTGGAACTGGTGGGCCGGGCCTCCGATGGGGCGCCCGCAATCGATGCCGGCGACGATGACAATCTGTTCATCATGTATACCTCCGGCACCACCGGCCTGCCCAAGGGCGCCCTGCACACCCATAACACCGTGACCTGGGCCCTGATCACCTTCTCCATCACCGGAGAGTTCCGCTACAAGGACCGCTTCGCCGTGGCCCTGCCCATGTATCACGTGGGCGCCCTGCTGCCTTCGCTGGTGACGATCTATATCGGCGGCACCTGTATATTGCTGCGCCAATTCGATCCCAAAGTGATGTGGGAGGTCACCGAGCGGGAAAAACTGACCGTCAATCTGGCGGTGCCGGCGATGTTGAATTTCATGCTGCAGGTGCCGGAATTCGAAAAATACGACTATTCCCACCTGCGCTGGATCATGTCCGGCGCCTCCCCCGTGCCGGTCAGCCTGATCGAGGCCTACAAGGATATCGGCATTGAAATCCACCAGGTCTATGGCCTGACCGAGGCCTGCGGGCCGGGCACGTTGATCAGCCCGGACGACGCCATGGTCAAGATCGGCTCCGCCGGCAAGGCGTTTTTCCATACCTCCGTCCGGGTGGTGGACGGCGACGGCAACGACGTGGCGCCGGGCGTGCCCGGCGAATTGCTGGTCCAGGGCGCCCATGTCATGAAGGGCTATTGGAATAACCCGGAAGCCACGGCGAAGACGATCCGTGACGGCTGGCTGCATACGGGCGATATCGCGCTCCGGGACGAGGACGGCTTCATCACCATCCACGACCGGGTCAACGACATGATCATTTCCGGCGGCGAGAACGTCTACCCGGCGGAATTGGAGAATGTCATCACGGCCCATCCGGGCGTCGCCGACGTCGCCGTGATCGGCCAGGACAGCGCCCGCTGGGGGGAAAGCCCCTTCGCCGTGGTCGTGCGCAAGGACGATGATTTGACCGAGGCGGACGTTCTGCGCCATTGTGACGGCAAGCTGGCCCGCTTCAAGCTGCCCAAGGGCGTGGCCTTTATCGATGAAATTCCCCGCAATCCCACGGGCAAGCCCCTAAAACGCCTGCTGCGGGTGCAATTCCCCGGCCCGGCGCAAGAGTAGAACAAGCGATCGGAATAGAGGAACAACGCCATGAACGTCGTGCGCATGCAGCAAAAAGTCAGTGAAGCCGAATGGCAAACACGGGTCGATCTGGCCGCCTGTTACCGCCTGGTGGCCCATTACGGCTGGACCGATCTGATCTTCACCCATCTTTCCGCCAGGGTGCCGGACAGCGTCGGTTCAAGCGGCGGGGAGGCCTTTTTGATCAATCCCCTGGGCTATCTGTTCCACGAGATCACGGCGTCTTCGCTGGTCAAGGTAGACCTGGACGGCAACGTGTTGTCGGAAACCGAATACCAGATCAACCCCGCCGGATTTACCATCCATAGCGCCGTGCACGGCGCCCGCGAAGATGTGGGCTGCGTCATGCACCTGCATACCGACGACGGCGTCGCCGTTTCCGCCCAGACGGACGGTCTGTTGCCCCTGACCCAGACCGCCATGGCGGTTGCCGCCAATCTCGTCTATCACGACTATGAGGGCATCGCCCTCGATCATGACGAGCGGACCCGCCTGGTCGCCGACCTGGGCGAAAGCAACATTATGATCCTGCGCAATCACGGCACCCTAACCTGTGGCGCGACCGTTCCCGCCGCCTTCCTGAATATGTACATGCTGGAACGCGCCTGCGGCATGCAGGTCCGCGCCCTGGCCGGCGGGGTGAAGTTGAACATGCCCTCGGACAAGGCCATCGAGACCGTGAAGAACCAAATGTCCAACTTGGACTTCTCCCTCGCCGATCTGGCCTGGCCGGCCCTGTTGCGCATGCTGGATGCCCAGGACCCGTCCTACCGGAATTAGCCCCGGCGCCGGGCCCAGGCGTCATGGCAACGGAATTCCCCCTTGATCCCCCCGCCGGGTTCATGCATTCCCGTGCCCGAGGCCCCTATACCACCCACAATGGCCCCTATTTTCACAGAGTGGAGGACGACGGCCGCTTCTGGCATGGCCTGCGAATCCAGCACCGCCATTGCAACGTCCACGGCAGCCTGCACGGCGGCATGATGTCGGCCTTCGCCGACGGCCTGCTGGCGACGGCGGTCAGCCGGGGCACAAGGAGGCGCGGCGTCACCATCCGCATGGTCTGCGACCTGATCGGCGCCGTGGACGCCGGCGCTTGGCTGGACGGCACCGCCTGGCTGGCCGGGCAGGAAGATGACATGGCGTTCGCCGAGGCCGAGGCCCATGCCGGCGGCGAACTGGTCTTTACCGCCACCGGCGTCTTTCGAACCTTTGCGCGACGCTAATGTTTTCAACATTCGTTGAATTGCCGGGGGCGCGGGTGGTTCAGACCGTGGCTGTTCGGATAATGCCGACTGCCGCTGCATATGGATTTGCCGCACACGTCCTTTTTACGGCGGCAAAGCGCCAAGCGCCGCCTCTCGGCGATGCTGACAATCGCGCATGGATTAGCTGAACGCCTGCCGTTACACTCCGTTTTATGTCGGAGGGAACGCAACGTAAACTAGCGGCCATCGTGTCGGCGGACGTGGCCGGCTATTCGCGCCTGATGGGCGCGGATGAAACCGGCACGCTGGCGGCAATGCGGGCGCATCGCACCGAGTTTTGGAACCCCATCATTGAACAATATGGCGGCCACGTGGTCGGAACCGCCGGCGATAGCATGCTGGTCGAATTCGCCTCCGCCGTGGCGGCCGTGGAGAGTTCGGTTGCCGTGCAGCGGGGGATGATTGAGCGCAATGCCGGGTTGCCTGAAGAACGCCGCATGTTGCTCCGGATCGGTGTCAATATTGGCGAAGTCGTCATGGATGGCGATGACATCTTCGGCGACGGTGTAAATGTCGCGGCCCGCCTGCAGGCCGTCGCGGACAGCGGCGGCATTGCCATTTCGAGTAACATTCATGAGCAGGTGAGCGGCAAGATCGATGTGACGTTCAGCGATGACGGTGAACACGAGGTCAAAAACATTAATCGTCCGGTTCACGTTTGGCGCTGGTCTCCGGAGGGACGGATAACGGTGGATGACACGGCGGCGGCGGATCAACCGCTGCCGCTCCCCGACAAACCCTCCATCGCCGTGCTGCCATTCGACAATATGTCCGGCGATCCGGAGCAGGAATATTTCGCGGATGGTATCGCCGAGGATGTGATCACCGCGCTGTCCCGTTTTCACTCGCTGTTCGTGATCGCGCGTAATTCGAGCTTCTCATATAGAGGCACATCGCCCGATATCCGCGCGGTCGCCCGCGAGCTAGGCGTGCGCTACGTCGTCGAGGGCAGCGTCAGGAAAGCCGGCAATCGCGTGCGGGTCACCGCGCAGTTGATCTATGCCGCCACTGGCAACCACTTATGGGCCGAGCGCTACGACGGCGCGCTGGATGACGTCTTCGATCTACAGGACACAATTACCGAACGGATCGTCGTCGCGGTCGAACCGCGGATCGGCGCCCATGAACGCGGACAGGCGCGGCGCAAGTCGCCCGACAGCCTCGATGCCTGGGAGCTTGTGCAGCGCGGCCTGTCGCATTTCTATCGCGCCAACGAGATTGAACACCGCGAAGCCATACGCCTGTTCGAGGAAGCGGTTGCCCTGGATCCAGAATTCGCGGCGGCCCATGGCCACCTTGCCTATGCTCTGACGTCCTCGGTTTTTCTGGGTTTCGCCGATGACCCGGAAAAAATGTTTGCCTCGGCGCAAAGGGCCGCCGAACGGGCTGTATCGCTCGATCCCAATGACGCCGTGGCGCATTCCGCCTTGGGGCGGGTACATATTTTTACCGGTGACGCCGAAACGGCGATAAGCGAAATGCAGGCCGCGATCGCGGCCAATCCCAATTTCGCACTGGGTCATTATGGGCTGGGCTGGGCTTTTTCCTACAGCGCCGGTCAACCGGAGCAGGCGCTCCCGCACCTGGATGCCGCGCTCCGGCTTGATCCGCGCGATCCGTGGCTCTATTTGGCATTTATGGTCAAAGGTACGGCGTTGCGCCAACTCGGCCGCCACGACGAGGCCATTGCCCATGGCCGAAAAGCCTGTCAGTTCCCCGGAGTACCCTACTTGCCGTATATGACGCTCGCGGCATCTTTGGCGGAAGCCGGGCAGAGTAGCGAGGCGGGGGCGGCAGTCGAAAAAGCAACGCGGCTCCAGCCGGCTCTTTCCATAAGTTATATCCGCCGGAGTTTTGTCGGCGCGAACGAAGTCTACTTGAACAGTTTGTTTGACGGCCTACGCAAGGCGGGCGTGCCTGAATAGCCATGCCGCTGGCTGAAGTTCCGCTTGGGCGGCGACGCCACGGTGCATCGTTTGCTCAAAATGTAGTGGGTCTTTATCATCGCACCTTGGTATTAATGCGGATCGGCACCGCTCGGTTCATTTTAAGAATGCGCTAATACCAGACGTCATAAGTCATGACACGTTTGCCCAT
>JAYGEB010000085.1:0-3335 GCA_046582595.1 Alphaproteobacteria bacterium | reverse complement strand
AGGTAACCTGGGGCGAAACAGCGCCAGGGGCAAGCCCCATCGCCCCTTATAACGGGAGAAAATTGATGAAAATTACCGTTGATGTCGAATGCTCGCCCGAGGAGGCGCGAAGCTTCCTTGGCCTGCCCGATGTGACCCCGGTCCAGGAGGCGTTCGTCGAGGCGCTTAAGGAACGCATGAACGAGTCGATTTCCGCCATGGACGGCGACGCCATGATGAAGGCCTGGATGCCTGACGGTATGGCCGGCTGGGAACAATGGCAAAAGTTGTGGTCTAGCGGCGAGGTAAAAAAGTAAATATAATAACGTACTAACGCCATGGCATCCGACGAAAGCCCGACCACTATCTTCGCGCCGGCGACGGCTTTGGGACGTGCCGCGATCGCCGTGCTGCGTATTTCGGGACCCCATGCCGGCGCCGCCTTGCAAGCCCTGGCCGGCGATCTGCCGCCCCCGCGCCGGGCGACGCGGCGACGGCTGACGACGGCTGATGGCGAGGCGCTGGACGACGCCCTGGTGCTGTGGTTTCCCGGTCCGGCGAGCTACAGCGGCGAGGACGCGGCCGAGCTTCATCTGCATGGCGGCCGCGCCGTGGTCGCCGCGGTGCTCGAGGCGCTCGCCGCCCTGCCCGGCCTGCGGCCCGCCGAGCCCGGTGAATTCACCCGGCGCGCTTTCGAAAACGGCAAGCTCGATCTCACCGCCATCGAGGGCCTTGCCGATCTGGTGGCGGCGGAGAGCGAGGCTCAGCGCCGCCAGGCCCTGCGCCAGCTCGACGGCGAATTGGGCGCTCTCTACGACAGTTGGCGCGAATCGCTGCTTCACGCCCTGGCGATGATGGAGGCGGCCATCGATTTCTCCGACGAGGACCTGCCGGATGATCTGGTTTCATCGGTGCACCACGATATAAGGAGTGTGCTTCAAGGTTTGATACTACATCTTGATGACAACCACCGTGGCGAGCGTCTGCGCGAGGGTCTGTTCGTCGCCATCATCGGCGCGCCGAATGTAGGTAAATCGAGTCTTTTGAACCGTTTGGCGCGGCGCGAAGCCGCCATCGTCTCCCACCATGCCGGGACCACCCGCGATGTGGTCGAAGTGCATATGGATATCGCCGGGCTGCCGGTCATCCTGGCCGATACGGCGGGTCTCAGGGCCAGGGTGGAGGGCGCGGGCGGCGCGGGCAAGGATCTCGACGAGGTCGAGCAGGAGGGCATTGCACGGACCCTGGCCCGCGCCGCCGCCGCCGATCTGAAGATCGCCGTGTTCGACGCCGCGGCCTGGCCCCGGACCGACGAGCGGACCCGTGAGCTGGTCGATAAAGACACCATGGTGATCGTCAATAAGATCGATCTAGTGAATGATATCAATGATATAGAGCTGGGCGAGAATTCTATCGCCGGGGCCGGCAAAACAGTAATGGACCGAACGGTCTGGCCCCTGTCATGCCGGGACGGAACCGGCCTGGAGGGCTTTCTTGAAGCCCTTGAGGCGGCGCTGACCGCGCGGCTTGTGCCCGGCCTGTCGGTCGTCCTGACCCGGGCGCGCCACCGCGCGGCCCTGGAGGATTGCGTTGCCGCCCTGGAACGCTTTCTGGCGGCCCGGGACGAGGCCTTGACGGCGCCGGAACTGGCAACCGAAGACCTGCGCCTGGCCGCCCGCGCCCTGGGGCGGATTACCGGGCGGGTCGATGTGGAAGACGTGCTCGACGTGATCTTCGCGGAATTCTGTATCGGCAAATGACCTAATACCAAGGATCGATAATAGAGACCCATAGAGACGTCTTCCCGTGGCTTTCGGACGTCGTTCCGCCCGTCTTGCGATGCGCCAGCATCGCGGCGCCGCGCGCGCCTAGCCGAAAACCACGGGAAGCCGTCTCTGTGAGTCTTTATTACTGCTCCTTGGTATTAGGCTGCTTTCCACAAATTTGTAAGTTTTGAGTCAGATAGGACCACCCATGCCCAGTCATCTCTTCTCGCCGATCCGCCTGCGCGGCCTTGAGCTTGCCAATCGCATTGTCGTTGCGCCCATGTGCCAGTACAGCGCCGAAAACGGCAATATGACCGACTGGCATTTTGTGCATCTCGGCCAGTTCGCCGTATCCGGGGCCGCCCTGGTTTTCGTCGAGGCAACCGGCGTAGAAGCGGCGGGGCGGATTTCCCCCGGCTGCACCGGTCTCTATTCCGACTCCAACGAGGCCGCCATGACCCGCGTGGTCAATTTCTTCCGCGATTACGGTAATGCCCGCATCGGCATCCAGCTCGCCCATGCGGGCCGCAAGGCTTCCACCGCCGTGCCTTGGAACAACGGCGACAGCGACAGATGGCAGACCTTCGCGCCCTCGGCCCGCGCCTATGCCGAAGGCGCGCAGATTCCCGAGGCCCTGGACCATGCCGGGCTGACGCGCATCAAACAGGCCTTCGTCGATGCAGCGCTCCGAGCCTTGCGCATCGGTTTCGATGCGATCGAGCTCCATTCCGCCCATGGCTACCTGTTGCATGAATTCCTCTCGCCCCTGAGCAACCATCGGAACGACGAATACGGCGGCAGCCTGGAGAACCGTATGCGTTTTCCGCTGGAGGTGTTCGAGGCGGTCCGCGCCGTCTGCCCCGATGATCTGCCGCTCGGCGTGCGGGCCTCGGCCACGGATTGGGTGGAAGGCGGATGGGACCTGGACGGCACCACCGCCTATGCCCAGGCGCTGGCCGAGCGCGGCTGTGATTTTTTTGATGTCTCCAGCGGCGGCAATTCACCAGACCAGAAAATCGTCTTCGGCCCCGGCTACCAGACCGGGTTCGCGGGCGCCATACGCCGCGCCACGGGGATGAACATCATGGCGGTCGGCCAGATTACCGATCCCCACCAGGCCGAGACCATCCTGGCATCGGGCCAGGCCGACATGGTGGCCCTCGCCCGAGGCATGCTCTACGACCCTCATTGGCCATGGCATGCCGCCGAGGCCCTGGGCGCGGAGGCCGCCTTCCCACCGCAATACAAACGCGCCCACCCATCACTCATGGGCGAACCCATCCCCGGCAATCCGCCGCCCGCCTCGCGCGGGCCATCGAGGGAGCGCTCCAGGGAGGCGGTGTTCCTGCCGGCGTTGGCCGAGAATAGCTTCGCTGGCCTCGATGAGGTGACCCTGGCGCGCGCCGCGGCGGTCTATCTCTGTTCGGGTGCCGGGCGCCTTCATGACCCGCTAATACCAACGAGCATTAATCAGAACCCATGAGCCCATTGGCGCCTTCCGATGGACATGATTTTCCACGGTTGATCGATGAGCTTGTTCCAGGCCTCGCAGCAAAGCGTGACGATTTGCTCGTAGGATTCAAAAATCCG
>JAYGEB010000015.1:0-1970 GCA_046582595.1 Alphaproteobacteria bacterium | reverse complement strand
GCCATCCTAAATGCATCATGCTCTAGCGGGCCGCTGAAAAACGCTAAAATTTGGCGGCAATATGCTTCGAGACGGCGCCTTGCGCCTCCTCAGAATGAGGTTAACTTATTGAAATTGCACAAAACCTCATTCTGAGGAGTGCCCCGATGGGGCGCGTCTCGAAGAATTGCCAATGATTTGAAAACTTGTCTTAGCAACCCGCTGGGGATCGCCGAATGTTCGCATCCTTGAGCCCTAACCGCCCCCCTTCGCCAACTCCAGAACCTTGTGCAGGAGGCCGCTGGTGATGCCGAGTTCATCCATGTGGGCGACGGTGTTCTCCAGGTATTCCAGGCTCGACCCCGCCGGCCCGTGGCCCTGGCGCACCATCTCGGCCGCCCGGCCCAGGGGCAGCTTGCAGCAGTACTTGGCGTGGTCCCGGCGCACGATGTAGGTGTAGGCCCGGATGCGCCGCCCATCGTCCAGGCGCACGCCGAAGGTGCCCGGCGTATAGACCTGGTTGACCATCTCGCGTTCGTTCAGGTAGTCGATGACGTCGCCCGCATCCTCACCCGATACGTGCATGACGCGGCCCCGGCAGGACCCGCCCCGGTCCAGGCCGAGCACCAATCCCGGGCGCTCGGGCGTTCCCCGGTAGTGGGTGGAGTAAATGCAAAGGGCCCGGTGGTAGCCGTGCAGAACGGCCGCGCAGGCGTCCGAGTGGGGGAAGCCCGGGCGCCACATGAGGGAGCCGTAGGCAAAGACCCAGAAGGGGGTGTCTCGCTTGGGTAAAGTCATCGGGCGGCCGGCAAGTTCCACGTCAGCGGAAACGACCCTAGAGCATTTTCACGCTGAATTGGAACCGGGATTATTCTTTACAGCGCGCCTATCCTTGGTGGCTGAGTCGGATCAAGGCGAATAAGTGGGGGCGATTTTCATATTGACTCCTTGCTCCCGCAGCCGGTCCACGAGGGCGGGGTCGATCTCCTGGTCGGTGACGACCGAGTATATCTCCGACAAGTGGGCAATGCGGAAGGTCGAGCGATGACCGAACTTTCTCGCATCCGCCAGAACCGTACACCGCTTTGATCTGGCTATCATTTTTGCAATTATACTTGCCCCGGACTGATCAAAGCCGTAAATCGCTCCGTCCTCGCAGATGGCCCTTGCCCCAAGGAACGTATGGTCGATCCACAATTGATCGAGTTCACGTTCCGCCTGCGGCCCGGCGACGGACAAATTCTCCTTGCGCAGCAGGCCCCCCAGCAAGAACACGTTGATACCGGGGACGCCGATCAATTCCTGCGCCACCATCAAACCGTTTGAAAACAGGTTTATCGGCACGGGCGCGACTTTCAAGCGACGAGCCGCCTGCAAGACGGTGGTGCTGGCATCGAACAGGATTGAACTATGTGGTTCAATCATTGAGTAGGCATAGGCACCGATGGCGCGTTTTGCTTCGATGTTGTGCCGTTTTCGGATTTCAAACGCGACTTCAATTCCGGACCGGTCGACGAGCCGCGCGCCGCCATGAGTGCGCTCTGCTATCCCTGCCTCTTCCAGGTTTCTCAAGTCGCGCCGGATGGTCGCCAGGGACACATTCAGTTGGTCGGATAATCCTCGAACACTGACAACGCCACGGGCGAAAAGCTGGCTTTGAATAACCTCTAATCGGTCAAATTTCATTGCAGCTGATCCGGTCCACCGAAAAAGGGGCGAAGCCTCGGGCGGCCTCCCGGGCGCTGTTCCGCACCTTCAACCGCCCGAGGCTTCGCCAGGGAGGTATCAATCAAAATAGGGGTAAATCAACCCGAAATACAACAATTATCAATCAAAAATATGATTGACTTTGATCGTTTTGCTTTTTACCCTCGATGTAACAATAGATAGCTGTGAGTACCCCGGCGTCACTTGATCGCCTCGCCTCGCAACCAGCAAAATGAATAGAACTGGGATTATTCGTTGCAGCGTGCATATAATAATTCCTTGGG
>JAYGEB010000383.1:0-4090 GCA_046582595.1 Alphaproteobacteria bacterium | reverse complement strand
CGCCAAAGCGCGATGTGATTTTCTAGCGCCATGGATAAGGCCTTGGTAAGTAATTCCTGCATCTTGTGAGACTTTCTTTGATCGGTGGGTCTCAAAGTATGAATCACTTCAGGGCTTTATCCTATTAAGTCGGGTACTGTGAGGCATGGCTGACTTCCACATAGGGCGCCCAAGTCATATGCCCCTGGATGGCCGGGTCGCCGGGTCCGGCGGGATAGGGATTGCCGGCGCTTTTGAGCAGGTCAAGATCGGGCATGACGCCGGCCAGGGTCAGCCGCCGCGATGGATCGACCTGGTGGAATATCGACAGATCAATATTGTTCCCGCTATCCCGGCGCATGTCGCCAGGCTCCAGATAAAAGAACGCCGGCAGGGGCAAGCCGTCGGCGCGCCAGTGGATCTCGATCCCGCCGGCTTCCATCATGCGCAAGCCGTTAAATCCGATGTCCGCCTTTTCCATTGTCCCCTCGCCCAATCCGCAAACCCATCACAGCGGGATCGCCAGCAGGGTATCGATCTTGTCGCTGTCCAGAACCACCAGCTTTTCAGCGAACAGCGGCCGGGGCCCGGATAGGTCGATGTGGTCCAGATAGCGGCCGGAGACGAACAGGTCCTGGCTGCCGTCGATCATGGTGCGGACCACCAGGAAGCCCGCTTCGGCACGGATCAAACCATCGTCCTGGCCGGTGACGCGGGCCAGGGAGATGATATGGCGATAGCGTTGGGGCTCGTAAATATTGGCCTTGCGCAGGGCGGCGACCCGGTCTTTCAGCATGTTGCGGTTGCGGGCATCGATGATGCCGACGGGAAAGCCCCGGTCGTGGTTGAAGGCGGTGGTGATGCGGTAATGGGCCCCTTCCGTGAAGAAATCCGGCCAGCGTTCCAACTCGTCGCCGTCGATGCAGTGGGCATAGTCGGCCAGCAGGCCGGTGATGGTCGCCAAAGTGGACATGCCGGAATGGTCCGGCATCAGATATCCATCAGTTTGCGGTAGGCCTTCCAGAAGCCGCGGATCGAGGTTTCCGTGGCCCGGCTGCCCTGGCTGGCCGCCTCCTCGCCGCCCATCAGCACCACCGAGGTTTCCCCCGCCGTGCCCGGCAGGGCGCGCTGGATGAAATTGCCCACGGCGCCGTCCTCCATGGAGATATAGCCGGCGGGGCCGATGAAATTCGCCTGCATCAGGCGCAGATCGGTCAGTTCGTCGTCATCGTCTGCAAAGCCATAGTTGGTCCAGACGATATCGGCGCGGTCCACGCCGCGCGGCACGATCTGGCGCACGACGAGATTGTTGCGCACCTGTTGCAGCACCAGATTGGGAAACACCGAAAGGATCTGCAAGGTGATGCCGTCGTTGAATTCATCCCGCCCGCCCAGCAAGGCGGGCTCCTTCAGGCCGAATTCGCTGTCGGCGCGCAGCTTGGCCCCGTCGTAGTCGCTGTCGTCGCCGCTATTTTCGCCAGGGCGATCCAGTTTGGAATAGCTGACATGATGGCCGCCGCCCTCCGAGACGATGATGCCGCCCTTTTGGCTGAGGCGGTTGACCCGGAAGGTGGTGAAAAACAGATGCAGGATGGAGGCGTGGTAGGGGTCGCGCACGTTCTCGGCATAGAGCTTCCAGTTATTGCGCATGGTCTGGGTGTAATAGCCCAGCACCTTGGCGGGACGGGGCAGCACCCGGCGGATGCGCGCCACGATATCCGGACCCAGATAAGCCTCCAGGTCCGGCACCTGGGCGTCGAAGCTGCCGAACACCAGGCCGGCCAGCACGGCGATTTTTAGCCGCCGCAGGCCGTGCTCCTCGCGGCGGAAATGTTCGGGCATGCCGCCCTCGCCGTTGACACCGTTTTGAAAGGCGACGGCGATCAGCTCGCCGTCATGGTTGTAGGACCAGGCGTGATAGACGCAGGTAAAGGCGTTGACATTGCCGAAGCGTTCCAGGCACAGCAACGAGCCGCGATGGGCGCACCGGTTCTCGAAGCCCTTGAGGACGCCGTCCCGGTCCCGCGTCAGCACCACGGGGATATCGCCCAAAAAGGTCGTCTTGTAGTCGCCGGGTTCGGGCACCTCGCATTCCAGCCCCAGGACGTTCCAGGTCGGGCCCTGGAACAGCCGCTCCCGCTCGCGGGCATAGACGTCTTCATCGCCGTAAACCGCGTAGGGCACCCGGGTAAGCCCGTCGTCGGTCCAAATTTTCGCCAGATCCGTCATCCCACCACCGCCGCCAGGCGGGCCAGGCTGTCGGCCGGCCATTCCTGGTCCCTGTCATAGTATGTTTCAAACGCCCGCACGCCCTCGGGCAAGGCCAGCCAAGGCTGTTTCGAGCGGGTCCAGATATGCATGTCCGGGGCGAATTGTTTCGGATCGTCCAGAGTGCCGACCCGCACGAACCGGAAACCGGGCGTGTATTCGGTCCAGACATAGGTGCCGCATTGGCCGCAGAAGTACACGGTGCCGCCGCGCTGGCCCGTCGGCAGTTTGCAGGCGACCGGTTCGCCCGAGAGCAAGCGCACCTGGTCCCGCTCGATCCAAGCATTCAGCACAAAGGCGCTGCCCGTGAGGCGCTGACAATCGGTACAGTGACAGGCATGTACGATCATCGGCTTGGCCCGCAGGGCATAGCGCACCGCGCCGCAGGAACAGCCCCCCTCCACGCTGTTGTCTGCTTCAGTCATCGCCCGCTTGCGCTTTCCGGCCGGACTCCTTGTCCGCCTGGCGCTGAATTTCCGTTTCCACCGCGGCCTGGGCCTGGCCGACGAAGACCTCGCGGTTGGCATGGCTGTAGTCGTAGGAAACCTGGCGCAGGCGGTTCTTGCCGTTGAAATGGGGCACCACATAGCGGGCCATCAGTTCGTAATGTTCCAGGGTGGCGTCGAAGTCGGCCCAGTTGTGGGCCAGTTCCAGATAGGTGCCGAAGCCGCCAGATCCTTTCAGCAGTTTTTCAATGTGGCGGATGGCGTCGTCCGGATCGCCGATCACCGCCATGTGGCTCTCGGTCAGATATTCATAGGCGTTGTCGATCTCCGGCGGCACGATGGGGAAAGTGGCGATATCGCGGAAATATTGCGCCCACCCATCCAGGCCGTGCTTGACGTTTTCCCGCGCCTGCTCCCGGCTGCGGGCCACGTGCGCCAGGGTGACCACGCGCCATTTGTCCCGGCTCACCGTTTGCCCCGCCTCCGCCGCCGCTTCCTCGCACATGCGCCAGTTGTTGGCGTGCGCCGCCAGGGCCTCATCCGAGGTGCCGCCGATGGACAGCATGCCCAGGCCGTGCCGGCCCGAGGCCAGGGCGCCCGAGGGCGAACGGGCGCAGGCCACGGCCATTTCCATGCGCGGCCGGGTATAACAGGACAGTTGCAATTGGGCCTCGCGCAATTCGAACCAATCGGTCTTCATGGTCACCCGTTTGCCGTCCAGCAGGGCGACGATGGCGTCCAGGGCCTCGTTCATCATGCGCCGTTGATTGGCCGGGTCGATGCCCATGCGGAAGGCGTCGCCCACCAGGGCGCCGGGGCCGACCCCGAACATCACCCGCCCCTTGGTCATATGATCCAATTGCACCATGCGCCCGGCGTTGGTGAAGGGGTGGTGGTAGGGCAGCGAGGAGACCCCGGTACCCAGGCGGATATGCTTGGTCCGCTCGGCCAGGGCGGCGATGAAAATATCCGGCCCGGCGATGATCTCGTAGCCGCCCGAATGATGCTCGCCGATCCAGGCCTCGTCATAGCCCAACCGGTCCAGGTGCTCCACCAGCGCCATGTCCCTATCCAGCGCCGCCGTGGGATCCTCATCCAGCGTGTGAAAGGGTGCGAGGAAGATGCCAAAACCCAAATCCTTCATAATCGATGACCTTCCATTCCGCCGATCCCATGCGGCCCGTTTTGATTTTGTCCATCATAGCCCCTCGCTGCAAATTTCTGAATGGCTTTCACCCATTCTCTCAAGGGCGCTAGTTGTGGAGTCTCGATAGGTTATTCACATCCCAGCCTGAACGGCTGATGGGGGTTTTCCTTTTTATCCCGGCATGCGGCCTGTGCCAATTGTAATGGTGCAGCCAGTAGGGCAACTCTTCTTTCCGCTGTTCCGATGTTTG
>JAYGEB010000307.1:0-7202 GCA_046582595.1 Alphaproteobacteria bacterium | reverse complement strand
CGTGTGCTCTTCCGATCTATCACTTCATGATTCACATTTGATCGGAACTGCTCTAGTTCCGGAACCGCCCTACAAACCACTGCATGGTGCGCACATATCATTCGGTTGGCAGGGCGGTAAAGAATTCAGCCCGCTCGCGGGCCCGCGCCATCAGCAGGCTCAGGTCGTTCTCGGTCAGCAGCAGACGCATGCCGCAGGCCACGTAGCGGGCCCAATCCTGGTTCTCCCGCACCCCGCCCATGCCGGCAATCTTACCCGCGGCCTGGGCTGCGCGGCAGACGGTCTCGACCGCCTTTTGGACCCGCTCGTGGCCGTATTGCGAGTTGATGCCCATATCGAACGTCAGATCGGAGGCGCCGATGAACAGGGCATCGATGCCCTCGACCGCCGCAATCGCCTCGGCGTTGGCTACCGCCTGTTCCGACTCGATCATCGCCACCACCGTGACATTTTCGTTGTACCAGTTCGTCGCCTCGGGCAGTGGCGCGCTGGCATAGCCGTATTGGGGCACCAGGCCGGGCGCCGCCATCACGCCGGCGGGTGGGTAACGCGCGGCCCGCGCCGCCTGGGCGGCTTCTTCCGGCGTATTCACGTGTGGCACGAAAATACCCATCGCGCCGTTGTTCAGCCAACTGGAAATCTCGGCCGCGTCGTTGGAGCGGGCCCGGGCAAACGGCGTAATCCCGGCGCGGATGGCGCCCAGGCACATCTCGTAAGCCGTGCCGGTGGGAATGGGGCTATGTTCGTTATCGACGAAAAACCAGCTATAGCCGCAGGACGCCAGGATGGCGCCGATTTCACTGGTCCTGGAATGCCGGGCGTTCAGGCCCAGGACGACCTGGCCGTCCGCCAGGCGGCGGCGCATCGGGGTCATTTCTTTCGCCATGATTGTCTCCTGCTGCTTGATCCGGAGGGCCGGTTATCGCTCACGCTCCGCCTGCCTTATCCACTTGGAAACGCCAACCGCCCTCGTGCGATACAATCCGGCCAGCGGTTGGCGCGGCAAAATGTGTGCCAAATACCAGCACATCATCATCGCCATACCGTTGTAGAAAATCGAGGCGCGTACTTTTGGCACGGTCCACGTCATGGTCGAACTTGCTGGCGACGTGGGGCAAGCCGATCTGGATGGGATGGTGCATCATGTCGCCCGTGATTACCGCCCGCCGCCCGGCGGATGCGATCACCACGCTGACATGCCCCGGCGTATGTCCGGGCGTTGGTTCGAGATGCACCTCTCCGGTCACCCGGTGGTCCATTTCGACCAGCTCGTGCAGCCCGGCCTCGATGATCGGCCGGATCGAGTCCTGATTGACGGCGGCGCAATCCATTACCGCCTCGGCGATTTCCGGGTCCACGTCGCCGGCGGTGGCCGTAACCGTCTCCCGCCCCCAATGTCCCCATTCCGTGCGGCCAAACAGGTAGCTGGCGTTGGGAAACGTGGGCACCCATTTACCGTCGCTCAGAATGGTGTTCCAGCCCACATGGTCCACGTGGAGGTGGGTGCAAAGCACGATGTCGATGCTCTCCGCCCGGTAGCCGGCGGCGGCGAGATCATCGAGGAAGGAACCCCGCAGTTGGTTCCAAGCGGCATTGCTACGGGGTTTATCGTTGCCGACGCAGGTATCGACGATAATGCGCCGGCCCTGGGATTCAACGACAAAGGCCTGGATGCAACTCTTTAGGCGTCCGTCATCCGTGGCAAAGTGCGGTTGCAGCCAAGTCTCGCGCCGGATGTCCTCGGACGTGAGATTGCGATAGCCGAAGTCAGGCGTCCTGACGGCGCTCATCTCGACGATGCTGGTGATTTTTACCTCGCCAATCCGCCAACTTGCAATCGTCATCCTAGGCCTCCAAATGGTTCAGTCACGGCAAGGATAGGCGAGGCGGCCGCCACTTTCAATTGGAGCATTTTCAACTAACTTTGAATCACCGGGGGCTGGCTTTTCAAGGTCTCGAAATCCCGGCTCCAGGCCGCGATAGCGACTTCGATTAATTGAATTTTGCCCTAAGCGATCTGTGTGCGTTGCATGTGGCGGACGGCGTCATGGCTGTCGTGGACGGCCAAATGCAAGGTGCAGCGGTTGTCCCAAAAGGAAATGGAGCCGGGGCGCCAGCGGAAGCGGCAGGTGAATTCGGGCCGGACGGCATGGACGTAAAGGTAGTCCAACAGCGGCTGGCTTTCCGCCACGGTCATGTCTTCGAAATGATGCACGTAAATTCCGTTGACGAACAGGCATTTGCGCCCGGTCTCGGGATGGGCGCGGACGACGGGGTGGGTGGTCTCCGTCGGCCGCCAATCGTCGTCCTCGCGCACCTGGCTGGCGCGTTGGGCGTTCAAGCCGGCTCCGGGCCCGGCGATACGGGTGTCGTTATGCACCGCGCGCAGGCCGTCCAGCATGTCCTTCATGCCGTCCGACAGGGCATCGTAGGCCAGATACTGATTGGCGAACAGCGTATCGCCGCCCGTGGCGGGCACCTCCAGGGCATAAAGGATCGCGCCCATGGGCGGGGTCGCCATCATGGTGGTGTCCGCATGCCAGCCTTGGCCCAGCACCTGCCGGTCACCGGGTTCCCGGCGCACGAAAACGATTTCAGGGTTGTCCTGGCCGAACTGAAAATCCGGATGCACGAAGAGCTCGCCAAAGCGCCGGGTGAAGGCCTTGTGGCGGCGGATATCCAGATCCTGATCGCGAAAAAATATCACCTGGTGGTCCAGCAAGGCGCGGCGGATATCGGCGATGGTGGCATCGTCCAAGTCGCTGCCGACATCGACGCCGGCAATTTCGGCCCCCAGCGCGCCGGAGATCGGTGTCACGGTTAAGGTCATGCCGGCTCCTTCCCGGCCGCCCATTGCCGATACATCTCCAGCAACGCGACAATATCCTGGCCACGGAAGCCTTGCGCAAGGGCTAGGGCGTACATCTCGCGGACCACGGAGGCCGCGGGCGTGGGCATGTTGAAGGCGCGGCCCAACTCGATGCCGAGGGAGAGGTCCTTTTCCCCCAATTCCATTCGGAAGCCGGGCGCGAAATCACCCTTCAGGGCATTGGGAAAACGTTTGGTGAAATGGTGCGAGCGGCCGCCGCTGACCGCGATCACATCGTACAACTTTTGCGGTTCCACCCCCGCCGCCACGCCGAGGGAGAACGCCTCCGCCGCGACCAGGACATTGCCCATGGACATCATGTTGTTGACGATCTTTACAACCTTGGCGGTGCCCACCGCGCCCGTATGCTTCCAGGTTTGGCCGAGCAATGCGAACAACCATTCGCCGCGCCGCACGGCGTCGTCCTCGCCGCCCACCAGCAAGACTAGCTTGCCCGTCCCGGCCTCGTTCGGGCTGCCGCTGACCGGGCAATCCAATACCGCGTGACCATTTGCCGTGGCCGCTTCAGCCACCGTTTTCATGGTGTCGGGGTCGATGGTGCTTAAATCGATGATCAGGCTGCCGGGGTCCGCCAAGGCGGCGATGCCGCCCTCGCCCAGCCAGCTCTCGCGCACTGCGGCCGGGTCGGGCAGGGAGGTCAAAATAGTGGTGCGGCCCGCCAACGCCGCCGCCAGGCCGTCCGCCATCTTGACGCCCTGGCCGGATAGATTTTGGCGCACCGCCTCGGCGATGTCATGTCCCATGACGTCGTACTGGGCTTCGCTCAGGCGCCGGGCCATGGCGGAGCCCATCTGCCCCATGCCGATCACCGCGATACGCTCGCTCATGTTTTGATCCAATCCCGCTCAGACTTCGATACGGTAAACCCGCGCGGCGGTGTCATGGAACAGGGCGGCTTTTTCCCCATCCGAGCAGCCAGACGAGATGTGCTTGAAGGTATTCCACAGCACGTTGTAGCTACAGGTCCGCTTGTCCACGGGAAAGTTGGATTCGAACAGGCAGCGCTCCACGCCGAAACGTTCGATGCAGTGGTCGTAATAGACCCGCGTGGCCGCCGCCAGTTCGGCGCTGCTTGGCGGTTGGTCCCGCAGATCCCAATCATAGCCGTTGACCCTCATATTGATGCCGCCCAGCTTGGCCACCACGTTGGGGCATTTCGCCAATTCGTCGATGTCGAGGCGCCATTGCGCCAGGATCTCGTCCCGCTTGCCGGCATAGGGGCCGATGCCAATGGGCCCGCCGAAATGATTGAGGATCATCGTGGTCTCGGGGAAGGCGCGGGCCAGATCGGTGACCTCCGCGATTTGCGGGTGATAGCACCAGGCCTCATAACTCATGTTCAAGGGCGCCAGTTGGGCGAAACCCTCGCGGAACGTGGCGTCCGCCATCATGTGCTGGGTGGGTCTGGTGTGGGAGTTGCGGATTTCGTCGCTGGCGTCCCAGGACGCGGCATGGCGGATGCCGCGGAAACGCCCGCCGCCGTTGGCGATGTGGGCCTCCAGCACCTCCCCGACGCCGGCGCCCAGGTTCAGGTCGGCCAGGCCGACGATACCGGCGGCGATGCGCGCCTCGCCATATTGGCCCGAGGCGCTCATGGCCGCGATGCCGTTGACGAACTCGGTCTCGCCCACGGGACGCATATGGCGCGGTCCGTCCTTGCGGTACATGGAACCGCATTCGATAAAGACCGTGGAAGTGACGTTGTGGCCGCTGTTGATCTCGGCCAGCATTTCATGGAACAGATAACGGGTTTCAACCTGCTCGGTGCGGAACTTCGCCGAAGGGTCGAAGCCGGCGTCCCACAAATGATGATGGGGATCGCAGATCGGCAAATCCGGCTCCAAGGTGTCTTCCGGCGTCAACGCCAGCCAATCATCCGTATGTCCCATGCGCCCATCCTCCCGATTTTGTTATTGCGGCATAGTATGCCACTCATTCGCCCCGTGGCTATATATTGGTGGTCAAATAGCGAGGGGAGCCTGCGGCATGATCGAAGCGACACTGGATATCACCACCAGGGACGGCGCCATGGAGACTTTTGTCTGCCATCCCGAACGAGGCGGACCCTGCCCGGCGATATTCCTGCTGATGGATGCGCCGGGAATTCGCGAGGAATTGCGCGACATGGTCCGCCGTCTGGCCAGTGTCGGTTATTTCGTGCTGCTGCCCAACCTGTATTACCGGGCCGGGCGGGACACCATGTACGGCCCCCACGTGCTAGAAAAAGGCAGTCCCGACAATGTCGCCATGCGGGCGATCCGCACCAAGATGACCATTCCCCCGGTGATGGAGGATGTGGGCGCCATGATCGATTTTGTCGACGCCCAGGATATGGCCAAGGACGGCGCCGTGGGGGTGCATGGCTATTGCCTGAGCGGGCCCTTTGCCCTGGCCGCCGCCGCCCGCTACCCCGGCCGGGTCAAGGCGGCAGCCTCGTTCTACGGCACTTGGCTGGTCAACGATGTGGAGGAAAGTCCCCATTTGACGTTTGGCCAGGTCACGGGGGACGTCTATATATCCTGCGCCGAACACGACCATGTGGCGCCCCTGGACATGGTTGAGAAGTTGCGCGGCTATTTTACGGATGCGGGGTCGCCGGGTGAGATCGAGCTGCATATGGGCGTCAACCACGGCTTCGCCTTTCCGAACCGGCCGGCTTATGATCAGCCTGCCGCGGAGCGCCATTGGGAGCGGCTGTTTGCCCTATATGGCAAGCTATAGGCGTCTCACATTGGCCGCGGCGATCTTGACTCATACCGCCTCAGGTTCCATTGATCTGCAAAAATTTGGCTATGAATAGGTAAGATATGTCGGAGAATGGTACCGTCGCCGAACTTGATCTGGTTATCGTGGGCGCCGGTTTCGCCGGCCTGTACATGCTGCACCGGGCCCGCGGCCTGGGTTTGTCGGCGCGGGTGTACGAAGCGGGCGGCGGCGTCGGCGGGACCTGGTATTGGAACCGCTATCCCGGCGCCCGTTGCGATGTGGAAAGCATGCAGTATTCCTATTCCTTCTCGGACGAGCTGGCGCGGGAATGGCGATGGTCGGAACGCTATTCGCCGCAGCCGGAGATTTTGCGTTACGTCAACCACGTGGCCGACCGCTTCGATCTGCGCCGCGATATTCAGTTCGACACCTCCGTCGAGGCGGCGCATTTCGACGATGAAGCGGGGCGCTGGCAAATCAGGACCAGCGACGGCAAGCAATCGACGGCGCAATTCATTGTCATGGCCACGGGCTGTCTTTCCGCCGCCAACATGCCAAAGTTCGAGGGCTTGGAAAGCTATCGGGGCGATACCTACCATACCGGCCATTGGCCCCATGAAAGTATCGATTTCACCGGCAAGCGGGTGGGCGTGATCGGAACCGGGTCGTCGGCCATTCAGTCCATCCCGATCATGGCGCAACAGGCCGCCCACCTGACGGTGTTTCAGCGCACCCCCAACTATATGGTGCCGGCCCATAACGCGCCGCTGGACCGGGCCTATGAGGCCGAGGTGAAGGCGGACTATGGCGCCCTGCGGGCGCGCGCCAAAACGCGTCCCGGCGGCATCGATATAGAGATCAATTTGGCGCCCGCCCTGGAAGCCAGCGAAGATGACCGGCGGCGAATATTTGAGGCGAAGTGGGCCCAGGGCGGTTTCGGCTTCATGGGCGCCTTTGGCGATCTGTTGCTGGAGGCGGCGGCCAACGACACGGCGGCGGAATTCGTCCGGGGCAAGATCCGCGATGTGGTGGACGACCCGGAGGTCGCCGCCCTGCTGTCGCCGCACAACGTATTCGGCTGCAAGCGGTTGTGTGTCGATAGCAACTATTGGCAAACCTATAACCTCGCCAACGTCACCCTGGTCGATGTCTCGGAAGATCCCATCGAGCGGATCACGCCGGCGGGGTTGAGGGTCAAGGGCGAGGATTATGCCTTCGACGCCATTGTCTTCGCCACCGGCTTTGATGCCATGACGGGCGCCCTGCTGAAGATTGATATCAGGGGCGTCGGCGGCCGGAAACTGGCCGAAATATGGGCCGAGGGGCCGAAAACCTATCTCGGGCTGGCCATGGCCGGATTTCCCAATATGTTCACCGTGACCGGGCCGGGCAGTCCTTCCGTGCTGACCAACATGCTGCCCTCCATCGAACAGCACGTGAACTGGATCAGCGATTGCCTGGACCATATGCGCCGAAACGGCCATGCCCGGATCAACGCCGAACAACAGGCGGAGGACGATTGGGTTGCCCATGTGGGGGAAACGGCGGCCCTGTCCCTGCGCGCCACCTGCAGCTCCTGGTACGTGGGCGCCAATATTCCCGGCAA
>JAYGEB010000499.1:0-7500 GCA_046582595.1 Alphaproteobacteria bacterium | reverse complement strand
CATCAACTTTGTCACCGAGGGGAAAGACCCGCCAGGTTTCCACATGGTCCTTCTGCATAATCAAAACCGTATTGGGGAACAAGACGTAGACCAGGGCCGTGTGCGGAATTAAATCCCAATCGGCTTCGGGCATTGCACGCAAATCCTCGATGCTGCGCCGGGGCAAGGTCTCCCGCAAATGCGGCCCAAAGCCTTCGAACAAACAAAGATTGGGGAAAAATATGGGTCCCACCGTATTGGCGTGCAGCACGCCAAAATGATAGGGCTCCAAAAACGTATCGATGACGATTTTCCAATTCAGCTTGCGCCGCAAAATCCGGGTCTCGTGGTGGTGATAACCGCCAAGGCCGTAACCGGCCAATTCCGGCGCCAGGCCCGCCAGATGTTTTTCCATATCCAACCGGGCGCCGGCCTCGGGCAGCACCCAGATCAAACCATCCCGTTCGACCGCCGGCAGTTCCGCCAAGCCCCGTTTCTCCCTGTCCATGCCGGCGAAGCTGTCCTGGTCCGGGATACCCAATAATTTTCCCCGCAGATCATAGCTCCAGCCATGATAGGGGCAGCTAAAGACGCGCTTGGCGTGGCCGCACCCTTCAACCAGCCGGGCGCCCCGATGTTGACAGACATTCAAAAAGGCGCGCACCACGCCATCCCGGTCCCGCACCACGACAATGGGACGCCCGGAAAAATCGTCGGTCAGGTAATCGCCGGGGGCCGGCAGTTGGCCGCTCAATCCCATCAACAATGGATATTTGCGAAACAGGATTTGTTTCTCCAAGGCAAGACGTTCGGGCGAGGCATAGGCCGAGGTGGCGTGATACATGACGTCGGCCGCCCGGTCCGTGGTGCGGGCATCCAGATGGGCGAGGATTTCTTTTGTCAGCCTGATCTGTGTCGCATGGTCCACTTCTGGGGTACCTCTCTGGGTGCGCTGCCAAACCTATTGAGATAACCCCATCATCGCGGCCTTGTCACATGAAAAATCGACGCCCGATTGCGGCAAATCGTCACCTAATATATGATGAGTCATGATGTTTCCGGCTGTAGTCACGCCCGCTTGAAAAAAGCGGGCTGGAACGATTGGAACAGACGATGATGAAATCTGGCAATGGTCCATGTTTGCCGCGCGCGCCATTTTTGATTGGCGCATTATCATTAGCAATTATTGGCGGACTTCCGCTTGGCGCGGCGCCTCTCGCGGCCCCGAACATTGGCGTGGCGGCCGCCGTGTTGCCAGACGCCACCGGGGCCCGTCCCAATCAGGCCGCCAGGGTTCTTCGCATCGGCGTCGATATCGTCGCCAATGAACGCGTCGTGACGGATGCCAAGGACAAACTGCAACTGCTGTTCCTGGATGGCTCCGCCCTGACCATGGGCCCCAATTCCGATGTTGTCGTGGACCGCTTTATCTATGACCCCGACTCCAAGACCGGCGATCTGGCATTTTCCGCCACCAAGGGGATATTCCGTTTGGTTGGCGGCAGAATATCCAAGAAGAAGGCGGTCATTTTGAAACTGCCGACGGCGGTCATCGGCATTCGCGGCGGCATCGCCACCATCAATTCGACCGATGCGGGGGTCACCGCCACTTTTATTTTCGGCGAACAAATGAGCCTGGAAAGCGGCGGCGTCTCGGTCGCCGTTACCCGGCCCGGATTTCAGGTCAGCGCCGAACCGGGCCAGGCCCCCAGCGCCCCGGTGCCGGTCAGCGAGCAACAATTATCCAATGAATTGAACGCCTTGGAGAGCAGCCAGGACCAGGCCGATGAGGGGGAGGTCCAGATAGGTGACGAAGATGTCGCCAACACCCAGTTGGCCGCCCTGGGTTCGGACGACCAATCGATCCAAATCTCCGGCTCCGAGGGTACGCAGTTGGGGGGAGGCGGAGAGACAGTTTCGAACGTTGACGATGGAACCGACACCACGACCGCCTCGCAACAATTGACGATTGAAAGCGCCACCCCCGCAGGATTAACCCTGACGGGTTTTAACGGCCGCGGCAAGCGGGGCACCTCCACGGCGACCGGCACGCTGGATACCAACAGCGCACAGAATCTGGCGCTCAGCGGCATTACCATCACCGGCGGCCGTTTTGCGGTCTCGACCAGCCAGGGCGACTACAATTTGTTCTTCCCGGCGACGACGGGTGCGTTCACTCTCGAGGGCGACATTACCACGCCTTTTGGCAACGTGACCGGCACTGGCTTGTTGAGTGATGACGAGCAATTTGTGCTGTACGAACTGTTCGGCAGCCGGCAACTGGTTTTTGCCGGCGTACCGACACCGGCCAGCGCCGTGTCCACGTCCGGCGTCACCACCCACAATCCACGGGACGATTTTGCCCTGGGCGGCAGCAAAATACCCTTTGTTTCGTTCGCTAATGGCGGAAATTTGACGCCATTGGTCCCCGCCAAGGCGATAATCTATTGGGGCGCCTCGGGCAGCGGTTCCAATCCGACTTTCTTCGCCGGAAACTTGGCGAACTCCGGCACGGGCAGCTCCCAGACCCACGCCGTCAGCTTGTTGGTTGGCGAGATCGAAACCGACAGTCAGGGCCGCACGAACTTGAGCGGCGAAGGCGTGGCGTCGGCGCTGACATCCTCCACAAGTGACTATTATTTTTCGGACGGCGAGTTCGCGACCCAGGACGATGGCGCCGGCAACGATTTCTTTGGCACCAGCGGCCCCAATTATGCGGTTCTCGGCGCGGAATCGGTTAATAGCCTCGATGTCATCGACGACCGCGGATTCGAGGAAGGCCAGCGCAACACGGAAACCCTCATATTCCCCAACGTGGTACTCTCGGCGACGACCTCCACCTCCGGCCTTGGCTCCAGCCGCACGACCCGGGTGATGGCGGCCTATGTCGGCGGCATATCCCGCGATTTCACCAGCTCCAACAGCTTTATCGGAACACATCTGTTCCGTTCCATCAACACAACAAATACGACTGAAGTAAATGGCCAGACAGTGCCGCAAAATCGAATTCAGACGAGCGCCGCCAACAACACTGTCGAAGGCGCCTTCAGAATCCAGAGACCCAGCGGCTTTTCCCACGGCGTACCGGACAACACTTTGGATTTCGGCGGCCTGTCGACCACGCTGAGCGAACAAAGTTCATTCATCGATGATGGCCATTTTGGCGCCATTGGTTTTGAATCTGGAACAGACCCGGATGCCGACATCGGAATGTTCCGCAATACGGACATTTCGCTTGCCGCCATCGCGCCGTCCGGCGTCACCATCTGCGCCTGCGCGTATGTCACCTGGGGTTTTTGGGGGGCGGTGGTTGAACCGGGCACGGAACATGACATCGGCCTGGCCGCGTGGGTGGCCGGCGAGCGGTTCGCCCCGACCACTCCGTCGACCTTTTCGGCGACGGGCAGCCACAGCGGGACATTGCTCGCCAGCGTCGCCAATGGCCCCCATGAAACCAATGGTTCGGTGGGAATATATACCTCCGTGGGCAGCTATTCCTTCGACCTGAACATCAGCAGCGGCGTCATATCGATCTCCAACACCGCCATGAGCATTGACGGGGCCACTTTAACCTTCTCGGGCTCGGGTGATTTCGATACCGCGCCGACGGAATTTTCCGGCACGGTTTCCGGCACCCGCGGCGCGCTCTCCCTCAGCGGCACCATACGAGGGGCTTTTTTCGGGGCGCCTTCGAATGCCTCTTCGCCGCCGCAAAATGTGGCCGGGACTTTCTATGCCCACGACAGCGCCATTACTTATCAGGTTTCCGGCGTTCATTTTTCCCAGGTCGCGCCCTGACCGCGGCTTGCCTTTGCGAAGCCAGGCTGACCGGGATATAGAACCTCCAAAGTTGCCGCAACCCGTAACCGGAGACAGACATGCTTGGCCTGATCCAGGACCGCCCACTGTTGATTTCATCGTTGATCGAATTCGCCGCGCTGTATCATGGCGATGTGGAGGTCGTCTCCCGCAGCATCGAAGGCCCCATACACCGCCATACCTACGCCCAGGCCCGCCAGCGCAGCAAACAGCTTGCCCAGGCGCTGATAGCCCTGGGCATTGAACCCGGCGACCGGGTGGCGACCCTGGCCTGGAACGGCTATCGTCATCTGGAATGTTATTATGGCGTCTCGGGGCTGGGCGCGGTCCTGCATACCATCAACCCCCGCCTGTTCCCCGAGCAGATCGCTTATATCGCCCAACACGCCGAAGACCGGATCATTCTGACCGATCTCACCTTCGTGCCCCTGCTGGAGGCCATCGCCGATCAATTGGTGGAGGTTGAGGCCTTCATCATCATGACCGATCAAGCCCATATGCCCGACACGACCCTGCCCAACGTTCTTTGTTACGAAGACCTGCTGGCGGCCCGGGACGGCGATTACGAGTGGCCCAGTTTCGACGAAAAAACCGCCTCCTCGCTCTGTTATACCTCCGGCACCACGGGCAACCCCAAGGGAGTTTTGTATTCGCACCGTTCCACCCTGCTGCACTCGTTCTCCTCGGCCAGCCGGGATGTCCTGGGGCTGAGTTCGCGGGATATCGTGCTGCCCGTAGTGCCCATGTTCCATGTCAACTCCTGGGGCATCGCCTACACGGCGGCCATGACCGGGGCCAAGCTGGTGCTGCCGGGCATGGGGATGGACGGCGCCTCGTTATTCGAATTGCTGGATGGCGAGAAAGTGACGATTTCCGCCGGCGTGCCCACGGTCTGGATGATGCTGTTGCAATATCTGGCCGAGAGCGGCAATAAGCTGCCCCATATGGAGCGCACGGTGATCGGCGGGGCCGCCGTGCCCGACACCATGATCGAAACCTTCGAAAATGATTACGATGTCACCGTCATGCACGCCTGGGGCATGACCGAGATGAGCCCCCTGGGCACCATTGGTCACATGAAACCGAAAATGGATGATTGGTCCCACGCCGACCGGCTGGCGGTCAAACGCAAACAAGGCCGGACCATTTATGGCGTCGATATGAAGATTATCGATGACGCGGGCAACGAGTTGCCCCGCGACGGCGAAGCTTTCGGCCATCTCATGGTCCGCGGTCCCTGGATCATGTCGGGTTATTTCAGGGGCGAGGGCGGCGCGGCGATCGATGATGACGATTGGTTCGATACCGGCGATGTGGCGACCCTGGATGGGGAAGGTTACATGCAGATCACCGACCGTTCCAAGGACGTGATCAAAGCGGGCGGCGAGTGGATTTCATCCATCGAACTGGAGAATATCGCCGTCGGCCACCCGGACGTGGCGGAGGCCGCCGTTATTGGCATTGCCCATCCGAAATGGGACGAACGCCCGCTTTTGATCATTGTCCGCAACGACGGCTGCAACCTGGAGGGTCCGGAAATTCTGGACTTCATGAAGGGTAAGATCGCTTCCTGGTGGATGCCCGACGACGTCGCCTTCGTGGATGAAATTCCCCATACCGCCACGGGTAAAATTCAAAAGCTGCGCCTGCGGGAGCAATTCGCGGATTACAAATTGCCGACCGCGTGATGTTTCGGCCGCATCAACGCCGGTTGCTATTAGGCGGCGGCCTGTTCAGTCTTCCATTTGTGGATGAAACGTTCGATGACATCATTGCCGGTATGGGCGATCTTGGCTGGCGGGCCGGTCCAGGCGGCCTTGCCTTCATGCAACAGCACGATCTGATCGGCGATCTTGATGGCGGTGTTGATGTCGGAGGTGATGGACAGCGCCGTGGCGCCCAGTTCGCGGACGTTGGCGACGATCAAACCGGCGATCACGTTGGACATGATGGGGTCCAGACCGGCGGTGGGCTCGTCCAGCAATATGATCTCCGGCTGGGAGGCGATGGCGCGGGCGATGCCCACGCGTTTCTGCATGCCGCCTGATAATTCGGACGGCAACAGATCCGCGACCCGAGGCCCCAGCCCGACGGCGCCGAGACATTTGACGGCCATCTCGTGCGCCTGCCCGGGCGACAGTTCCTTGCGTTCCAGTTCCCGGAAAGCAACGTTGCGCCAGACCGGCAGGCTATCGAACAAGGCGGATTGCTGAAACAGCATGCCGCAACGGCCCAGCAGCCGGTCCCGGTCACGCCCGCTCAGGCTGACCGTATCCTGGCCGTCGATGCGGATGGCGCCACCATCGGGCCTGACCAGCCCCATGACGCATTTCAGGGTTAAGGTTTTACCCGAGCCGGATTCGCCGAGCAAGACCAACGAACCGCCATCGGGAATGGACAGATCGACGCCATCCAGAACCCGCTCTCCATCAAAGGATTTGCACAATCCTTGAACTTCGATCTTTGGGGTGTCCATTGCGAATAGCCCTAGGCCGCGTGAAAGACCGTATCGGGACCTGGCGCGCCCTCGCAGACGGCCCGGTCGGTATCGATCATATGCACAAGATGCGACAACACCGAACGCGCCGCGGCGGAGTGCAGATGCTCGGGCACGTCGCGGTACATGGTTTTGACCATGTCCGGAATGCGGCCGATTTCCTGGCCGAGGCACGCCGCGATTTGGACCTCGCGCTCCTCCCGGTGCTTAATCAACTCGCCGACAAAGGCATTTGGTTGGTCGATCCGCGGGCCATGGGTCGGCCAGTAATGATCGTCCGACCGCAACAGCAATTTCCGCAGGCTTTGCATATAGCGGTACATATCGCCATCGGGGGGCGAGACGATGGTGGTGGACCAGCCCATGACATGGTCGCCGGAGAACAGCGCATTCTCCTCGCGCAACAAATAGCAGGTATGGTTCGAGGTGTGGCCCGGCGTATGGACCGCCTGTAAGGCCCAGCTCTTGGTCTCCAGGGTATCGGCATCGTTGGCCATGGAATCGGGCATATAATCCGTATCGGCGCCCTCCTCCGAGATATCGGCGGCCGACGGCTTGTCTTTCCGGCCATGGCCATGGGGGCCGCAGCCCCAGATCTCGGCATCCGTTTCGGCCTGCAACAGGGCGGCGCCGGGGGAATGGTCGCGATGGGTATGGGTGATGACAATATGGCTGACCGTCTCCCCCTTGACGGCATTCAGGATGGCCTCGATATGCTTGGGATCGTCCGGGCCGGGATCGATCACCGCGACCTGGCCATGGCCAATGATGTAGGTTCCGGTGCCATGCAGGGTAAAGGCGGATGGGTTGCGGGCGATGACGCGGCGAATGAGCGGCGACACCTGATCGGCGACACCATATTCAAATGTCACGTCTTTCTTAAATGGTATATTGGCCATACCGGGCCCTCCACTATCTCAACGAACAGCCATGGTATACGAATCGGCGGCAAGATGGGCAATGGTTGCCAATGTTGCCGGCAGGATCAAGGGCAATGGCAGAGAAATCCATCCGTGGCAGTGATGGCGCGCACACGCGAGCATTTCCCAATTAGTTGGTTCGATTGCTCTATTCTTTAAGCGTCCGGGCGCATGCCCCGGCGCCGTCTTGCCTCGCGCCCCGTCATTGGCTATGCACCAGAGCCATGGCAGAGGCGAATGATTTCAGCGAAGACCGTGACGAGGGCGGCGAGGGCGGCGGCCCCG
>JAYGEB010000264.1:0-3241 GCA_046582595.1 Alphaproteobacteria bacterium | reverse complement strand
TGCACTGGCGCCTGGATCACATCGGCGGCGGCGTATTGGCGGCGGAATTAGCCCGGCAGGCCCGCCGCGCCGGCATCGACGGCCGCATCACATGGCACGGTGCCCAACCCCAAGACGCCGTGTTGGCGGCCTATGGCCGTTCGGATATTTTCGTCCTGGCCAGCCGCGTCGCCAAGGACGGCGACCGGGACGGCCTGCCCAATGTCCTGATGGAGGCGCAAAGCCAAGCGCTGCCCTGCCTCGCCACCAAGGTCTCGGCCATCCCCGAACTGATCACGCACGGCGATACCGGCATTCTGGTCGCGGCGGGGGACCGGGCCGCCCTGCGCGACGCCCTGGCGGAACTGATCGCCGGCCCGGCCCGGCGCCAAGCCCTGGGCCGGGCCGGTCAAAGCCGCGTGCGGGCGGCCTTCTCGCACGAATTCTGGATCGAACGCCTGGCCGGTAAATTCGCCCTGCCGGCCCGCTCGAATGAAGCGGATGAAGCCGAAGAGGCCGCCGCCGGCCCCGGCAAGGCCGCCGGGAAGGTCTGATGGCGGGCCGGCGCATCGCCTTATATGCGCCCCTGAAGGCGCCGGACCATCCAACGCCGTCGGGCGACCGGCGCATGGGCCGGCTGTTGATCCAGGCCCTGGAAGCCGCCGGCGGCATTGTCGAGGTGGCATCGGACTTCCGCGCCTACGACGGACAGGGCGACCGACGGCGGCAGGAAGAATTGCGCATCGAGGGCGCCGCCGTGGCCGCCGCCCTGATCGCGAAATATCAGGCCTTGCCGGAAGCCGACCGGCCGGCGGCCTGGTTCACCTATCATTTGTATCACAAGGCGCCGGACTGGCTGGGGCCAGGGGTGGCGGCGGCGCTGGGCATTCCCTATCTGGTGGCCGAGGCGTCTTACGCGCCAAAACGCCAGGGCGGGTGTTGGGATCTGGGCCATCGGGCCGCGGCCCGCGCCATCGCGGCGGCGGATTGGGTGTTTTGCCTGACCCGTCTGGATATGGCCTGCGTCCGGCCCCTGGTGCCCAAGAGCCACGAATTGGTCTTTTTGCCGCCGTTCCTGGACCCGCTCCCCTGTGCCGAGGGACTGGGGGAGCGCGCCGGGCTGGCCCAACGCCATGGCCTGGACCCGGAGCGGCGCTGGCTGTTGGCGGTGGCCATGATGCGGCCCGGCGACAAGTTGCGGTCATATCAACGGCTGGGCGCGGCGCTGGCCCGTCTGGACCGGGACGACTGGCAATTGCTGGTGGTCGGCGATGGCGCCGCCCGCGACCAGGTCCGGGCCGCCCTGGCCCCCATCGAGAGAAAAGCCATTCTCGCGGGCGCCCTGCCGCTGGCGGCGTTGCCGGAAATTTACCGGGCCTGTGACATCTATGTTTGGCCCGGCGTGGGCGAGGCCTATGGCATGGCCTATCTGGAGGCGCAAGCCGCCGGCCTGCCGGTCGTGGCGGGCCATGAACGCGGCGTCCCGGATGTGGTATGCGACGGCGAGACGGGATTGCTCACCCCGCCCGGCGACGACGGCGCCTTCGCCGATGCCGTGGCCCGATTGCTGGACGATCACGGACTGCGCCGCCGGCTGTCGGCGGGCGCCGGCGCTTTCGTCGCCCGCGCGCGGACCATGGGGGCGGCGGCGGACGTCTTGCGAAAGGCCATGCCATGACCCTGCTGGGCCTGATCCGCCATGGCCGCACGGCCTGGAACGCCGAGGGACGAATGACCGGCCGGGCCGATATTCCCCTGACCGACCAGGGCCGGGCGGCCCTGTCCGGTCTGCGCCCGCCGGGCGAGCTGGATGGCGCCGTCTGGCACGTCAGCCCGCTGCGCCGGGCGCGGCAGACCGCGGCCATTCTAAGCGGCGGCGGCGTGGATTTAGGGATCGAGGCGCGCCTGATCGAAATGGATTTCGGCGCCTATGAAGGGCGCACCCTGGAAGAGCTGCGGGCCGATCCCGAGGCCGGGATGGCGGCCAATGAAGCCCGCGGACTGGACTTTCTACCCCCCGGCGGCGAAAGCCCACGCATGGTGCGTGACCGCCTGGCGCCCTTCCTGGACGAAGTGGGGCGGAGCGGCGGGCGGCATATCGCCGTGGCCCACAAATCGGTGATCCGGGCGATCTTCGCCGCCGCCCACGGTTGGGACATGCTGGGCCGCCCGCCGGTCAAGCTGCACTGGGAGCGGGCGCATTTGTTCGCCGTCGACGGGCGCGGCAAGGTAACGCCGGTGCGAATGAACGTGCCCCTGATGGCGGATCGGGGAGACACCCCGTGACGGACGGCGGCCGGGTCTTGTTCTATGTCCAGCATCTATTGGGCATCGGCCATCAGCGCCGGGGCGCCACCCTGACCCGCGCCATGCAAGACGCCGGGCTGCAAGTGACCTATGTCTCGGGCGGCCATGGCATCCCCAATCTGGATCTGGGCGGCGCCGAGCTGGTGCAATTGCCCCTCGTGCGCGCCGTTGATTTGTATTTCAAGGAACTGGTGGACGAATTCGACCGGCCCATAGACGAGGCCTGGCGCCGCCGCCGCCGCGACGCCCTGCTGGAGGTTTGGGACCGGCTCCAGCCGCATGTCATATTGCTGGAATTGTACCCCTTTGGCCGGCGGCAGATGCGCTTCGAGCTGCTGCCCCTGCTGGATGCCGCCCTGGCGGCACGGCGGCGGCCCATCATCGCCTGTTCGGTGCGCGATATCCTGGTGGCGCCGCCCAAGCCCGAGCGTCTGGTGGAAATGCTGCAACGGGTGGAGCATTATTTCGATCACGTCCTGGTGCATGGCGACCCGGATCTGATCCCCTTTGATGCGACATTTCCCCATGCCGCCCAAATCGCCCACAAACTGCATTACACCGGCTATGTGGTGGACCGCACGGGCCGGCGCGGCGGGCCGGGCAGTCCGGGCTGGGACGAGGTTCTGGTCTCGGCGGGCGGCGGCGCCGTGGGCGATGCCTTGTTGCGCGCCGCCATCGAGGCCAAGGCCGCCTCCGCCCTGGCGGACAAGCGCTGGCGCGTGCTGGTCGGCGTTAAGGCGCCGGAGGATGAATTCCAGGCCCTGGTAACGCTGGCCGCCAATGCCGGGGGCATCTTGGTCGAACGGGCCAGGGGGGATTTCCCATCCCTGTTGATGAACTGCGCCCTGTCCATCAGCCAGGGCGGCTACAACACCTTGATGGAGGGCATGCACGCGGGCTGCCGCGCCCTCATCGTGCCTTATGCCGGCGGCCTGGAGACCGAACAGACCCTGCG
>JAYGEB010000191.1:0-5983 GCA_046582595.1 Alphaproteobacteria bacterium | reverse complement strand
TCAAATCAGCCAAAACCATACGCGCGAAAAGGCTTTCAGAGTTTTTCACAGACGACGATTTCTTATTTCTTTTCCATGATCGCTTGGCTCAAACAGCTCTGCCCGATGGTTGATCCGTATCCGCTCGACGTTTTCCGGCCGCCGCCTATCCCGCTCTAAATTCCCTCGATCCGTTCGATCCCCGCCGGCGCCTCGCCCCGTTCCACGGCTTGCACGGCGGCGATCAGGCCGGCGTTGGCGGGCGCCTCCAGGCCCATTTCACCAGCGCGTTGCACCACCAGGCCGTTGAGGAATTCGATCTCCGTGCGCCGGCCCTTGATCATGTCCTGGCCCATGGAGGGCCGCGCGGTGTCGCTCATGCGTTCGGACTGGGCCAGCATGCGGGCCTCGAGTTCGTCCAGCACCGGGGTATCGTTGGCGCCTTCGTTCAACTCGCGCGCCGCTTCAACCCATTGCCCGGGATCGATGCCGCCGATCTTTTCCAAGGCCAGGCCCTGCGCCAGGCCCACCAGCACCGCCTCCCCCGCCAGGCGGATCGATAGGCGGCGGGCGGTTTCATGTTGCGTGAATTGCTTGTTCGACAGCCCCGTGGATGCCGATAGCCCGTTGCCCATGGCGTTCTGCACCAGTTTCGACCAGCGTTCGCCCCACAGGTTCGTCGTCACCTTGACGCTGTCGATACCCGCCAGCATGTCGTGAATACGTTGAACCCGCGCCGTCGGGCGGCCATGGGGCTCGCCGACCCGGAATACCGTATAGCTCTCGCCGCCCTTGGAGACCGAGCGGCGGACAAACCCCGGCTCCACCAGCTCCACGACAATTTTCGAGGCGATGCAGCCAATCACCTTGTTCCAGCCGATCACGGCGGCGATGGCGTCTTCGTTGATGCCGTTCTGCAGCGACACCATGAAACCGTCGGGCGCCAGATAATTCTTCGCCAGGGCCGCCGCCCAGGGCGTGTCGTAGGACTTGACGCAGATGAAGGCGATATCGGCCGGTTTTTCCTTGGCCAGGCTTTGCAGATCGGTGAAATGCATGGCCCGCGGCTTGGCGGAGAAACACTCCGCCTCCGTCATGCCTTCCAGGCGCAAACCGTGCGCCTGCATATGTTCCACATGGGCCGGCCAGGGATCGGCCAGGATGACATCCAGCCCGGCACGGGCAAAATAGCCGCCGACATAGGCGCCGACGGCGCCCGCGCCAATTATCAATATCCGTTCGTTCATGATCGCCCCACGGTTAAGGTTTCTGGATTAGAGCATGTCTTCTTTGAACATGCCCGGACTCTTAAGAAAAGAGCAATTGAACCAGCTACTTGGATCGCAAGAGCGAATCCAATTAGCCGAAAATTGCTCTAAACCGGCCTGCCGCCCTGGATGGTCAGCCGCCGCATGCGCCGGCGCTGGCCGGGATAGTCGTCGATGGCGAAGTGCATCACGCGGCGGTTGTCCCACAGGGCCAGCGACCCCACCTCCCAGCGGAAGCGGCAGGTAAACTCCGGGCGCACGCAATGGTCGGCGAGGAAATCGATCAGGGGATCGCTTTCCGCCTCCGTCATGTCCTTCAGGCGGGCGGTATGCCCCCTGCTCACGTACAGGCCTTTCCGGCCGGTTTCGGGATGGGTGCGGACGATGGGATGCTCCGCTTCCATGTCGAACCGGTCCCTGTTCGACGAGGTCATGGCCGAGGCCGTTTTGAACGCGGCGGCGCGCCCGCCGCTGCGTTTCAGGGCGGCGCTGTAGATGCCCATGACGCCATCCAGCATCTCTTTCATGCCGTCCGATAGGGCCTCGTAAGCCAGGGTGTAGTTGGCGAACATGGTATCGCCGCCCGCCTCGGGTACCTCCAGGGCATACAGCATGGTGCCCAAGGGCGGCATTTCGGTGTAGGCCATGTCGGAGTGCCAGGCGCCGCCGAAGTTTTTCGTGTCATCCGCGGTCTTGAGAATTTCGAAGGCCTCGGGGGCATCCGGCAATCCCTCCATAAACGGATACACCAGCAGGGGGCCGAAGCGCCGCCCGAAGGCGATTTGTTGTTGCGGGTCCAAGGTCTGATCACGGAAAAAGATTGCCCCATGATCCAGAAACGCCTGGTGGATCTCATCGAACGTCCGGTTGCTCAATTCGGCCGATAAATCCGGGCCATGCAGCACGGCGCCCATGGCGCCGGACAATAGTTCCACATCAAGGGTCTGATAGCCCATGCAACGTCTCCTCGCGGTTTTACCGCCATTGTGCCCGCCAACGCGCCTGGGCTCAAGCCCAGGGACGGACATGGCCCTTAGCGGTCGCGGATGTCCCGCTTACCTTGGTTCATTTCCGCCATCAGCTCGATCGCCTCGTCGCGCCGCACCAGATCGGAGAACAGGGTGCGCTCGGCGGCCAGGCCGTCCGTGGGGGCGACCGGTTCGGAGCGGCGCACCAAATGTTTGATGTAGGCCACGGCGTGCGGCGATTTAGCGGCCAGTTCGTGGGCGATTTCCAGGGCCCGGTCCAGGGCCGGGCCGTCGCAGCATTCCGTGACCAAGCCATAATCGGCGGCCTGCCGCGGCGTCAGGGTTTTGCCCAGCAAGGTCAGTTCCAGGGTTTTGGCCTGGCCGATGATGCGGCTGAGGCGCTGGGTGCCGCCCGCGCCGGGCAGAATGCCGATGTTGATCTCCGGCAGGCCCAGGGAATAGGGGCCGTCCTGGGCAATGCGGAAATCGCAGCGCAGGGCCATCTCGAACCCGCCGCCCATGGCGGTGCCGTTGATGGCGGCGATGAACGGTTTCGGGCTGTCCTCGATGCGGCGGAAGTCCGCATGCAGAGCCCGTTCCGTGATCGGCCGGGTAATATCGAAGCTGGCGCCTTCGGACCGCAGGCCGCGTCCCCGCGCTTCCAATTCGACCACGGAGTAATGGCGCACGAAGACATCGGGCAGGCCGCCGGTCAGGATCACCGCGCGGATTCCATCGTCGGCTTCAATCTGGTCCAGCATGGCGGTGATTTCCGGCACCGTGTCCCGATCCATGAAACCGTCGGGTGGATTGGTGAAGCGGACGATGGCCACCGCGCCATCTTTCTCGATTGTTACTTGCGGCACAACAATGCCTCCCTGACCTCCGGGTCGTCGGAAAGGCCGACTTCGGCCAGAATTTCCTCCGTATGTTCGCCGATCTGGGGCGGCGGGTAGCGCACGCGCGCCGGCGTCCGGGCAAACCGCCAGGGAAAGCGCGGGACCGAGATATCCGTGCCGTCGCCGGCCGTCATGTCCAGCGTCATGCCCAGAGCCTTGGCCTGGGCGCTTTCAAAGGCTTCCTTGATCGACAGCACGGAGCCGTGGGGTATGTCGTTCGCCACGAAAAACTCCAGCCACTCGGCGGTGGTTTTTTCCACCATCGCCTTGGCCACCTCGTCGGTCATGGCGCCCTTGTTGATGGAACGGGCGCCGCCATCGGCGAAGCGGTCGTCGTCCTTCCATTGCGGGCGGCCGCAAAAATCGGCGAAGCGGCGGAAGTCGCCGTCGCGGGAGACCAAAAGCTGGATCTGACCGTCGGACGTGTCGTACAGGCCATAGGGCGCGATGGTGGGATGATGATTGCCCTCGGCCACCGGGTCCTGCCCGGAGGCGAAAAATTTTCCGGCCTGAACGGTCAGCATGGACATGGTCGCCTCCAGCAACGAGGTCCGCACCACCTGGCCGCGGCCGCTTTGCGCCCGCTCCATCAGGGCGCCCAGGATGCCGATGGTGTTGCACAACCCGCCCATGACGTCGGAGATGGCGATGCCGGAGCGCGTCGGCCCGGTCTCGGGACTGCCCGTGACCGACATCAGACCGGAATAACCCTGCACCAGTTGATCGACGCCGGAACGATGGCCCATGGGCCCCATATCGCCAAACGCCGACAGCCGCGCCACCACCAGATGGGGAAAATCCCTCTCCAGCACCTCGTCGGTGAAGCCCATAGTATCGAAAATGCCGGGGCGGAAATTTTCCACCACCACATCGGCCGAGGCCATGAGCGCGCGCAGCAGTTTAGCCCCGCCCGGTTTGCGCAGGTCCACGTGCAGACTGCGCTTGTTGCGGTTGGCGGTGGCGAAATATCCGCCCATGTCCGGGCCGAAGTACGGCGCCTGCTGGCGCAGCATGTCGCCCTGCCCGGTTTCCACCTTGATCACGTCGGCGCCCATATCGCCCAACAGCATGGGCCCCAGGGGTCCGGCGATCACCCGCCCCAGATCAATCACCCGAATTCCGCTCAATGGCATCGCCGCCACTCCCCAACCCGCCAAAAACAGCGCCGATCATAGCAAGCCGGGGCGAAAGCAACTAGCATGGTCTGAATTAGGGAGACGGATGGCGCTTGCACGACGCTCGCCGGCGGGCCATCGCGCATTGTCCTGATACCTGAAACGAATTGTATACTGGATGCATCATGAGCAAAATTCCCAACGATCCGACCGCCGGCTGCAACGCCTCCCTGGCACACCGGCTGGCCAAGCGGTTTGATTTTTCCCGCTTCAGGCATTGGCTGGATTTCGCCGGTGGCTCGGGCTGCTACGCCATCGCCGCCTGCGAACGCCATGCGGGTTTGCGGGTAACGGTCAAGGATCATCCCAACGTGGTGCCGGTCGCCAACGACTTCATCGCGAAACACAATTTGCAGGATCGCATCGACGCCCAGCCCGGCGATTTCCTGAAGTGGGAGGATTATGCGGGCGGCCATGACTTGATCTCCTACATCACGCCGCTGCACTGGTACCTGCGCGACGATGTCATGCAAACCCTGCGCCATGCCCATGACGCCCTGCCCGCGGGCGGCGGCATCCTGATCGTCGGATACATGTTGAACGATGACCGTTCCGGACCCGTGGACCCGGCCTTTTATCACCTGCAGGCCATTCGCGAGGGGCATTATACCGGCCATGTGCCGAGCGGGCCTGAATATGTCTCGTATCTGGAGGCGGCGGGCTTCGCCGATGCCCGCCATGAATGGCTGTTGCCAAACCGCTTGGGCCAGATCGAGGCGCGGAAGCCATGATGCAGGTCGGAGAGAGCCTGAGCGCCCCGCCGGATGGCCGGCGGCCCCGCCGGGTGGCGATGCCGGGCCGTTCGGTTACCGTGGAACCCATCGATCCGGCCCGCCACGGCGACGATCTGTACAATTTCGCCTGCGGCCCCGAGGGCGACCCAACGGGCGAAATGTGGACCTATATGAGCTTCGGACCGTTCCAGGACCGGGAGGAATTCGACACCTGGCTGGCGCCCCAGGATGAAAGTGAAGACCGCTTGATTTTCGCCATCATCGATCAAGCCAGCGGCACGGCGCGGGGCATGGCCTCGTACCTGCGCATCGCCCCGCAATGGGCCAGTTGCGAAGTTGGCTCGATCTGGTTCGCGCCGTCGCTGAAACGCAGCCGCATGGCGAGCGAGGCGATGTACCTCATGGCCCATCATGTGATGGAAGACCTGGGCTACCGCCGCTACGAATGGAAATGCGACGCCCTGAACGAAGCCTCGCGCCGGGCCGCATTGCGCTACGGCTTCCACTACGAGGGCCTGTTCCGCCAGCACATGATCTACAAGGGCCGCAACCGCGATACCGCCTGGTTCGCCATGACGGACCAGGATTGGCCGGGCGTGAAGGCCGCCTTCGAAACCTGGTTGGCGGACGAGAACTTCGATCAACAGGGCCGGCAATTGCGCGGCCTTGCGGATATCAGGGAGACCGCCAATTAGTCGTCTGTGAAAAACTCTGAAAGCCTTTTCGCGCGTATGGTTTTGGCTGATTTGAAGTATTCATAATTGCAAGGAAGTGCCTGTTTTGCGGTCGTTTCCTTGCGATTTTGGTTCACTTTTTAGACTATTTATGATTCCCTCAAGACATTGCTTTTGGGGGTTTTGATGCGACCGAAACAGCAGAAAAAAGCCGATCACGACGACCTGTTCAAGGCCCGTCTCGATCAAATCATCAACATGAGGCATGAACTCGTCACCCTGGCGG
>JAYGEB010000434.1:0-1778 GCA_046582595.1 Alphaproteobacteria bacterium | reverse complement strand
TAGCGTCCCTTTTTGATCGGACCACATAATATTGGTTGCGGTCGCTGGCCGCATTTGCCTACCATTGCATCGAGTCGGGGATTAACGGGCGGCGGTAACATTTTGATTTTCCAACAGAACCAGCCCCTCGGGCAGAGCGTTACGGCGGAATGCCATGCACGGCGATAATGACTTGACCAAAGACGGGACACTAGATATTGTGATTTTCTCGTTCGAAACCACAATATGTAGAACATACAGTGAATTTTTCTGGCGGCGAAATATAACACCCAACTGGGGGCACGAGAGGCACATGCGAATTCAACGGCGCTTTACGGAACAAGGGCAATCACCCTACGCAGATATTGAATTCCGCACGGCCAGCAGTGAAATTAAAAATCCCGACGGCTCGGTTGTCTTCAAACTGGACGGTATCGAGGTCCCCGCCGCCTGGTCGCAGGTGGCCTGCGATATCCTGGCGCAGAAATATTTCCGCAAGGCCGGCATCCCCGCCGCCCGCAAACGCGTGGCGGAGGACGATGTGCCGATCTGGCTGTGGCGCGAAGAGGCCGATGAAGAGGCCCTGGCCGCCCTGCCCAAGAAGGCGCGCGAGGTTCAGGAAACCTCGGCCCGCCAGGTGTTCGACCGTCTGTCCCGGACCTGGACTTATTGGGGCTGGAAGGGCGGCTATTTCGATTCCGAGGACGACGCCATCGCCTTTTGTGACGAAATCAGCCACATGCTGGCCCGGCAGATGGCGGCGCCGAATTCGCCACAGTGGTTCAATACCGGCATGCACTGGGCCTACGGCATCGATGGTCCCAGCCAGGGCCATTACTATGTGGACCACGAAAGCGGTACCTTGCAAGCCTCGACCTCCGCCTACGAGCGGCCACAACCACACGCCTGTTTCATTCAATCCGTGGCCGATGATCTGGTCAACGAGGGCGGCATCATGGACTTATGGGTGCGCGAAGCCCGCCTGTTTAAATATGGTTCGGGCACCGGTTCCAACTTCTCGCAACTCCGGGGCGAAAGCGAAAGCCTCTCGGGCGGCGGCAAATCATCGGGTCTGATGAGCTTCCTGAAGATTGGCGACCGGGCCGCGGGCGCCATTAAATCGGGCGGCACCACCCGGCGCGCGGCCAAGATGGTGGTCGTGGATGCCGATCACCCCGATATCGAGGACTACGTGAACTGGAAGGTCGTGGAGGAGCAAAAGGTCGCCGCTCTGGTCGCGGGCTCCCGCGTTACGGCAAAAAATCTCACCGCCGTCATGGCCGCCTGCCAGGAAGGCGCGGGCGAGAACGAGCCGGGCGTGGACGCCAATGGCGAAAGCCATGACGGACGCTTCGACCCAAGCCGCAATCCGGCCTTGAAAACGGCCCTGCGGGGCGCGCGCGCCGCCATGATTCCGGACAACTACGTCCGCCGGACCATCGATTTCGCCCGCCAGGGATATACCGAAATGGAATTCCCCGTTTTCGACACGGATTGGGATTCCGATGCCTATCTGACCGTTTCGGGGCAGAACTCCAACAATTCCGTCCGCGTCACCAACGAATTCATGCGGGCGGTGGAGACGGACGGCGATTGGGCCCTGATCCGGCGCACCGACGGCAAGGTGGCGCGCACCCTCAAGGCGCGGGATTTGTGGGAGAGCATCGGCAACGCGGCCTGGGCCAGCGCCGATCCGGGGCTGCAATATCATTCCACCATCAACGAATGGCACACCTGTCCGGCGGCGGGTGAAATCCGGGCCTCGAACCCCTGTTCGGAATAGATCGGAAGAGCACACG
>JAYGEB010000422.1:0-3328 GCA_046582595.1 Alphaproteobacteria bacterium | reverse complement strand
CCAGACCTACCTGGACATGGCCAAGGTGCTCGACGCGGCCAAACGCGGCGGCGCCGACGCCATCCATCCGGGCTATGGCTTCCTGTCCGAGAATGCCGCCTTTGCCGCGGCGGTCGTGGCCGCGGGCCTGACCTGGGTCGGCCCCTCGGCGGAGGCGATCAGCGCCATGGGCGACAAACTGTCGGCCAAGCGGTTGATGGCGGCGGCGGGGGTTCCGACCCTGCCGGCCCGCGAACTGGGACCGGACGACGATATCGCCGCCGCCGCGAAAGAGATCGGTTACCCCGTATTGGTGAAAGCCTCGGCCGGGGGCGGCGGGCGTGGCATGCGGGTGGTCGAAACGGAGGCCGAGCTGGCCGATGCCGTCGCTGGCGCGCGGCGGGAGGCCGGCGCGGCGTTTGGCGATGACACCTTGTTTCTGGAACGCTGGCTAACCTCGTCCCGCCATGTTGAGATCCAGATCCTGGGCGATCTGCACGGCAATCTGGTGCACCTGTTCGAACGTGAATGCTCGATCCAGCGCCGCCATCAAAAAATCATCGAGGAAGCGCCGTCCCCGGCCGTCGATGCCGCCCTGCGCGCCCGCATGGGCGAGGCCGCATTATCGGCGGCCCGAAAGATCGGCTATGCCTCGGCCGGGACCGTGGAATTCTTGCTTGATGGCCAGGATTTCTGGTTCCTCGAGGTCAATACACGGTTGCAGGTGGAGCATCCCGTCACCGAAGAGATCACCGGCCTGGACCTGGTGCGGGAACAGTTGCGGATCGCCGAAGGCGAGGCCCTCGGCTATGGCCAGGATGATCTGGCGATCCACGGCCATGCCATCGAGGCGCGCATCTATGCCGAGGATCCCGGCAACGACTTCCTGCCTTCGCCGGGCACGGTCGTCGCCTGGGAACCCGATACCGCCACCCACGCCCGCTTCGACGCCGGGATCGAGGCGGGCAGCGAGATCGGTGTCGAATTCGATCCCCTGATCGCCAAGGTCATCGTCAAGGCGCCCAGCCGCCGGGAAGCCGCCCGCCGCCTGGCCAGGGTGTTGGAAAACACCCGTCTGCAAGGCGTCACCAACAACCGCGATTTCCTGGTCGCCACCCTGCGGACCCCGGAATTCATCGCCGGCGACACAACTACGGATTTCATCGAGCGGGTGGCGCCACGGAGACGGGGTGAGGTTGCGGAAGCGGATTTACACCAGGCCGCCATCGCCGCCGTGATGTTCGCCCAATCCCAGCGCCGGGCCCAGACGCGTGTGCTGGGCTCGATCGCCAGCGGCTGGCGCAATTCCATCATGCCGCCCGAGCGGACGAACTTCCGCCATGGCGAGCGCGAGAGCGCGGTATCCTACCGCGCCCGGCGGGACGGCGCCTTCGAGGCGACGGTCGATGAAACCTCTCATGCGGTCGCGGTATTTGCCGTTGACGCCCGTGGCATCGATCTGGAAATCGATGGAGCGAGGGTCGACCTTTCCGTGACGCCGGCGGACGGCCGGTGGCTGATACATGGGCCCGGCGGCGGGGTTGAACTGGAAGAGCTGCCGCGCTTCCCCGACAGCGGGGGGGAGGAATTCTCCGGCGGCCTGGTGGCGCCCATGCCGGGCAACGTCACCGCCACCCATGTGGAAGAAGGCGCCAAGGTGGAACGGGGCCAGCTCCTGCTGATCCTGGAAGCCATGAAGATGGAACACCGCATCACCGCCCCCGTCGCCGGCACCGTGAAACAGATGCGCGTGGCCGTCGGCGATCAGGTCGATAATGGCGAATTGCTGGTGGTGCTGGAGGAGGACGCGGAATAACGCAACCAAAGGCGGCGGCTCCATGAGTAGGGAGACACGTAACAAGTACATGTCACCCTATTCACCCCGACGCCGCGCCCAGACGGAGTATTGTGGGGACATGTACTTGTTACGTGTCCCCTCAATACGGCCAGCATCTCGCTTGCCAAGCCGACGTGTCCGTGGCTCATAATGACAAAAATCCTCGGGAGGAGAGGTCCGGCATGAGTGCCCTGGAAGGTATCGAGGTCGTGGAGTTTGGCGACGGCGTGGCGGTCGGTTATTGCGGCGCCTTGTTGGCGGCCTGCGGCGCCGAGGTGATCAAGGTGGAGGCGCCGGGCCATGGCGACGCGGTCCGCCGCCTGCCCCCCTTTGGCGAAGGCGTGGCGGCGCCGGAGGCCAGCGGCCTGCACGCCTTTTTGAGCGCGGGAAAGTCCTTCATCGCCATCGATTTGGCTAACGAAAAGGGCCGCGATCTGGCCTGGAAATTGGCGTGCGGCGGCGATATCGTCCTTGAAGCACTTGGCCCCGGACGGGCGGAGACGGCGGGCCTGGGTCATGCGCGATTGCAGGAACATTCACAGGGGCTGATCATGGTGGCCTTGAGTTGGTTCGGCGATGACGGCCCCCGGCGCGATTGGGCCGGCAGCGACGCCATCGCCCAGGCGTTGGCCGGGTTTATTTATCCGATCGGGCAAAAAGACGGCCCGCCGATCATTCCGGGCGGATTTGCGGCCCAGATCACCGGCGGCCTGACGGCCTTCATCGCCACCATGAGCGCCTTGATCGGCGGTCTGTCCGGCGATGACGGAGTCCTGATCGACCAATCCATCCTGGAGGCGCAGACTACCTATACCGAAACCGCCGGCGTGCGGAACTCTTATGACGGCGCCGTTTCGGTGCGCAAGGGCATCAACAAGTTCACGCCAACCTATCCCCAGACGATCTATCCCGCCGCCGACGGCTGGATCGGCGTCACCGCCCTGACGCCGGCGCAATGGCATGCCTGTTGCGACCTGATCGGCGCGCCGGAACTGGCCGACGATCCGCGTTTCAATACCTCCGCCGGGCGCATTCAGCGGGCGGACGAATTGGATACCCATCTGGTGCCGCTGTTCGCCAAACGTACCGCACTGGAATGGTTTCACGACGGCCAGGCCCGGCGCGTCCCCCTGGCCCTGGTGCCGACCATGGCGGACTTGGCCGATCTGGACCATTTTCAGGCCCGCGATGTGCTGGCGCGATACGAACACCCGGATCTGGGCACATTTTCCGCCGCCGCCATACCATGGAAACTTGCCGCCACGCCGCTGCGCACGGGCGGCATGGCGCCGCGCCTGGGCCAACATTCCCACGCAGTTCTATCCGGCAAGCTTGGCCTGAGCGGCGATGAAATTGCGCAATTGTCGGCCAGCGGCGCCATTGCCCTGGGAGCTAGCCACACATGAAGGGCCCGCCACCGCTTCGCGGCATCCGCATCGTCGATCTGACCATGGGCTGGTCCGGTCCCCTGGCGACCCGGCATTTGGCCGACATGGGCGCGGAAGTGATCAA
>JAYGEB010000260.1:0-17499 GCA_046582595.1 Alphaproteobacteria bacterium | reverse complement strand
TCTGATGCAGCGAAAATCATTCAAACAGATGCTCATGCCGCCACCAAAATACCCCCCTCCCGCTCTCGCCACGCCGCAAATGCAGATGGCCCTTTGATGCAAACTGGAATAAATCTAAAGTTAAACCGGACAGCAGTGGGCTTGACCCGGCAATGACAAAGTGAGCGATTATTAGCTCGAAACTGCTAAAAACGTCATGCCCGTGCTTGACACGGGCATCCAGGGCCACGAGGCAATTTGGCGACGGTTGGCCCAGCCAATTGGGTCATGGCAAGGCGCGGAAATTACGCCACTGACAGCCGCCTAATCAGCCAACGCCGGCATGTCCTTGTACAATTCCAGCGCCTCCGGGTTGGCCAGGGCCTCGCGGTTTTTGACCTCGCGGCCGTGGATGACGTCGGTGACGGCAAGTTCGGTGATCTTGCCGTTGACGGTGCGGGGGATATCGCTGACTTGCAGCACCTTTGCGGGCAGATGGCGGGGGGAGGCGCCGGTGCGGATTTTGTCGCGGATGCGCTTGATCAGGTCATCGTCCAGGGTGACACCCTGGCGCAAAATGACAAACAGGACGATGCGGGTATCGTTCTCCCATTGCTGGCCGATCACCAAACCTTCCAAAATCTCTTCCAATTGTTCCAACTGGCGGTAGATTTCCGCCGTGCCGATGCGTACGCCGCCGGGGTTGAGGGTGGCGTCCGAGCGGCCATGGACTACCATGCCGCCATGTTCCGTGAACGAGACCCAATCGCCGTGGCGCCAGACGTTGGGGTATATATCGAAATAGGCGGCGTGATAGCGGGAGCCGTCATCGTCATTCCAGAAGCCGATGGGCATGGAGGGGAAGGGGGCGGTGCAAACCAACTCGCCCTGACCGGCCGTGGTGGCCAGGCCTGTTTCGTCGAAGACCTCGACCGCCATGCCCAGGCCCGGCGCCTGGATCTCGCCGCGCCACACGGGCAGGATCGGCACCCCGCCCATGAAACAGGAGACAATGTCGGTGCCGCCGCAGATCGAGGCCAGATGGACATCGTCCTTGATCTTGTCATAAACGTAATCGAAGCCCTGGGGCGAGAGCGGCGAGCCGGTGGACAGCAACACCCGCAACTTTGACAGGTCGTGGCTCTCGGCGGGCGCGATACCGGCCTTGGCGATGGCATCCAGCCACTTGGCCGAGGTGCCGAAATGGCTCGCGCCCTCGGCCTGGGCGAAGTCGAACAGAATATTTCCGTCCGGATGGGCCGGCAGGCCGTCGAACAGCAGGATTGTTGCCTGGGAGGCCAGGGCCGAAACCAGCCAGTTCCACATCATCCAGCCGCAGGTGGTGAAGAAAAACACCCGGTCGCCGGGGCGGACGTCGGCGTGCAGTTTGTGTTCCTTCAAATGCTGCAGGATGGTGCCGCCAACCCCATGCGCGATGCATTTCGGCGCGCCCGTGGTGCCGGAAGAATACATGATGTAGAGCGGCGCATTGAAGGCAACCCTGGTGTATTCAATCTCGCCCGCCGCATGGGGCGCCAGAACATCCTCCCATGGCAAGGCGCCCGCCATGTCCTTGATGGGCGGTTCCGGCCGCATGTAGGGCACCACGATCAATTGTTGCAGGCCGGGCAGTTGGGCGGTGATGCCCTTTACCTTATCCAGGCAGTCAAATTCCCTGCCGCCATAAAAATAGCCATCCGCCACGAACAACACCTTGGGCTCGATCTGGCCAAAGCGGTCCAGCACGCCTTGAACGCCGAAATCCGGCGAGCAGGAGGACCAGACCGCGCCCAACGACGCCGTGGCCAGCATGGCGATGACGGTCTCCGGCAGGTTCGGCAGAAATCCCGCGACCCGGTCGCCGACGCCCACGCCCATGGCGCGCAGGGCCTGTTGCAGGCGTGAAACCTGGCCCCGTACATCGTCATGGCTCAAGCTTCGCTTTATGCGGTCCTCGCCCCAAAAAATGATCGCCGCCTCCGCGCCCTGGCCCCGCAGCAGGTTTTCGGCGAAGTTCAGGCGCGCCTCCGGGAACCATTCCGCCCCCGGCATGGCGTCGCCATTGCGCAGGACGGGCTTGCCTCGCGTCGCGGCGCGGACCGAACAGAAATCCCAAACGGTGGTCCAGAAATCCTCCCGATGATTGACCGACCATTGATGCAGGGCGGCATAGTCGGGCACCTCGACCGCCCAGCGCTGGGCGACTTCGGGCATGAAGCGCCCCATATTGGAGGTCCCGGCTTGCAATTCACTCGGTTGCCACATCGGCTTTTCGGTCACGGCGCGCTCCCAGGTCATTGGCCGCCGCCAGTTTAGGCCAAGCCCCGGCTATTACATAGCCGCAACGCAGCCATGCGGGCTTAGCTCTGGTTTCCTTAGGAACCGGACGTTAGGTTGCCGCCATGCACATCAGTTATGACGATTTGGGCGGGGCCGACAGGTGACCGCGGTGGAACTGCACACTCACGTGCGTGGCCGCATTCGGGGTCTGCCCGACAACGCCCGCGGGGCGTTGTGGATCATCCTTGGCTGCATCTTGTTCTCGGGCATGACGGCGGTGGTCAAATTTCTGGGCGGGTCGTTCGATTCCTTTCAGTTGGCATTTTTCCGCGCCCTGTTCGGGCTGTTCGTGGTGCTGCCGTTCTTCTTCCGCTTTGGTCTCGGCCTGGTGCGGACCCAGCGGCTCGGATTGCATCTGCTCCGCGGCCTGTGCGGCGCCTTTGCCATGTTGTGCGGCTTTTATGCCATTACGCATCTGCCGCTGGCCGACGCGGTCTCCATCAGCTATGCCCGCGCGTTGTTTCTCATACCTCTGGCGGTGCTGTTTCTGGGCGAGGTTGTACGCCTGCGCCGCTGGACGGCGACGGCGGTTGGTTTTGTCGGCGTGGTTGTCATGATGCGGCCGGGCGGCGAGATCGAACCGGCCACCCTGGCGGCGGTGCTTGGCGCCTTTCTGGTTGCCGCCGGCACCATCATGATCAAAAAAACTCGCGGCCACGGAACGGCCCGAAGCCCTGTTGCTCTATTTCGGCGTGATCTCGTCCCTGGTCGCCCTGGGTCCCGCCATCATGGTTTGGCGGGCGCCGACCCTGACGGAACTGACATTTTTGATGGCCATCGGCACCCTGGGCGCGGCCGGGCAATATTGCATGATCCGCGGCTTCCGCATTGGCGAGGCGACGGCGCTTTTGCCCTTCGATTACACCCGGCTGATCTTTGCCGGCGCCATCGGCTTTCTATTTTTTGCCGAGACGCCGGATGTCTGGACCATCGCGGGCGCCCTGATTGTCGTCGCCGCGACCCTTTATATTGGGATCAGAGAAGCCAGATTGGGCAAAAAGGCAATGCCTTGCCAACCGGCTATCGATCCGCCGGCGGTATCCCGGACCTAAGGGATGACCTCGCCGGCCAGATAAGCTTGGGCCCGTTCGCGATGTTCGGGCTGGATATGCTGGCGGACCTGCCGCAGGGCCATGAACAGCACGGCCGCATCATCGGTAAAGCCCAGAAGGACGATGAAATCCGGCACCAGATCCACCGGCAAGATGAAATAGGCCAGGGCGCCCAATAGAACCGCCTTGGCGCGCAGGGGTGTTTTCGCATCCAGGGCGCAATAATATGCCGCCAGCAATTCGGCGGCGAAGGGAACCCGGCCCAGAACACGGCGCAGCTTGGGCCAGAAGTCCTTGCGGACCCTGGCCTCGTCCCTCGACAGCGTTGCCTTGTCCATGGCCGCCATATGGGTGGTGGTGCAAAAATTGCAACGATTGCCCAGAGGTGCGGGCATCTGCTATGACCCGGCAATAGAGTTTCAACATAAGGAGTTGGTGGATTATGCAAGTCGATGGACAGGTGGCGATTATTACCGGTGGCGCCTCGGGTCTGGGCGAGGGCACGGCCAAGGAACTGGCCGATGCGGGCGCCAAGGTGGCGATCTGGGATATCCAGGAAGACAAGGGCATGGCGGTCGCCGAAAGCATCGGCGGCATCTTTTGCCAATGCGATGTGACCTCGGAAGACAGCGTTACCGCCGCCCTGGGCGAGACCAGGGAAGCCCTGGGCACGGCCCGCATTCTGGTCAATTGCGCTGGCACGGGCATTGCCGTCAAAACCACCTCGCGCGGCACTGCCCATCCCCTGGATCAGTTCGAGCGGATCATCAAGATCAACCTGATCGGAACCTTCAATTGCATCCGTCTGGCCAGCACCGAGATGATCGGCCTCGAACCCTTGGAGCATGGCGAGCGCGGCGTGGTGATCAACACGGCTTCCGTCGCCGCCTTTGACGGGCAGGTCGGCCAAGCGGCCTATTCGGCCTCGAAAGGCGGTATCGTTGGCATGACCCTGCCCGTGGCCCGGGACCTGGCCGACAAGGGCATCCGCGTCTGCACCATCGCGCCGGGCATTTTTGAAACACCCTTGCTGGGCACCTTGCCCGACGACGTGCGCGCCTCTCTCGCCGCCAGCGTGCCGTTCCCCAAGAAGCTGGGGACGCCAAATGAATACGCCCAACTGGTCCGGCAGATCATCGAAAACGTCATGCTGAACGGCGAAACCATCCGCCTCGACGGCGCCATCCGCATGGCGCCCCGCTAAATGGCGCTCCGTTAAGAAGCAAATATTTCGTCAATGAAAGCGGCCAGGGCCGCATCCCGCTCGCTCAGCCCGTCCACGTCGTGACTGGTCAGCACGATGTCCACGCGGTTGTAAATGTTGGACCATTCGGGGTGATGGTTCATGGCCTCCGCCCGCAAGGCGATGCGGGTCATGAAGGCGAAAGCGGCGTTGAAATCCTTGAAGGTGAAGGATTTTTCGATGGCATCGCGGTCCGCTTGCAATTGCCAACCCGATAACCCAGCCAGGACGTTCCGGCGGCGTTGACTTTTCAATAGATCGCTCATGACATGACCTCGTGGGGTTATTTCGGCCGGAAGGCGTTGGCTTGGGCCTGGGCCTTGCCCAGTTGGGCGGGCGTCATGGCGGCGGCGAACAGGCGCTGGGCGCGCCGGGCTTGCCGCGCCACCGCGCCGCCTTCATTGCGGTCCACGCCCTGGGGAACTTCCGCCAACAACAGCCATTTATAGGCCTGGACCGGATCACGGGGCAGGCCGTCGGCGGCCATGAAGCGGGCCGCCAGATTATACTGTGCCCGCGCATGGCCCCGTTCGGCCGCCCGGCGGTACCAGTTCGCCGCCGCCACCGCATGCTTGCCGACGCCAAAGCCTTGCTGGTGCATGAAGCCTAGATTGAATTGCGCCGGCGCATAGCCCTGTTCGGCGGCCCGCCGGATCCAGTTGGCGCCGCGGGCCGGGTTCCGCGGGGCGCCCAGGCCCCGCATCAACAGGCGCCCCAGCGCGTTCTGGGCCCGGGGCAGGCCGGCGACCGCGGCCTGGCGGTACCATTGATAGGCCCTGGCCGGATTTTTCGGCCGGCCCCGGCCGTTTTCGTTGACCTGGCCCATGACATATTGCGCCACCACCTGGCCGAGCCGGGCCACCTTGGCGCAATGTTCATCAATATCCGGCCAGGCCGCCACCGCGTAGGCGATCAAACAGAAACTCGTGGCGTCGCCGTCGAGCTTGTCGCGCAATTCATTGATCCGCAGGCGTTCGGGCAGTTCCTTGGCCAATTTCGTGATCAAGGCGTGCGAGGCGGTAAATTTTTGCCGCCAGGCCCGCGCGATCCAAGCAAAGGCTTCGTAAAGCAACTGGGGCCGGGCCAGTTCCGTCAGCTCCAGCCGGCCCAATTGGTATTGCGATTGGGCGATCCCGGTGGCCGCCGCCCGTTGCAGCCAGAACCGCCCCTCCTTCAGGTTGACCTTGCCCGCCAGGCCCCGAACATGAAACATGGCCAGGTCATGTTGCGCCTTGGCATGGCCGTCCGCCGCCGCCTGGGCGTATAGTTTCTTGGCCTTTGCCAAATCCTTCTCCACCAACCGGCCGAAATGATAGCGCCGGGCCAGATCGTAGCGGGCCTGGGTATCGCCGCCCTCGGCCGCCCGCTCCAGCCATTGCAGGGCGGCTTCAGGGTCGGGGTCGATGGTGATGCCGGCATGGATATACTGACCCAGGCGGCGCTGCGCTGGGGCGATACCCCGCAGGGCGGCGAATTTAAAGTGCTTCAAGGCCGCATGGTAATCGAGCGCCACGCCCAGGCCACGGTCATAATGCCGGCCCATGTAGTATCTGGCCAGGGCGCTGCCGGATTTGGCGGCGGCGCGGCTCCATTTCAGGGCCTCTGGGTAGTCTCGCGGCAGGTCGGCGCCGGTAAACAACATCTCCGCCAGATCCAGCCGTGCCATAATTAAACCTGCCTCGGCCGCCCGGCGCAACCAGGCCAGGCCGGTGTCGGTCTCTACCTTGACGCCGGTGCCATGGGCCAGCATCAGGCCCAGGCGGTAATGGGCCATGGCTTGGTTCGGGCCGCTTTCAGCCTCCCACTGGCGCCGCGCGGCGGCGAAATCGCCGGCGCCATAGGCCTTCAGGCCGGCGGAAAAGTCCGCCTTGGCGCCACCGGCCATGGCCGCCGTGGCCAGAACAACCACCAGAAACATGGCCATTCGATCCTGCCGCCCGATCACGGCACGTCCAGGGCATAGTCCGCTTCCACGGTATAAATCGCGCCCTCCCGCGCCAAATGGGATGAGAACAAACAGAAGTGGTCGATGACAAAGGGCGGCGAGGCATATTCGCCGTATCGCGCCGCATAGCCCTCCGCCTCCAGGGGCGGGACGCCGTTCAGGCGGGCCAGCGTGACGTGCGGGCGATAGCGGCGATGTTCGGGTTCCATCCCAATGGCGGCAAGGCCGTGCTGGATCTTGCCATGCAGTTTGCGCAGCGCGCCGTCATCCGCGACACCGGCCCACAACACCCGCGCCAGCTTGCGCTCGTTGAAAAAACCCGTGCCCCGCAGGCTCAGCTCGAAGCCGGGCATGGTCAGCCGGCGCAGCACGTCGTCGATGTCCCTGGCCATGGCGCCGTCGACCTCGCCAATGAAGCGCAGGGTCAAATGCAACTGTTCCCTGTTTCGCCACCGCGCCCCGTCAACGCCGCCGCATAGCGCGGTCAAGGTATCCTTGACCCGCTCCGGCAGCGAAATGGCCACAAAAAGGCGCACGCGGCTGATCCCCCACACTCGCTTTAGCGATCCAACAGATCTAGCACATAGGGCACCATGGCGGCGACTATGACCTCTACCCCGGCGGCATTGGGATGAATGCCATCGATTTGATTCAAGGACCGTCTCGAGGCCACGCCTGCCAGGAAAAAAGGATACAACGCGACTTTATGCCGGCGCGCCAGATCCGGATAGATACCGTCGAAGGCCTTGCCGTATCGCGGTCCCATGTTGGGCGGCGCCTTCATGCCGGCCAGCAGCACGGGAATTTCCCGCCTGCCCAGTTCGCGCAGAATAGCGTCAAGATTGCGCCGCGTGACGGCCGGACTGACCCCGCGAAGGAAGTCGTTGGCGCCCAGTTCCAGGATCACCAGATCGATCTTCCCCTTCAAGGTCCAGTCCAGCCGGGCCCGGCCACCGGATGTGGTATCTCCCGATACGCTGCCATTCCTGACCCGCACGGCGCGGCCCCGTTGCCGCAGGGCGTGCTGCAGACGGGCGACAAAGCCTTTCGATGCCGGCAGGCCGTGGCCGGCGGTCAGGCTGTCGCCGAAGGTCATGATGAGCCGTTCCTCGGCCTGGGCCTGGGCCGTGGATTGGGAAAATAGCAGCAGCGCCACGATCGCGGTCATCTTGACATGGCGCGTGACGTAACCATTTGGCATGGATAGTCTAAGCGCCCCTATCCCGTTGGCCCACGAGGGAGCTGATTTGAATTCCGAAGGCATCATGATTGACCTGACCGATGTACATTTGACCTTGCCGAGCGAGGCCGGGCCCGTGGACATCTTACGCGGCGTGGAGCTGTCTGTCGCCAGGGGCGAGGCGGTTGGCTTGGTCGGACCTTCAGGCTCGGGCAAGTCCACCTTGATGGCGGTCATGGCCGGCCTGGAACGGCCCAGCCGGGCCAGGTTCGGATCGCCGGACAAAATTTGGCGGCCATGGGCGAGGATGACCTGGCCCGCTTCCGCCGGGACCACGTGGGCATCGTGTTTCAGTCTTTTCATCTGATCCCGACCATGACGGCGTTGGAGAACGTCGCCATGCCCCTGGAATTCGCCGGCGTGGGGGATGCTCTCGGGGTGGCGGAGGCGGCCTTGACGGAGGTCGGCCTGGCGCACCGGTTGACCCACTATCCGGCGCAATTGTCGGGCGGCGAACAGCAACGGGTGGCCCTGGCCCGCGCCGTGGTCCGCCGGCCCGGTCTGCTGCTGGCGGACGAGCCGACGGGCAACCTGGACGGCGCCACGGGCGCGGCGATCATCGAATTGATGTTCGGTCTGCACCAGGCCGTCGACAGCACCTTGATTTTAATCACCCATGACCCGGCCCTGGCCCAGCGTTGCGACCGTATCGTGCATATGCGCGATGGCCGCTTCGAGACGGCTGCCTCCCCGGCCTCATCCGTTGCAGCCGATTAGCATGTCCCCCCGCCTCGCCTTCACCATTGCCCGGCGGGAGCTGCGCGGCGGGCTGCGCGGCTTCCGCATCTTTCTGCTCTGCGTGACCCTGGGCGTCGGCGCCATTGCCGGCGTTGGTTCCCTCTCGGACGCCCTGGTCGATGGTTTGCGCCGGGATGGCCGCAAATTGATCGGCGGCGATGTCGAATTGCGCCTCGCTCACCGGGCCGCGAACCAGGCGCAATTGGCCTATTTTCAGGCCGCCGGCCGGGTCAGCCAGGTGGTCGAAATGCGTTCCATGGCCCGGCGGCCCGACGGAGCCGAGCGCGGCCTGATCGAATTGAAAGGTGTCGATGGTGCCTATCCGCTGTTTGGCCGGATAAAACTGGATCAGGGACAAGATCTTGCCACGGCTTTCCAAGAGGTGGATGGCCTGCCCGGCGCGGTGGCGGAGGCGGTTCTGCTGCAGCGCCTGAAATTGCGGGTGGGAGACCCGGTCATGGTGGGTAAGGCAACCTACCGGATCGCCGCCCAGATCGCGCGGGAACCCGACCGGGGCGCCGATTCCTTCGTTCTTGGCCCGCGCCTCATGGTCGCGGCGGACACACTGGCCGCCACCAATTTGATCCGCGAGGGGGCCCAGGTGAAATACCGCTACCGTATCCTGCTGCCGCCGGATGTGGACGTGGTGGCCTGGATCGAAGCCTTGAAATCCCGCTTCCCAGAGGCCGGATGGCGCATTCGCGACAGCCGCAACGGCGCGCCCGGCCTGCGGCGTTTCATTGACCGCATGCGCCTGTTCCTGACCCTGGTGGGGTTGACCGCTCTGTTGGTGGGGGGCCTGGGCATAGGCAATGCGGTGCGCAGTTTTCTGGAAAGCAAGACCGGCACCATCGCCACCCTGAAATGCCTGGGCGCGCCGGCGCGGTTGATCTTTCAAACCTATCTGTTGCTGGTCATGGCGCTGACCGCCCTGGGCGTGGCCGCCGGATTGCTGATCGGGATTGGCACGCCGGTGCTGCTTGCCGGTCTGCTGGCCGATCTTTTGCCCTTTCAGGTGCGCTTCAACCTCCATCCCCTGCCATTACTGCTGGCCGCGGCCTTTGGCTTTTTGACCGCTCTCGCCTTCACCATCTGGCCCCTGGCCCGGGCCCAGGCGGTGCCGGCGGGCGCCTTGTTCCGTGATTTGGCGGCGCCCATGACAGCCCGGCCGCCGTGGCGTTACATGGCCCTCACCGCCCTGACATTTGCCCTGTTGGCCGGCCTGGCCATTCTGACCGCGGAAGAACGCCGTTTTGCCATTTGGTTCGTCGGTGGCGCCGCCGTCGCCATGGCGGTGTTTCTGGGCGCCGGGCTGGGCATCGTCGATCTGGCCCGTTGGCTGCCCCGGCCCCGCCATCCGGTGCCGCGCCTGGCCCTGGCCAATTTACACAGACCCGGCGCCGCGACCATTCCCGTGGTGCAATCGTTCGGCCTGGGTCTGTCCGTGTTGGTGGCGGTCATCGGCGTCGAAGGGAACATGAATTTGCAGGTCACCGAACGGCTGCCGGAAAAGGCGCCGGCGTTCTTCTTCATCGACATTCTGCCCGACCAGGTGGAAAAGTTCGAGCGCCTGGCCATGGCCGTGGCCGGCGTCGAGGAGATAGAGCGGGTGCCCGCCATGCGTGGGCGTATCGTCAAAATCAACGGTGTCGATGCCGCCAAGGTAAAGGTGGCGCCGGGCGCGGCCTGGGCCATGCACGGCGACCGCGGGTTGACCTATACCGGCCCGCCGCCGCCCAATCTGCAAATCGTCGCCGGCGAATGGTGGCCGGAGGACTATGCCGGGCCGCCGCTTATCTCACTGGACGCGCACATCGCCGAAGGCATGGGGATCGGCGTCGGTGACAGCCTGACGGTGAATGTCCTGGGCCGGGAAGTCACCGCCAGGATCGCCAATCTGCGCCGTCTCGATTGGTCCACCCTGGGCATCAATTTTGTCATTGTCTTCGCCCCCGGCGCCCTGGAAGGGGCGCCCCATACCTTCATCGCCACGGCCAAAACCACGGAGGCGGCGGAACTGCCCTTGCAGACGGCGGTAACCGACGCCTATCCCAATATTACCGCGATCCGCATTCGCGATGCCCTGGAAGCGGTAAACCGAATTCTGCGCAATATCGGCATCGCCGTGCGCTCCACCGCCGCCGTCACCCTGGCCGCCGGCATTCTGGTTTTGGCCGGCGCCATTTCCGCCAATCATCGCCGGCGGGTCTATGAGGCGGTGGTGCTAAAGGTTCTGGGCGCCACCAGAGGTCGTATTTTGGCCACCTATTTCCTGGAATATGCCTTGTTGGGGCTGATCACCTCGCTGTTGGCCGCCCTTGTGGGCACCGCCGCCTCCTATGGCGTGGTGGCGCGGATCATGGGCATGCCCTGGTATTGGCTGCCGGGCGGCGTGGTTTATACCACGCTGATCTGCCTCGTCGTGACCATAGGCGCGGGAATGTTTGGAACCTGGCTCGCCTTGAGCCAAAAACCGGCGCCGCTATTGCGAAATCCATGACGCGCAAGACCATATTTGGGATTGAAATGGTTGATCAAGGCCGCGACGGCGGCCCGGCGCTTATGCGCCGCCCGCGCGGAGCGGCGCGCTTCCGCGCACAAGCGTAAGCGAAGAGAGCCAGGCCCGATTCAATCAGTATCGAATATGGCCTGGCGGGGGCATACGGAATTGCCGCGGTAAACTTCGCACGGTCGCCAAAAACCTTGAATTTCAGTGCGGCTTCGACAATATTGAGGTAAGACGAATTCTCAATTCAAGACAGTCATTTCAATAAGGGGTTGGATCAATGGCAATGGATCCCAGAAGTTCGGTATTTAGCCAGGGCAGAGCGGGCGTGGCCGCGGATGCGCGCATCGATGAAGGTCTGCGCGCTCATATGCTGAAGGTTTACAACTACATGGGTTCGGCCCTGCTGCTCAGCGGCCTTGTCGCCTATGGGGTGGCCAATACGCCGGCCGTCATGAACGCAATTTATGGCAGTCCGCTGCAATGGGTGGTGATGCTGGCGCCGTTGGGCCTGGTGATGCTGCTCAGCTCGCGTATCCACAAAATGAGCGCCACGGCGGCCCAGGCCACGTTCTGGATTTTCGCGGCCCTGATGGGCGCTTCGCTGGCCTACATCTTCGTGGTCTATACCCAGGCCTCCATCGTCCGGGTCTTCATGATTACCTCCGTCACCTTCGGCGCCATGAGCTTGTGGGGTTACACCACCAAAAAGGATCTGTCCGGTTTCGGTAGTTTCCTGATGATGGGCCTGATCGGCATTATCGTCGCCTCCATCGTGAATATTTTCATGCAATCGGACATGATGCAGTGGGTAATCTCGGTGATCGGCGTCCTGGTTTTTGTCGGGCTGACCGCCTACGACACGCAAAAAATCAAGAACAACTATCTGGAAAGCGACGGCCAAGCCACCATGTCCAAAACGGCGATCATGGGCGCGCTGACGCTGTATCTGGACTTTATCAATCTGTTCCTGATGATGCTGCACCTGTTCGGCAACCGCGAATAGCGGCAACAAATTTCCGTTGGGAAACGCCCGGCTTCAGCGCCGGGCGTTTTCATTTGCGTGCCTACCCGGTTGATGCGGACAACAGCTATATTTAGAGAAAACGAAGCGCCACGGTTCCGCCGCCTAGGCGTCCGGGATTGACCCGAAGCTGCTATGCCTCAACCGGCACCTACAACTAAAATTGTTGGGATTTCGAAGGTCAACGCTATCCGCTCAATCGACGACTGAGAACCATTGTATGTCGGTAATATAGGGCGCAACATATTCGTTCCTCCCGGCGGCGGTGCCGGCGGGGTTGCGGTATACGGGGCTGCAAATCTTCCGGCCGAACAACATATCGTCCAGGATCAAACACCGCATCCCGTTCTCGACGAAGCCATTCCCCCCGGTTGCCGGGTAATTGGTTTCAATCAGGCGAAGTTTCCAATCGCCATTCGCCGCGTTATCCAATTCGAATTTGCCAAATCTCTGGGTACGCCCGGCATGCCTGCTGGAGGTGAACAAGGCCTTGATTTCATCGCCACCCAAACGCTCGAACTTGCTTCCGTCAAAGCCGTAAGGCCATGCCGGTAGGCCGGCCTTTTGCAGCGAAGCAAGGTAGTGCCGCTGAACGTCTTTCTGCCAATGCTGGGTCCAAGCTGACACCAGGTTGACATTGTAGTAGGGCTGGACCTTCAGCAACAATTCGAGCGCCGCCTTTGCTTCATCCATCCGCCCCAGTTGGACATAGCTGATCATGAGATTTGCTAAGTAGCCACCAGATTTAGGCGACTGGAAGAGGGCATCACGAAAGATCGACGCGGCTTTTTCGTAGCGTTGGTTCGCGAAATAAACTAGGCCGCTTGCCGCACCGTCGATCACGTCGGGTTTCGGGTCCAATCTGCCGGCTGCCTCGACCTCCCGTAGCGCCTGATCTTTCCTTCCGGCGAACAAAAGGGCCGATGCCAGCGAGCGATGCGCGGACGCTTTGTTTGGATTGGCAGCCACGGCATGGCGCGCCGTGGCGATGGCATCGTCATGGCGTCCATTGATCGATTTAATCCGCGCACGCGCGCGAAACGCGTTGACATTGCCGGGATCGAACTTCAACGCCCGGGTAATCGATTGTTCCGCTCTCTGCCGTGCGTCGTCTTCTTTCAAAATCCAGAATAGGCCCTTGAAGTAGATCACGGTCGCTGCCAGCGCGTCGCCGGCATAGGCATCGGCAAATGTCGGGTCCAAGTCGATAGCTTCCTGATACAGTTTCAGCGCCTTCGTCAGGCCAGGCGCATCGAACCGCTGGTGCGCTTCGCGGGCCCGCAGATAGGTTTCGTAGGCCTTCAGATTGGCCGTTGGGCGCCGCGCCAGCTTTTTCTTTTCATCAGCCGTCAATGTCACCTTGAGAGCGGCGACGAATTTTTTTCCCGGACATCGTCTTGCAAGGCAAATATTTCAGTAAATTCACGGTCGAAAATCTCGGCCCATAAATGCGCCCCGGTTTGTGCATCGATCAGTTGCGCGTTGATCCGAACCTTGCCCCCTGAGCGGCGGACGGAGCCTTCCAGGACGTGGGTGACGTTCAAATCCTTGGCGATCTCCTGCACCTTCACCGCCTTGCCCTTGTAGGTGAAGACCGAATTCCGCGCGATGACGATCAGGCCCGAGAGTTTGGATAAATCGGTGATCAGGTCATCGGTCATGCCGTCGGCGAAATATTCCTGTTCCTTGTCGTCGGACAAATTGGCGAAGGGCAGGACGGCGATGGAGGGTTTTTTGGGTTTGGCTTTTGGACCTTTGCCTGGGGGGTATTCTGGGAGACCGGCTTTGCGCAGGGCATTCGCGTACCGCTTAATAAAGTCCTGGTTTTTGAAATAATAATTGGAACGCAATACACCGGACACGCTCCATTTTGGTTTCAATTTACGCAACCGTTTAATATAGGAACGTGCAACATCAACCTCATCCTCAAATACCGCAATAACCGCAAGGTGCCTTAATGCTGCGCCTTGGGTGTTCGTAATGGTGGTGCGGGGTAACAAAACGCCGTTAGCGATCTCCTTCGCCTCATCATGCCTGCCCAGAGCGATTAGGAACCATTGCAACGCACTGGGTATCCATTGGGCATAATCCGGTTCAACCCGCATCGCGCGCCGAATAATCTCTACAGCTTCGGCGTATTGTCCACTTGCTCCTTTGATCTGGCCCGCTGCGGCGCCCTGTGCGCTTGTCGAGGGGGCCATTATTAGAGTTCAATCCGCGTTTTCTATGGCACCCTTGTGTTTCAGTTCCAAGAGGTCTAGCCAAGCCATTAGGCCATATACGGAATACGCCCTATCTTTGTTTTCCCGTAAGGAGAGTGATTTTTCCGCGAATTTTCGAGCCTCGCGCAACGTTTTGGAGCGGTTTTTCGATAACCCAAGCAAAGCCTTCTGCCATTGCAGCCAACCCATCATTCCTACAACGGAAAAGTTCTTAGGATTTTTCTGTAGTAGATCTTGATAGATTGCTATTGCCTCGTGATGGCCTTTTTTGGTGAAGGACTGAAATTTCTTCAGGGCAATTGTAAATTGTCGATAGCCTTCCATATCCTGACCGAAATTCTTCGCAACACCGATAGTCCCGGCGCCACCCGACAGTTTCGCATGCAATTGCACCAATATCTGCTGTGCAATTTCGTCCTGTATTCGAAGGAAATCCGTCAATTGGCGGTCATAGCGTTCCGCCCAAAGATGCTTGCCGTTCAAAGCATCGATTAATTGAGCGGTCACTCTGAGCTTGTCGCCGAACCTCTGCACACTACCTTCAAGCACGTAGCGGACGCCCAAGTTTTCAGCTACTTGCTGGACCTTTACCGGTTTACCCTTGTAGGTGAAGGATGAGTTCCTGGCGATCACAAATAGATCGGGCGATGTTGCCAAAACAGCGATAATATTCTCTGTTAGACCATCACTGAGATACTCATTGGCCTTTTTATCATCGCCGAGATAATCAAACGGTAATACGGCGATGGATGGCGCTTGAGGCAATCGGTATGCGTACTTCTTCGGATCAGCAGGCTCGAAGTCAGGCTGTAGCATCCACCACCAAGCTCCGCCGCCAATAATTGTGACTAACAATACCGCTGCGGCAATGACAGGGATCATCCATTTTGGTTTTGTCTTGGCAGGAACCGCCGCGCTTTGTCCATCGGCCAAAACCTTAAACACCCGCACCGGGCGGGCAATGTTTTTGACCTCGACCTCACCCATGTCCTCCAGATTGATATCCATGCGGTCTCGAACCTGGTCGCGGGCCGCACGTGACAAACAAATGCCGCCTGGCGTGGCAAGCGCCTCTATTCGAGCGGCAACGTTGATGCCATCACCATATATGTCATCGCCATCAACCATGACATCCCCGAGGTTGATGCCGATGCGATACAGCATCTTGCGGTCGTCCGGGATGTCGGCATTAATCTCGGCCATGCGGGCTTGAATTTCTATCGATGCCGCGACGGCTTCGGTAATACTGGGAAACTCCCAAAGAACGCCATCGCCGGCCGTGCCCACCACGCGGCCACCGTGTTTCTCGCCGATCGGGAAATTGATCTCTCGGTGAGCCTTCATGGTCGCAAGAGTGCCGTCCTCGTCGGCGCCCATCAGCCGCGAGTAACCGGCCACATCAATGGCGACGATGGCCGCAAGCCGTCTTTCCGTACCCCCTTCGGCCATGATCCTCCCCAGCCCCCGAATGCTGCTTGCAATGCTACTGAATTGTTATGGAAAAATCCATGTGCAACCAAATTCACATCACCGCTGGCGGATAAGCCGACTTCGGCAATTGGCACATTGCCGCCGTGGAAAGGATGTGTGCGGCAACCCTACATGTCGTGGGTGTCCGCATTGACCGGATAGGCACGTTCTTTTGTACTATGGTCGGATCTATTGATTCGCGGTTGAATCTTGATCGATTGGGGAGGGTCCATCATGCGCGTGGTCATGGCCATGATGAAGCACGAAACCAACACATTTTCACCCGTACCCACGCCCTGGTCCCGGTTCGAGGAATGGAGCGCCTGTTTCGGCGACGAGGTGATCCGCGCCTACGAACCTACCAACATGACCATTGCTGCCTACATCAAATTATGCCGCGCGGCGGGGGCGGAAATCATCTCGCCCCTCTCGGCGGAGGCCATGCCGTCCGGCCCGGTCGGCGACGATGCCCACAAGCGGATGTCGGAGAGCATATTGGAGGCCGTCGCCAGGGGTTGCGATGCCATCATGCTCGATCTGCATGGCGCCATGGTGACGGAAAGCACCGAGGACGGCGACGCCACCATGTCCAAAAAGGCGATCATGGGCGCGCTGACGCTGTATCTGGACTTTATCAATCTGTTCCTGATGCTGCCGCACCTGTTCGGCAACCGCGAATAGCGGCAACAATTTACCGTTGGGAGACGCCCGGCCTCAGCGCCGGGCGTTTTCTTTTGCCTGCCTATCCTGGTGATGCAGACACCCACTGCATTTAGAGAAGACGATGCGCCATGGCTCCGCCGCCTATGCGAACGGTTTTGGCCCATTCCGGAAATTGTCAGGCGGCGCGCCTCCGCGATTAGCAGGATTGCTTCGTCTCGTCCGCTGCAAGAATTGAGGACGCCGTCGGGTAGAAATTGGGCGCAGTGGCCGCGGTCTCGATAGGGCGCCACGTGACCACCCCGCGCCACGGTGCGGCAGGCCTCGATGGCCGACATCACCTTGAGCTGACCAAGGCTGAGGTGAACGGCGTTGGCCCGGCGCCATGCGGCTCCATGGCCCCGGAAGATAGTGTATCGGCCGAGCCCATTATTCGTTGTCGGCGCAAGCCAAATTATGAACATTGTGAGTAGAGTGATGGTTCGGATGGCGCTACATCTATGGAGGCGGTATCAATGGGCAAGAAAAACCCTACGCGTCCCCGTTCTATCAAGCCGACAATCGAAAAATAAATCTAATGAAGAGGCTGTCATGCGAAATTCAAAAGCGGTTCTTTTTGACCATAACCCCGGCCGCAACGCGCAGACGGTTGGGATTGCTCGAGAACTTGGTACGGACATCGATCTCATCCATGAACCGTCCGTCGGCGTGATCGGCAACAAGGGCGATTCCCAATGTTATCTTGGCGTACAGCGCAAGGTCGAGGTTATCCATGAATGTCTGCGGCGGAAAATAGGCCACGGCGGTGACCAGATGAGCGTGCGGTTGGTGCAACCCGAATATACGGTTGCCACTTCGGACGGCATGCGCAACGGCACCCGGGAAATGCGGTATTCCTTGATCGGCCGCGAGGTCACGCATGACACGGTGTGCGAGCACTTAAGCGCCAGCGGTCTGGAGGGAACCATTGCGGTCGTGGCGTGCGACAAGCCGCCCGTCGGTACCTTGTCGGCCCTTCTCGAACATGACCGTTCCGCCATAATAATGTCGGATGGTCCCATTCGCCCCGGCACGGATTCC
>JAYGEB010000244.1:0-1960 GCA_046582595.1 Alphaproteobacteria bacterium | reverse complement strand
ACGGACCATGGCGGCCGCGGCGGACAACGGTGCGAAAAACACCACGAAAAACACCACGAAAAACACTGCGAAAAACACCGCCGAAAGATAATGTGGCGGCAAAATTGAAATTTGGAACGGCAGAATCGGATTAATCAGTTGAACGAAAAATCGACCACGCAGCGGCTACGGACGGGCAATGACCAGCGAACCGATCCGGACGGCGCTTCGGACAACGTTGCGGATACCGTCGCGAACGATGAGCCGGGCCAGACCGAAGGCGGCTTGCCCAGCAGATCGTCGGGCTTGCGCCGGGGGATTGGCAGGTTCCTGTTGATGGCGGCCGTGCTGGTCGGCATCGCCGGGCTGAGCTATTGGGTCTATGGCCGCTACACCAACGTGGTTATTTATGACGCCCGCATCAAGGCCGACATGGTGATGATATCCTCCCGTATCGACGGTTGGGTGACGAAAGTGCCGGCCTCGGAGGGGCTTACGGTCGCCCGCAACGATCCCCTGGTCATGATCGACGGCCGGGCCACCGTCCTGCTTCTGCGCGAGATCGACTCTCAGCGCAAATCCGTACACGCGGAGCGTCAGCAGATCGAGGCGGAGGTCCGCATGATCGATCAGCAAACCCGCGGCCGGTTCGAGGCCAGCCGCGCCGCCCTGAACGCCTCGAAGGCGGCCAAGGCGGGCATGGATACGGAGTTGGAGCAGGTCAGGAATGATTTTGAACGGGGCCAGTCCCTGCTGGCGAAGAAAGTGATTTCGCGCCAGCGTTGGGAATCTCTGCGCACCGCGTACCGCATGGCCGGGCAAGAGGTGCTGAAGGCCCAGGCGGACGTGGCCCGCGCCAATGCCGCCGTCATGGAGGCCCAGGGGGACCGTCAGCGCATGGACGTCTTGCGGGGCAGGATCGCCAGCCTGGGCTTCGATGAAGAGCGCTTGACCACCCAGTTGGAACGCCAGCGGTTGGACCTGTCCGACCGTACCATCAAGGCGCCCAGCATCGGCACCATCGACCGCACCTTCATCGAACCCGGTGAATATGTGGCGCGGGGGCAGCGTCTGTTGTTGATGCATAATTCCGCCGTGATCTGGGTTGAGGCGAACGTCAAGGAAACCGACATCCGCAACGTCAAACTTGGCGCCGTGGCGAAGATTTCCGTCGATGCCTACCCGGACCTGGTGGTGGTCGGCGAAGTGGTGCGGATCGGCAATGCGGCGACCAATCAATTCGCCCTGCTGCCCTCTCCCAACCCATCGGGCAGCTTCACCAAAATTACCCAGCGCCTGCCGGTGAAAATCGCCGTGCCGCAGACCGACGGGCTGCTGCGTCCCGGCATGATGGTCGAGGTCGAGATTGCAATCACCCGCGATTGAGGCGATGTTCGCGCGGTTCGGGCCGCGCTATCGCTTTTATGTAACCTTCACCGCCATGCTGGGCACCATGGCCATGGCGTTGACCGCGACCATGACCAATGTCGCCATACCCGTGATCATGGGTGCCTTTGGCGTTGGCCAGGACACGGTGCATTGGGTCTCCACCGGCTTTATCGCCGCCATGACCGTATCCATGCTGTTGAATGATTGGTGCGTCCGCGCCTTTGGCATGAGGGTAACCTATATCTGTGCCATGTCCGTCTTCATATTCGGCGGCATCATGGGCGGGCTCTCCAACAGTATCGATCTGGTCATCCTCTCCCGCACCCTGCAAGGCGCTGGCGCCGGCGTCGTGCAACCCTTGACCATGGTCTTGGTTCTACAAGTTTTTCCCGTGGAATGGCGCGGCCGCGCCATGGCTTTGATGGCCGTGGGGATCATGGTCGCGCCGGCCGTGGGCCCGGCTTTTGGCGGCGTTCTGTTGGATGCCTTCAATTGGCAATATGTGTTTTTCATGTCGACGGTGATACCGGCCGTGGGGATATTTCTGGCCACGATATTCATGCCTGGCGGCGAGCGTCCTCGGCGGTTGCCG
>JAYGEB010000178.1:0-9957 GCA_046582595.1 Alphaproteobacteria bacterium | reverse complement strand
TTGAGAAAAGCCATGGTCAAATCGAGTGAACCCGAATCTGGCCATCTCATGGCCGCCCTACTCACCTCCAAAATCCCTCGAAGTCCGCAGATAGGTTGGGTTTTATGAAAAGAGTCGGGTACTGTGAATCTTGGTACTGGTTCCCACCGGCGATTTTCCCTATCCTGAACCCGGTATTACGGGAGCGGATGACGATGCTGGAAAGCGCGGTTGCCGGGAAGATCAAGGACGCGGTCGATGCCGGTTTCGACGAACAGGTGGATTTCACCGCCGAGTTGGTTAAATTCCCCTCGCGCCGGGGCCGGGAACACACCGCCCAGGATTTCATGGCCAAGGCCATGCGCGAACAGGGTCTGGCGGTTGACCGCTGGCAAATCGAGGTCGATCAGATCAGTCATCTGCCGGGATTTTCGCCCGTCTACACGGACTACGACAATGCCTTCAACGTGGTCGGCGGCCACCGTTGCGCCAATGCCTCTGGCCGCTCCCTGATCCTGAACGGCCATATCGACGTGGTGCCCGAAGGGCCGCATGAGATGTGGACCACCCCGCCCTACGAGCCGCGCATCGAGGACGGCTGGATGTATGGCCGGGGTTCGGGCGGTATGAAGGCCGGCCTGGCGGGCGCCATGTATGCCTTGAAGGCCCTGACGCGCGAGGGCTGGCAACCGGCGGCGGATGTCTTCCTGCAATCCGTGGTGGAGGAGGAGTGTACCGGCAACGGCGCCCTGGCCTGTCTGGCGCGGGGCTACCGGGCCGAGGCCGCCCTGATCCCCGAACCCCTGGGCGACAGCCTGATCCGGGCCCAGCTTGGCGTGATGTGGCTGCAAATCAAGGTGCAGGGTATCCCCGTGCACGTGGCCCATGCGGGGGCCGGTTCCAACGCCATCGACGCCGCCTTCACGCTGATCCAGGGCCTGAAGGAACTGGAGGTGAAATGGAACGGCCAGCGGGTCGACCAACCCCATTACGCCAGCCATGAGCACCCGATAAATTTCAATGTGGGCAAGATCGAGGGCGGCGACTGGGCCTCCTCCGTGCCCTCATGGTGTATCTTTGATCTGCGCGTCGCGGTCTATCCCGGCGATGACCTCGCCGCCCGCCGGACGGAGTTGGAAGACTGCATCCGCGAGGCGGCCTCCCAGGATGCATTTTTGCGCAACGCGCCGCCGCAAGTCACCTACAACGGCTTTTTGGCGGAGGGCTATGTCCTGCATGACGCCGATGAAGCGGAAGCCACCCTGGGCCGGGCCCACGGCGAGGCCTATGGCGCGCCCCTGCCGGTGGTGGCCACCACGGCGACCACGGACGCGCGCTTTTTTGGTTTGTATGCGGATATTCCGGGCTTGGTCTATGGTCCCCTGTCGGATGCCATTCATGGCTTCGATGAGCGGGTCAATCTAGAGTCCGTGCGCAAAAATACCCAGGCCATGGCGCTGTTCATCGCCGATTGGTGCGGCCTGGAAGACGTTTGAAAATTGAACTTTTTTTGCTGGAGAAGCGAGACACATGCAGCCAGACATTGAAATTGCCCGCCAGGCGGCGACCCTGCCGATCGAGGACATTGCCGGGAAGCTGAATATTCCGCTGCAACACCTTTACCGCTACGGTTCCGACAAGGCCAAGGTGGATCTGGACTATATCGCCTCTCTGGACGACCGGCCGAATGGCAAGCTGATCCTGGTGACCGCCATCACCCCGACGCCGGCGGGCGAGGGCAAGACCACCACCACCGTGGGCCTGGGCGATGCCCTGAACCGGATCGGCAAGCAGACCGCGATTTGTTTGCGGGAGCCCAGCCTGGGGCCCTGTTTCGGCACCAAGGGGGGCGCGGCGGGGGGCGGTTATGCCCAGGTGGTGCCCATGGAGGACATCAACCTGCATTTCACCGGCGATTTTCATGCCATCGGCGCCGCCAACAATCTGCTCGCCGCCATGCTGGACAACCATATCTATTGGGGCAACGGGCTGAACATCGATGCCCGGCGCATCTCCTGGCGCCGGGTGGTGGACATGAACGACCGCTCCCTGCGTTCCATCGTCGCCAACCTGGGCGGCGTGGCAAACGGTTTTCCCCGTCAGGAAGGTTTCGACATCACCGTCGCCTCGGAAGTCATGGCGGTGTTCTGCCTGGCCACCGACAGCGAAGATCTGCACCGCCGCCTGGGCAACATGGTGGTGGCCCAGAACCGTGACCGCAAGGTGGTGACGGCGCGGGAGTTGCAGGCGGACGGCGCCATGGCGGCGCTGTTGAAGGACGCCATTCAGCCCAACCTGGCCCAGACCCTGGAAAACAACCCCGCCTTCATCCACGGCGGGCCCTTCGCCAACATCGCGCACGGCTGCAATTCGGTGATCGCCACCAAGGCGGCCCTCAAAATGGCCGACTTCGTGGTTACCGAAGCCGGCTTCGGCGCCGATCTGGGCGCGCAGAAATTCTTCGACATCAAATGCCGCAAGTCCGGTCTACGCCCCGAGGCGGTGGTCCTGGTCGCCACCGTGCGGGCCCTGAAGATGCATGGCGGCGTGGCCCGTGACGCCTTGGGCGCGGAGGACGTCGCGGCCCTGGAAGCCGGCCTGGAAAATCTCGGCAAGCATCTGGACAACCTGGCCCAGTACGGCGTCCGCGCGGCCGTCGCCATCAACCAGTTCGATGCCGACAGCGACGGCGAAATGGCCGCCATCGTGGCCTATTGCCAGGAGCGGGGCGTGGATGCCTTTGTCTGCAGCCACTGGGCCAATGGCGGCGCCTGCGCCGAGGATCTGGCCCGCAAGATCGCCGAACTGGCGGAATCCGGCGCCTCCGACTTCCAGCTGCTTTACCCGGACGAGATGCCCCTGTGGGACAAGGTGCAAACCATCGCCCGGAAAATCTACGGCGCCGACGATATCAGCGCCGAGCGCCTGGTCACCGAACGTTTCAAACAATTGCAGGAGCAGGGCTATGGCCACCTGCCCATCTGCGTCGCCAAGACGCAATACAGTTTTTCCACCGATCCAAACCTGAAGGGCGCGCCGTCCGGGCACAACCTATCGATCTGGGAAATCCGTCTGGCGGCGGGGGCTGAATTCCTGGTCGTGGTCTGCGGCGATATCATGACCATGCCCGGCCTGCCCCGCCGCCCGGCGGCCGAGACCATCGGCCTGGATGCCGACGGCCAGATTACGGGGTTGTTTTAGCCATGCGCATCGGTATTTCCCTGCCCGTCCGCGAACTGGGCAACGACATCGGCGCCATCAAGGCCTTCGCCCAGGCGGCCGAGGAACTTGGCCTGAGCCATCTGCGCGTGCCCGAACAGATCATCCGCCCCGACAGCGGACCCCTGCACGAACCCCTGACCCTGATGGCCCTGATCGCCGGCGTGACCGACAAAATAGAACTGGTGCCTTCGGTGATCATCCTGCCGGCGCGGCAGACCGTGCTGGTGGCGAAACAGGCCGCCACCCTGGATATCCTCTCCCAGGGCCGCCTGCGCCTGGGCATCGGCGTCGGAGGGGCGGCGGCGGAGTTCGCCGCCCTGGGCGCCGATTTCCACAACCGCGGCGCCCGGTGTGAAGAACAAATGCGCCTGCTGCACTTATTGTGGAGCCAGGAGAGCGTGGATTTCGACGGCCAATGGCACCAGCTCTCGGGCCTGGGCCTCAACCCCTTGCCCATCCAGCGCCCCATTCCCATGTGGATCGGCGCCGCCGCCACGCCCTCGACCCGCATCCGCCGCCGCATCGGGCGGTTGGCCGACGGCTGGTTCGTGCTCTGCCCGCCCGACGAATTCCCCGCCATCCGCGACGACATCCACCGCGAGGCGACGGCCGTGGGCCGCGACCCCACCACCATCGGCACGGAAGCCGGCGTTGCCGTCGTCGGCGCACGGGAGCACGAATGGCAAGCCCGCCTCGCCACCTGGCGAGACGCCGGCCTCACCCACCTCTGCCTCCGCACCCTCGGCGGCGGCCTCGAGGGCGACCAGCACATCGAGCGCATGCGCCAAGCGGTAGCCGAGTTGCCGGGAGTTTAGAGAGCGAAAACCGCCCAAACAAAGCCCACCCTACCTGTCGCAACGAACTCAAGAATAGCGGTGACGTGACCGCTTTTCCCCCACTTTGAAGGGGGAAAGAGCGGATCATGTCACCGATTTTCGTTCTCTCGGAGTGAACAAATTCAAGAAAAATGACCTGACCCCTGAATTTCGCCTCGCCAATTCTTGAAATATGCCCGTATTATGGGTACACGTAACAAGTACATGTCCCCATAATACTAAGCCTGTGCTCATGACTGGAGTGAATATGGCGACATGTACTTGTTACGTGTCAACTTATTCATGGAGCTGCCGTCGGTGCAAGATCCACAATTCCGTGGCCTTCTACCCATTCGCCGTGTGCTTGGCGTTTACTCGCGCGGAGGTAGAGGGTCGCGTCTTGAATTGTGAATTCCGAGACGTGCCTGGGTGCCAGTTCGCTAAGGTCAACCCCCGAATTCCACTCCCGGCCCATCCTTGATCGGCCTCCCTCTTTTTGCATTTAGTCAATCTGGGTTATGATAAATCCGAGAATCCTGGGAGGCATCGAACCATGAGCGTGCGGGAACAACCCACATCCACTGACTACGGCGATGAAAGCGCGGCGATGGCGGCGTATTTCAGGGCGGGGGAAGCCAAGGCCCTGGCCTTGGGCAATCGCGGGCCGATCCGCTATGACGCCGACGGAAACGTGCGCCCAGATATCATGGAGGCCTATTGGCGCTGCGGGTTTTATATCTTCGAGGATGTGCTGGGGCCTGAGGAACTCGCCGATATCGAGGCGGATTTGCAGGATATCCTCGAAAGGCTGCCCATGGAAAAAGACGGCGCCCTCGATGCCAAGGGGCGGCCCGCCCTGGGCGTTGATTGCGAGGCGCCGACGTTGTTTTGGTCCAAGCCCCTGGGCGATCCGTTCGGCGGCACGGATCTGGCCAATGGCCGCCATCCGGTGAAGATGATCGAGCCCGAGGCCGCCGCCGGGGCGCCGGAGGAGATCGTTTATCTGATCCTGGGCTCCCTGCAATTCTCCGATGCCTGCCTGCGCGCCTATGGCCACCCGGATCTGCTGGCCGTGGCGGCGGCGGTCAATGGCGAGGATTTCGTGCCCTTCACGGACGCCCTGTTCATCAAGGCGCCGGGCCTGGGCGCCTCCGTCGCCTGGCATCAGGACGGCACCACGCACTGGGACAGCCCGGCCTGGGATCAGGGCTGCCACGGCTTCAACCTCATGGGCCAGCTCTATGGCTGTACGCCCGCCAACGGCGTCTGGGTGGTGCCCGGCTCCCACAAGCTGGGCCGGATCGATATCGCCGCCAAGGTCGCGGCGGCCGGCTCCGAACGCCTGCCCGACGCCGTGCCCATGGTCTGCCGGCCGGGCGACGTGGCGATCTCTAACCGCCAGGCGTTGCATGGCTCCTTCGCCAATACCTCCCCCCACTGGCGGGTGACCCTGAACATGGGCTTCCACCGCCGCGCCTCGGTGCTTGGCGTGGCGGGGGGCGGCCTGCACAGCGCGCCGGCGGTCTATGACGAGGCCCGCATCCGCGAACGTTCCCGCGTCATCGGCTACGCCATCGACGCCCGCCGCCAGCGCTTCGGGTCCGAGACGCCGTTCGTCTATCAGCCGTTCACGGAGAGCGGCGAGGATCACGCTTGGGACCAGGCGGCGCGGCGGAGTATGCATGATTACAATCTGCTGGACCTGAGCATTTAGCATTCGCCGATCAGGCCTCGATCAAAATTTCGCTGCCGGTGTCCAGTTCACGCAGAATGGTCAGCAGGTCGGGCCGGGACAGGGCGACACAGCCTTCCGTCGGGCCGTAACCGGAAGCGGCGATGTGCATGAAAATGGCGCTGCCCAGGCCCGGCGTCACCGGGTCGTCGTTGTGGCCGATGATGACCACCAGATCGTAGAGATTGTCCTCCCGCCATAGGCTTTCGGCGCTGGCGCCGTGGGGCAACTTGACCGCCCGGTTGTAGGCGCCATCGCCAGGATCGTCGCACCAGCCGTCATCGGTTTGGATTGGGGCCCGCGGCAAGAGGCATTCCGGGCGGGCCAGACGGTCGGGCCGGTACAGCAGCCGGCGCAAGGGAAAGCGCCCCGCCGGCGTGGCGCCGTCACCCTCGCTCTTTTGGCCGCTGATGCCGGCCCGGCCCAGGGCGCAACGATAGCGCCGGCCGGAGAGGTGAAGCCAGCCGCCGCCGGAAACACGAATTTGCGCCATATCAAGCCCCTGGGATGACGATGGATCGGGATTCGGTGTGCCTTGATGACGAAATCATAATATATTTGTTGAACCATGGGGTTTGGATATTGAACAGCGGGAGGAAAATTTCATGCCGGATAGTTTGTATGAACGCATCGGCGGCGCCGGCGCGGTGGAGGCCGCCGTGGATCTGTTCTACCGCAAGGTCTTGACGGACCCCGATGTCTCCGACTTTTTCGACACCACGGACATGGACGATCAAAGGGCCAAGCCAAAGGCCTTTCTGACCATGGCCTTTGGCGGACCCCACGAATACAGTGGAAAAGATCTGCGCACGGCGCATGAAAAACTGGTGGCCGAGGGTCTAAACGACAGTCACTTCGACAAGGTTGCTGGCCATTTACAGGCGACATTGGAAGAATTAGGCGTCGATGCGGATGCCATTGGCGAGGTCATGGCCATCGCCGGCAGCACCCGGGACGATGTGTTGAACCGGTAAGCGGTCATGGCGCGCATCAATTTTGCCGGCGCGAATTATCCTTTGTCGCCGGGGGAATCCGTTCTGGAATGTCTGGAGCGGGCCGGATACGAGATCCCCTTCTCCTGCCGCAACGGCGTCTGCCTGACCTGCATGATGCGGGCGCGGGAGGGCGAGCTGCCCAAGGCGGCGCAACGGGATTTGCGCCAGGGCCAGCGGCAACAGGGCTATTTCCTGCCCTGTGTCTGCCATCCCGAGGGCGATTTGGATATTGAATCCCCCTCGGATGCGGAATTGTATGGCCGCGGCGTGGTGGCGGAGCTAAGCCAGCTATCCCCCAATATTCGCCGTCTGCGCCTGAATACCGCGACGCCGCTGTTTTACCATGCCGGGCAATTCATCAACCTGCGCCGGGGCGACGGCCTGGTCCGCTCCTATTCCCTGGCCAGCGTGCCGCGCCTGGAAGAGACCCTAGAATTGCACATCAAGCGCCTGGGCCGGGGCCGGATGAGCAACTGGATTCACGATGATCTGGCGGTCGGAGAGGCGCTGGATATTCAGGGGCCGAATGGTGAATGCTATTACATCGGCGGCGCGCCGGAGGGGCCGTTGATGCTGATCGGCAACGGCTCGGGCCTGGCGCCGCTATACGGCATCGCCCGGGACGCCCTGGCGGCGGGCCATGCCGGCCAGATTTACCTTTACCACGGCAGCCGCGCGGCGGACGGCCTGTACTATGGCGATGAAATGCGGGAGCTGGCGCGGCAACACGGCAATTTTTACTATGTCCCTTGCCTTTCCGGCGACGGGGCGGCGGCGCGGGCGGCGGTGGGCGCCCGTGAAGGCCGGGCCGAGGCCACCGCCTTCGCCGATCACGCCGAGCTGGCCGGTTGGCGGGTCTATTTGTGCGGCTATCCGCCCATGGTGAAATCCGCCAAGAAATTTGCCTTCCTGACCGGCGCGGCGTTGCGCGATATCCTTACGGATTCATTCGAATTGCAAGACCTGCGGAGAGCGCCGCGCGGCTGACCAACTGGCGGCTTGGGCGGTTCATTGAGTGGGCGTGTTGGGACGGAGCAGGCGGTTGATCTCCAGGCCGGCGTCGCGGATGCTGCCTTTGTGGACCGCCGGCAACTCGTTGCCGGCGCTCAAACCCTGGCGGGGACCGAACAGCGGTTTGGCATTTCCGTTGACCGAGGTCATCAACGCCTGAAAGGCGGCGGAGCTCAGGTCCGGCACGCCCCGGCTGGCGGCGCCGGCGTACGGAATTTGCGACGGCGCGCCGGTGGCCGCCAAGGGCGGCATCAGCGTCGGCGGGGCCGGCGGCGGCAGGCTGATGGGCGGGCCGGCGCTGGCCAGTTTCTCGCCGGCCTTGGCGATAACCGCACCCTCGGCGGCGGCGGCGGTTTGCACGGCGCCGCCGGGGGACAGCAACGCCAACAGATTGCCACCCACATCGCTGCCCGTGACCTCTTCCACCACGGTATTGACCAGGGAGGAGATAAAGCCGATGGGCCCGCCATAGATGGCCCCCCCCGCCATGCGCGCGGGCGCCGAAATCGTGTCGCCGGTGATGGAGCGGTACAAATCGCCGATCACCGGGAGATGCTGTAGCGGATTGATGACATCCAGCAGGTCGGCGAACGTCAGGCCGTCCTTGCCCAGAAATCCCTCGCCGGCAACCCCATCGAAGGCGCCGGCGGTTTCCGCGCCATCAACGAATTCGTCGGCCCCATTGCCGGGTATGGTTTCGCCGGGAATGAAACGATCGCTGCCCCGCGCGACGTTTTCGGGGGCGATATGAAAGGGATGGAGGGTTGTTTGCACTGTTGTCATGGTTAAACAGATGCAAGAAGTGCGCCAACTTTCCCCCTAACCATTTCAATGGCTTAGGGCAACACACTTGGCGGCATGGGCAGAAACTGCCGGGTAATAATGGCGACCGGGGAAAATCGCGGCCCGCATCACCATGATCCATCTAGTTGCAGCCCCAGTCGGAATTCTGTTCAAATCCATTTGAAACGTCGAAGAAGCAAGATTAATTAAGCTCGAACAGCGGGCCGTGTCCGGCAAACTGGTCGGTGATGCCGTTGGCCCGCAGGGCATGCCAATAGGTTGCGGCATTGATGGCGATGACCGGTTTGCCCAGTTCGCCTTCCATTTCGATGGCCAGGGCACACATGGACAGATTGGTGCCGACCTGCACGATGGCATCGATGCCGTCGCCGTCCATCTGTAGGAGATGCTGGCGCAGGGTATCGGTCTGGACTTCGGCGATGGCGATGGGGCTGTTGCAGCGCAGGCCGACAAACTTGGCCACGGTGAAGCCGCAATCCTCGAAGAAGCGGGTGACATTGACATCGGAAATCGGCATGTAGGGCGAGATCACGCCAATGCGTTTCGCCCCTGATATATTGAGCGCCGCCTCACAGGCGAAGGATCCCGCCGACACCGCCACGCCCGCATGGTCGGAGAGCGCGGCCATGCGGTTTTCCGAGGCCGCCCGCCCGTCCCAGAACATCAGGGCGGACATGCCCATGATCAAATAGTCTGGCGCCATGGTTTTGCACCGGTCCACGGTGGCATACAATTCGGCCCCGATGGCCTCGACCAAAGCCAGAAAGTCCTCGTCATCGTGGACCGGCATGTTCGGTACATAGATGCGGCCAAAATGGTTGCTGACGCCCCTTGGCCGCAGGGCGTCCATATCAGGCTGCACGATGGTGTTGGTGGACGGCGCCACCACGGCAAATTTACAACGCCAGCCCAAGGCATCCAGCGACATTGTTTCCCCTCCATCTCTCGAATCAAACAAAGACCAAACCGGGCCATCTCCAGCCCCGTATTGATGATAACGGAAAATGGAAAATCAATACATTCGGCGGAACCGGCAGCCGTATCGGTGCATGTGAAATTGCCGCGGCGAATTCATGTTGCGGATTCAAGTTGCTAATACAAGGCCTGTTTATCTATTATCCACCATGATTCGAATGACGTCGCCATAACCAATCGATTTTTGGATCGCCAGTGCCGCGCATAGTTGTCATTTTTCACATCATGAAATTGTAGCGACAGAAAATTCAATGGTAAAAACGAATCGAGTGATAAAGATTTCTATATATTTTCGCATGGTTGACACCTTTTGCTCTTGTTTTGCTACGCTAGAAGCTACGCAATATATGCGAGTCTAGCCCATGACATGCGTGGCGAAGTTCTTGTTGGCTGTCCTGTCTTTAAACTAGTCGGTAGCACCTAA
>JAYGEB010000031.1:0-2615 GCA_046582595.1 Alphaproteobacteria bacterium | reverse complement strand
GGCCTCGAAGGCGTCGAGGAAGGGTTGCCATTCCGCGCGGTTGTATAATTTATCTATGGTTTGATCCACGGTCGTGCCAAGATATTGGCTGGGCGAGCGGCCGACCTGGTCTTCCATGACGTCCGAGATGAAGGTATAGCGCCGTTCCGCGTCGATCTCCCACAACCAATCGGATGTCGCCGAGGCGTGTTGGCGAAACCGGGTTTCAGAGGCCCGCAGCGCTTTCTCCGCCAGTTTTACGGACGTTATGTCGCTGGCCATGCCGATGATGCCGCCATCGGGCATTTTTTGTTCGTCAATTTGAAGCCAAAGGCCGTCTTCACGCTCCATCTCGAAAAGGCCGCTTGGATCCCGGTGCCGGCGCATGCGTTCGGCGATCCACTCGTCCTCTCGTCCCGCCGCCTCCGGGTAACTGCCTCGGGCAACGCCGGCGCGCAAAAATTCCTCGTACGTGATGCCGGGATGGAGGAGATCGGCGACCGCCCTGTTGACCTCCTTGAAGCGTTCGTTGCAGAGAATAAGGCGGTCCTCGGCATCCCATAGGACGAAGGTTCCGTGCAGGCGGTTGATCCCCTTCCCCAGGAGTTGATCAGTTGGCCGTGTCATGCTCCCAACCGTCCCCTTATCGGTTTTTAATGGCCCCTGTCTTGTCCCAGACGACGGCGCTGAATCCGTTGTCCATTCATAGCGAAAAGGTCTTTGGAATTGTCTAATCGGCATGACAATGGGGTGGCACCCGTGACGGGCCCATTGGGTGAAATGGGCTGCCTTGGGCGCCTTTTCGGTCTGCAAAATTCAGACATGGCCAACAATCCGTCCCACCTGAAGCCGGTGCGCCGGTCCAGGGAAATTCCCACCGCGCCGCGCTAATCCATATAGTCGGACTGTTCCCGGTCCAGCATGCGTTTCAGGGCTTCGAAATGATGTTCGGCGTTGGGCCGGCCATTATAGCTCGGCGAGGTCTTGAAGGCGGCGATGGTTTTATCGATGACCGCCTGGCTCAGCACGTGCAGGGGCTGGCCGGTCCACATGGCATACATTTGCACCTGCGCCACCCGCTCAAGGTAGTACAGGCGGTCGTAGGCCTCGGCCACGGTGCGGCCAATGGTGACGGCGCCGTGGTTGGCCATCAACAGGATTGATTTGTCGCCGATGGCGCCAATTAGACGTTCGCCCTCCGCCGTATCGAAGGCCGGGCCGGTGTACTCATCGTCATAGGCGGTCTGCATGGCGACGCCCAGTTCGGTCTGGCCGATGGGCAGGATGCGTTGGTCCTTCAGGCGGGTCAGGGCGGATGCGAACGGCATATGGGTGTGCAGCACGCAGGCGGCGGCTTCCGACAGCCGGTGCATGGGCGCATGGATGCAGTAGCCCGAGCGTTCCAGCTCGCCCTCGCCCGCCAGTATCTCGCCGTCATAACCGACCTCCATGAAGCAAGTGGCGGTAACCTCCCCCCAGTGCAGGCCAAAGGGGATCTGGTAGTAACGGTCATCGGTGTTCGGCACGGCCAGGGTGAAATGATTGAAGATGCCCTCGTGCAGTTCGTGCTTGACCGCCAGGCGGTGGGCCGCCGCCAGATCAATGCACGCCTGCCGTTGGGCGGGATCGCCCTGGACATCATTCGAAGGTAACGTAGAAACGCTCATGGGTTCACTCCTCGCCGTGGTTTCGCCGGAATCCGGCTCATGCCATCCCAAGGCCTTACCATTGGCTTCAAAATCAAGCAAAGGGAAACTTCATCCCACCCTTGTTTGGCGCCGCGCGCGTGGTTGGTTGTCATGGTGTGGCATACTCATGCCTCTCCTCTTATAATCGCGGTGTTGAAAAAATGCCGTCTGGGAGGACGCCGTCATGACATTTCGGATTTCACCCCTGTGCGATGCCTTGGGGGCGGAAGTCAGCGGGCTTGATCTGTCGCGGCCCATGACGGCGGCGCAAAATGAAGCCGTGTGGGAAGCCTATTTGGAACATCATCTGTTGTGTTTCCGGGGGCCGCCGTTGAGCGCGGCGGATTTCGCCGCCGTCGCCCGCCAATTTGGCGACCCCCAAGTGCAACTGCTGCGCCAGCAGCGCCATGACGAAGTTCCGGAAGTTTCCCTGCTCGACAGCACCTATGCCAAGCCGGAGGACAAGCCCGGCGATTTGCAGCAAATGCGCCTGAGCGGCTGGCATACCGATGATTCCTATTTCGAGAGGCCGGCCAAGGCGACCCTGTTGCAGGCCATCGAGATTCCCGACAGCGGCGGCCAGACCAGTTTTTGCAATACCCGAGCCGCCTACGAGGACTTGGACACGGCGGAGAAACAACGCCTCGACGGCCTGTATGCCGCCCATCGCTATGATACGCCACGGGCGCCTGTCCGGCCCAAGACGCGGAGCGGGGCTGAAGAGCGGGAAACGCCGGAAGTGGTGCATCCCTTGGCGCGGACCCACGAGGATACGGGGCAAAAAGCCATTTACTTCAATCCAAACCGGACCGACCGGGTTGTCGATGTCAGCCACCAGGAAAGCGAAGATGTCCTCGAATGGCTCCACGCCCGCATGACCCGGGCGCAATACCGTTATGATCATGAATGGCGCATCGGCGATCTGTTGATCTGGGACAACCGCTGTCT
>JAYGEB010000503.1:0-15867 GCA_046582595.1 Alphaproteobacteria bacterium | reverse complement strand
ATTTCGGTGCCGGTTTCCTGATCGACCATTTTCATGGACAGGCGAACCTTGCCGCGATCGTCGATGGCTAGGCATTTAACAAAGACCTGGTCGCCTTCGTTGCAGATATCGTTCACCGTCTTGACCCGGTAGTCGGCCAGTTCCGAAATGTGGCACAGGCCGTCGCGGGCGCCGATAAAGTTCACGAAGGCGCCGAAGTCGACCACCTTCACCACCTTGCCCTTGTAGATCTCGCCAATCTCGGGCTCGGCGATGATGCCGGTGATCCAGGCAACGGCGGCGTCGATGTTGTCCTGGTTGGGCGAAGAGACCCGGACTGAGCCGTCGTCGGCGATATCGATCTTGGAGCCAGTTTCCTCGGTGATCTGGCGGATGATCTTGCCGCCGGTGCCAATGATCTCGCGGATCTTATCGACCGGAACCTTCAACTGATGAACCTTCGGCGCGGTGTCCTTCAGTTCGCCGCGATGCTCGCCGATCACCTTGGCCATCTCGGCCAGGATGTGGTTGCGGCCTTCATGGGCCTGGGCCAAGGCGTCGTTCATGATCGCCTCGGTAATGCCGGCGATCTTGATGTCCATTTGCAACGAGGTGATACCGTGCTCGGTACCCGCCACCTTGAAATCCATGTCGCCCAGGTGATCCTCGTCACCCAGAATGTCCGAAAGGATGGCGTATTTGTCACCTTCCAGGATCAGGCCCATGGCGATACCGGCCACCGCCGCCTTCAAGGGCACGCCCGCATCCATCAAGGACAGGGAGGAGCCGCAAACGGAGGCCATGGAGGAGGAACCATTGGATTCCGTGATCTCGGAAACAATGCGGATGGTATAGGGGAAATCATCCTTGCTGGGCATCACCGCATGCATGGCCCGCCAGGCCAGCTTGCCATGGCCGATCTCGCGCCGGCCGGTGAAGCCGAAACGTCCCGCCTCGCCCACGGAATAGGGCGGGAAGTTGTAGTGCAGCATGAAATGCTGGCGGTAAGAGCCGGCCAGGGCGTCCATGATCTGCTCGTCATCGCCGGTACCCAGGGTGGTCACCACCAGGGCCTGGGTCTCGCCGCGGGTGAACAGAGCCGCGCCATGGGTGCGGGGCAGCACGCCGACCTGGCATTCGATCTGCCGAACCGTGCGGGTGTCGCGGCCATCGATGCGTTGGCCGGAGGTCAGTATTTGGCCACGCACGATGTCTTTTTCCAACTTCTTGACGGCGCCGCCCACGGCACCGGCGTCGGGATCTTCCGCCAGGGCTTCCACGGCCTTGCCCTTCGCGACCGCCAGCAAATTGGTGCGGGCCTGCTTCACGGGCTCGGCATAGGCCGCCCGCAGATCATCGCCGATCAGATCGGCGACCCGGCCTTCGATTGCCGAATGATCTTCCACCGGGGCCAGATCCCAGGGTTCCTTGGCGGCCAATTCGGCCAATTCGACGATCGCCTGGATGACGGGCTGCATTTCCTTGTGGGCGAACATCACGGCGCCCAGCATGACCGCTTCCGACAGTTGATCGGCTTCCGATTCCACCATCATCGCGGCATCCGCCGTGCCGGCCACGACCATGTCCAGTTGGCTGTCTTGCAACTCGTCCAGGCGCGGATTTAGGATATATTCTCCGTTCACATAACCGACACGGGCCGCCGCGATGGGCCCCATGAAGGGGATGCCGGAGAGGGTCAAGGAGGCCGAGGCACCGATCAGGGCGGCGATATCGGGATCGTTCTCCAGATCGTGGCTCATGGTCGTGCAGATAATCTGGGTTTCGTTGCGGAAGCCATCCACGAACAAAGGCCGGATGGGCCGGTCGATCAGACCCGAGGTCAGGGTCTCTTTCTCGGACGGACGGCCTTCGCGCTTGAAGAAGCCGCCAGGAATTTTGCCGGCGGCATAGGTTTTTTCCACATAGTGGACGGTGAGGGGGAAAAAATCGATCCCGGCGCGGGGCTCCCGCGCCGCAACGGCGGTACACAGCACAGTGGTCTCCTCATAGGAGACCATCACGGCGCCGTCGGATTGGCGCGCAATATGCCCGGTTTCCAGGACCAGCTTGCGGCCGCCCCAGATTAATTCCTTGCGATGGATTTTAAACATTTCGTTCTCTCTTTCTTGCCAGCCAGCCGCCCAATTTTGATATCCGACGCCATCGTCGGCCGCGGCATGGCTGCGCTTACTTATCGTTTCAATATTGCCATAATCCCGAATGGATCATGACCGTCGTGTATTCCATGGGCTACAAAAGCCAGGGTCCGCGATACCAACATGGCGGCGCGGGGTTCGGGTATTTAGTCTTGATATGCCTGTTGAACGAATTAACGGCGCAGGCCCAGCCGTTTAATCAGAGACTCATAACGGCTCTGATCCTTGCGCTTCAGGTAATCCAACAAACGCCGCCGGCGGCTGACCATTTTCAACAGGCCGCGCCGGGAGTGATTGTCTTTTTTATGTTCCTTGAAATGGTCGGTCAAGGTCACGATCCGGGAGGTCAGAATTGCCACTTGCACTTCCGGCGAGCCGGTGTCGTTTGCCGTTTGCTTATATTCGCCAATCAATTCGGTCTTGCGTTCAGCCGTAATCGACATCGAAATCTCCTATTCGTCAAAAAGTCTTACAGATTAAAAACGCGAACCGGCCGGACTTCCCCAGCATGAATTTCAGCCAGTGCCACCGGCTTGCCGTCGGTCGTCGCGTATACGGTTCCCTCGACGCCATGCGGAACCCGGATGGCTTGTCCAAAACGTAGACGTTCAGCCTCCGAACCGGTCACGGCCAGCGCCGGGATGTCGGCCAGCGCGGCCTCGACCGGCAAAAGCAGGCCGTCGAGCGCCCCCTTATGCCTCATGTCCTCAAGTTTATCCAGCGAAATCGCCATTGCCTCATCGAAGTGTCCGACCCGGGTCCGGCGCAGTTCGCCGACATGTCCCAGGCACCCCAAATGGCGCCCCAGATCACGGGCCAGGCCGCGCACATAGGCGCCCTTGCCGCAAATCATTTCCAGCACGGCATGATCTGGATCGGGACACTCGACAAGCCGCAATTCATCGATCCTGATCAGCCGCGCCGCCAGTATCGGCGGCGCGCCGGCGCGGGCCAGATCATAGGCCCGGGCCCCCGCCACCTTGACGGCGGAAAAGCTGGGCGGCACCTGTTCGATCTCGCCGGTGAACCGCGCCAGAGAGGCCGCGATTTGATCCGCCGCCGGCCTGTCGCCGCTTTGCCCGATTACGCGGCCTTCCGCATCGTCGGTATCCCGTTCCTCGCCCCAGCGGATGGTAAAGCGGTAAGCCTTGGCGCCGTCCATGGCGGCGGAGACGGCCTTGGTCGCCTCGCCCATGGCGATGGGCAGGATGCCGGTGGCCAGGGGATCCAGGGTGCCGGCGTGGCCCGCCTTGGCGGCATCGAAGGCGTGCCGCACTTTCGCCACCGCTTGCGTGGAGGTCATGCCCAGGGGTTTATCGAAGACCAGCCAGCCATGGACGGGTCTGCCGCGCCGCTTACGCGCCATCGTCACCGTCTTCCATGAAATCCACCGCTGCCGGCGTCAAATCAGGCGCCACATCGCCCCGTTGCAGCAATTGCCGGATATGGTCGGCATTGTCGAAGCTGCCGTCGATGCGGAAGTGCAGGCGCGGCGTAAATTTCAGCCGCACCCGCCGCGCCACCTGACCGCTCAACCACGGTCCCGTTTGGTGCAACGCCGCCAAGACCTTGTCCGCGTCCTTGCCGCCCAGGGGCATGATATAGCAGGTTGCCTGACGAAGATCGGGGCTCATGCCCACTTCGGTCACGGTAATGGCGACACCGGCCAGATCCTCGTGATGGATCTCTTCACGGGTCAACACCTCGGCCACCGCATGCCGGATCAACTCGCCGGCGCGCAACTGGCGTTGAGATGGGGCCCGCACCCGTTGCCGGGTATCGCGATGCCTAGCCATTGATTTGCCTTCGTTTGCCGCCCATTGAACCGGCCGGTACAGGACGCCCTACAGGGAGCGTTCGATTTCCTCGACCTCGAAAAATTCCAACTGATCGCCGGATTGAATGTCCTGATAGCTTTCCAGCGCGACGCCGCACTCATTGCCCTCGCGCACCTCGTTGGCATCCTCCTTGAAACGTTTCAGGGATTTCAGTTTTCCGGTATGGATAACCACATCGTCGCGCAACAGCCGTACTTTCGCCTGACGGCGGGCCAGGCCGGTGCTAACGCGGCAACCGGCGATCTTGCCCAGTTTGGTGATCGAGAAGACTTCCAGAACTTCCGCTCCGCCAATGATGGTTTCGCGGATCTCCGGCTCCAAAAGCCCGCTCATGGCCTTGCGCAAGTCATCGACCAGTTCATAAATTATGGAATAATAACGGATATCGACATTTTCCTGACGGGCCATTTCCTTGGCCTGGGGATTGGCCCGCACGTTGAAGCCAATCACCACCGCGTTGGAAGCGCGGGCCAGATCGATATCGGATTCGGTGACACCGCCGACACCGCCATGCAGCACACGGGCCGAAACTTCGTCGTTGCCAAGATTTTCCACCGCCGAGGTGATCGCCTCCAGGGAGCCGCGCACATCGGCCTTGATCAACAGAGGGAATTCCTTGGTCGCGCTGGATTGCATGTTGGTGAACATTTCCTCCAGGCTGCCCCGCGCGCCGGCGGTGGCGCGGCGGTCCCGCTCCACCCGTTGGCGGTATTCGGCAACCTCGCGGGCCCGGCCCTCATGTTCGACGACGTTGAACTCTTCGCCCGCGCCGGGCGCTCCATTTAGCCCAAGGACTTCCACCGGCATGGAGGGTCCGGCCGTTTCGACGGTATCGCCATGACTGTCCCGCAGCGCCCTTACCCGGCCCCATTGGCCGCCGGCGACGAAGACATCGCCAACCGACAAGGTGCCGCGCTGTATCAGAACGGTGGCGACGGCCCCGCGGCCGCGGTCCAACTTCGCCTCGATCACCACGCCCTCGGCGGCGCGGTCGGGGTTGGCCCGCAGTTCGAGCAGTTCGGCCTGCAATTGAATGACTTCTTCCAGACCGTCCAGGTTCTGCTTTTTCGTGGCGGAAACCTCGACGATCTGCACTTCGCCGCCCATTTCCTCGGGGATCACTTCATGTTGCAGCAATTCCTGTTTGATCTTGTTGGGATTGGCGTCGGGCAGATCCATCTTGTTCACGGCCACGATCAAGGGCACGTCCGCCGCCTTGGCGTGGTTGATGGCCTCAATGGTTTGCGGCATCACGCCATCATCGGCGGCGACCACCAGGATCACCAGATCGGTGACCTGGGCGCCACGGGCCCGCATGGCGGTAAAAGCGGCATGACCCGGCGTGTCGATAAACGTGATCTTGTTGCCGGCGGCCGTGACGACCTGATAGGCGCCGATATGCTGGGTGATGCCGCCGGCTTCGCCGGCCGCCACGTCGGTCTCGCGTATGGCATCCAGCAGGGAAGTCTTGCCGTGATCGACATGGCCCATGACCGTGACGACGGGCGCGCGGGGCCGCAAATCGCCCTCATCGTCCGTATCGCCCTTGAGGCCAATTTCCACATCAGATTCCGAAACCCGGCGCAGTTTGTGGCCGAACTCCGCCACCACCAATTCAGCCGTATCCGCATCGATGGTTTGATTGACCGTGGCCATTACGCCCAGGCCCATGAGCGAGCGCACCACGTCAACGCCCCGTTCGGCCATCCGGTTGGCCAATTCCTGCACCGTGATGGTTTCAGGCACGACGACTTCGCGCAGGATCTTACCTTTGTTTTCGCCGCTTTCGGCGGCCAGTTGCTTACGCCGCTCCCGCTCCCTGCGAATAGAGGTGAGGCTGCGGACACGTTCCTCGCGGTCGGCCAAAGCTTCCGTGACCGTGATGCGGCCCGCCCGGCGGCGCGGTTCCGTACGGGCGCGGGGCTGTTGCTTCGGACGCTCCACGGGCCTCCGTTCGATCCGGCGCCCGGCGCCATCGGTGCTGGTCGTCGGTGAACGCTTGCCGACGGTATCGCCGTGGGCGGCGGCCTCGGCCTCGGCCTTGGCTTCATTCTCCCGCAATTTACGGGCGGCTTCTTCTTCGGCCCGCAGGCGGGAATATTCTTCGCTCTTCTTCCGGTTTTCCTCATCATGGCGCCGGTTTTCGGCGGCCTCGCGCTCGCTGGCCACGCGGGCGGCTTCCACGGCCTGGCGCTTGGCATTCTCTTCGGCCCTGGCGCGGGCGGCCTGGTCCGCCGCCTGGGCGTTTTCCAGGGCGCGCGCGCGGGCGGATTTTTCTTCACTCGACAGGGTTTTCAAGACATGGCGGGCCCGTCCGGAAGCAACCTCCGGCACCGCGGGAGCCGCAACGGCAGGCGCGGCGGGCAGCACTAGATTTTCGCCACCCGACGCCCGTGGAACGGCGGACACCGGGCTCGGGTCGGCCGCTATCTCCGGCGCCGCGGTTTGACCGCCGCGCGGCGGCGCGCGCCGGCGCCTCACCTCGACCTTAACGGTCTTGCGGCCGCCAGCCATGCCGCCGCGCGGCGGCACGCCGCCGCCCTCGCCGGGTTTCTTTAGGCAAAGAGGCTCCCCGCCTCCAAGGCTCAGGGTTTTTTTCTTACCCGTATCACTCACGTCGTCTTGTCCCATCTCGTTCCAAGCGGTTGCCAGCCGCAAATTCCGGCCGCATGATCAAAACGTGCGGCCAACAACTTATTACACGACAATTCGCTCCGGCCGCCGTCAGGGCAACCGGACCGTTTCACGGCGGAAATCTTCCAGCCGTCGGCATTCGCCTAAAAAGCGATTTGCCAGGCCGCCGGCCCGCAAGGCAGCATGTACCACATTTTCACGGCCCAATGCCAAACTCAATTCTTCGATCTCGAACAGCGCGATAACCTTGCGCCCGCCATCGCGGTTTTCCGCCGTTTCGCCGCACAATCCACTCAACAGTTTTTGCCGGCCATTAACGGAACCGTCACGCGCGGTGACGGCAATGGCGGACGGATCGGCGGCCAACGCGGCGCGGACCTTTTCATAGCCCAGGCTCAACTGACCGGCCCGCCTCGCCAAACCCAAAAACGCCAGACAGCGGCGCGCCATGGCGGCCTCGATCTGATCGGGCAGATCCCCCGCCACCGCAACGGCGGCCCGGGCGGCGCGGGCAAAGAGGCGCTTTTTCACCGCCCGCTCCACCAATTCACGGCGCCCGCCGACCCAGATGCCCCGACCCGGCAATTCCCGGCCCAGGTCGGCGCAAAGCTCGCCGTCGGGTCCAACCACGAACCGCAGCAGATCATCGACCGGCATGGTGTCGCCCGTTGCGATACAACGCCGGAGGGGCGCCTTGCCTTCGGCTCCCCTGCTTTCGATCACGGCCGGCGATTGTTCCATTCCCAGTACCGCTATTCCCCGCCCGCCGCCTCGCCATCCCCGGCACTTGTTTCGCCGTCACCATCGGCGTCAACATTGGTGGCATCCTCGGCCGCGTCTTCGTCTTCAAACCAATGGGCCCGCGCCGCCATGATCATGGCGGCGGCGACGTCCTCGTCCAGTTCAAAGTCCCGCAGGATGCCGTCGCCGGGATCGACCACTTCATCGGTGGCCAATTCGGCAAAATCATCCAATTCCTTGATACCTTGCTCGCCCAAGACCACCAACATGCCCGGCGTCAGGCCTTCCAACGCGGCCAACTCATCCGTGACGCCCAGTTCTATGCGCCGTTGATCGAATTCCGCATCCCGGGCATCCAAATAATCATTGGCCCGCTGTTGCAAGGCCTCGGCCAAATCACTGTCAAACCCTTCCAGGTCGGCCAGTTCATCCTGTTCCACGAACGCCACTTCCTCGACCGAACGGAAGCCTTCCGTCGCCAGCAGTTGCGCCATCATCTCATCGATCACCAGGGCTTCCATGAATAATTCGCTGCGCTGGCGCAATTCTTCCTGACGCCGTTCGGATTCCTCCTCCTCCGTCAAGATATCGATTTCCCAGCCCGTCAACTGCGATGCCAGGCGCACATTCTGGCCGCGCCGGCCGATGGCCAAGCTCAACATTTCGTCCGGCACCACCACTTCGAACTTCCGCGCATCTTCGTCCATCACGACCTTGACGACGTCGGCGGGCGCGAGACCCTTGACCAAAAAAGCGGCGGGATCGGGGAGCCATTGAATGATGTCGATTTTTTCGCCCTGCAATTCGTTGACCACCGCTTGCACCCGGCTGCCCCGCATGCCGACGCAGGCGCCGACCGGATCGATGCTGCTGTCATTGGAGACGACGGCGATCTAGGCCCGGCTGCCGGGATCGCGGGCCACGGCCTTGATCTCGATAATGCCGTCATAGATTTCCGGCACTTCCTGAGTGAACAGCTTGGCCATGAACTGCGGATGGGTGCGGGAGAGGAAAATCTGCGGTCCCCGCAGCTCCGAGCGGACATCGTAGATATAGGCCCGGATGCGGTCGCCCTGACGCAGGCTTTCCCGCGGCAGCGCCTCGTCCCGGCGCACGATGGCCTCGGCCCGGCCCAGATCGACCAGCACATTGCCGTATTCCACCCGCTTGACAACACCGTTCACCACTTCGCCGATGCGGTCCTTATATTCCTCGTACTGCCGTTCCCGCTCGGCCTCGCGGACCTTTTGCACGATGACCTGCTTGGCGGTCTGGGTCGCGATGCGGCCAAAATCGATGGGCGGCAGAGCTTCCGAAATCAGGTCGCCGATACGGGCATCGGGGTTGCGGCCCAGGGCCTCCGCCAGTTGAATTTCCGTGGCTGGATTTTCCACCGCCTCGACCACGCCAAGCAAGCGGAACAGTCCGATATTGCCGTTCTTGCGGTCTATCTCGGCACGGATTTCATTCTCCATGCCATACTTGGAGCGGGCGGCTTTCTGGATCGCCTCTTCCATCGCCTCAACGACGATTTCGGCGTCGATCGCCTTTTCCCGCGCTACCGCGTCGGCAATTTGCAATAGTTCCAGACGATTGGCGCCTACGACTGCTTGTGCATCGGCCATTAGTTTTTTCTCTTCTTCAAGGTGTCTCGGATCAAATCATCGGTCAGCACCAATTTGGCGCGGGCGATGGTCTCGAATGGAATGGCAAACTCTTTCACGCTGTCATCGCTGCCGGTCACGGAAATCCGCACCCGGCCTTCCTCCCAGCCCTCCAGACGGCCGACGAAGCGGCGCCGGCCGTCAATGGCGACGGTGGCCTCGAGGCGCGCCTGATAGCCGGTGTAACGTTCAAAATCCTCCCGGCGCACCAGGGGCCGGTCGACGCCGGGGGAACTGACCTCCAACGAGTAGGCGGTGGGGATGGGGTCTTCCACATCCAGAATGGCCGATATGGCGCGGCTTAGATCGGCGCAATGATCCACATTCATTTCGCCCCCGTCCAAGGGTTCCGCCATGACCTGCAGGATCGGCTGCCCGGCCTCGCCGGTCAGCGTCAGGCGCGCCAAACGAAAGCCCATGGCCTCGACCGAGGGTCCGATCAAGCGTTCCACCTCGGCCAACTGGCTGTCTGCTACCGGCACTCTTTTTCCTCATTGTCGTCTTCGACACAATTTTTTGGCCAAAAAACGCTAAAGGCGGGCCGCTGGCCCACCTTTGTTACCGCCCCGCTGGTCGCCAGGCTATTTGTTAGCTGCCTATATATGATCCTAGAAGCCGCAAGGCAAGCTTTAAGGCCGGGCCATTCGACGAATGTTGAAAACCGTCTAATTGCGCGGGCGCCGCTGAAAACCGAGGAAGATCGGCGGCCGGCCCGCCGCGATGCCCTTGCCCTCATACCGGGTCGGCGGCCAATCTTCGGGCCGCGCGCGCCAATCGCCGGGGCGGCGCGCCAGCCAGGTGAAGTCGGGCGCCGCCGTCATGTGGTCCAGCATCCAGCGGCAATAATCCCGGTGATCGGTCGCCATGCGCCATTGGCCCCCATCCGTCAGTACGCGTGCCATGGCGGCGATATTTCTGGGCCCGACAAAGCGGCGTTTGTTATGCCGGCGTTTCGGCCAAGGGTCGGGAAACAGCAGAAAGGCCCGTTCGATGCTGCCCTCGGCGAGGCAATCCAGCAGCAGCCCGGCGTCATCCACGACGATGCGGATATTGTCCAGGCCGCCCCGTGCGACATCGGCCAGCAGCCGGGCCACGCCATTGATGAAAGGTTCGCAGCCGATAAAGCCGATATCGGGGTGGGCTTTCGCCTGGGCCGTCAGATGTTCGCCGGCGCCGAAGCCAATTTCCAGCCAAACCGCGCGAACCGGGGCACTGGCGGTTTCGAACAAGGCATGCGGATCAAGCCGGCCGGCGCCATGGTCGGCAGGGTTGACACGCAAAGCCGGCAACAATTGTTGCAGCGCCGCGCGGCGGCCCGGCCTGAGCGGCTTGCCGCGCCGCCGGCCATATAAAGTGCGAAGTGGAGGCTCAGCCAAGAAGCGGATTCAACTCCTCGGCCAGATCCAGCCGTTCCCAACTGAAATGCCCCGCATCCGTCGGCGTCCGGCCAAAATGTCCGTAGGCGGCGGTCGAGGCGTAAATGGCCTGGTTCAAGGACAGCATCTTGCGGATGCCTCCGGGGCTCAAATCAACGTTCTTGGACAGGAAATCGACAAGCCGTTCCTCGTCGCAGCGTCCCGTGCCGTACAAATCCACATAGATGGACAAAGGCTTGGCCACGCCGATGGCATAGGCCAACTGTATGCAGCAACGGTTGGCCAAACCGGCGCCGACAATGTTTTTGGCCAGATAGCGCGCCGCATAGGCCGCCGAGCGGTCAACTTTCGTGGGGTCCTTGCCCGAGAAGGCGCCGCCGCCATGGGGCGCCGCGCCGCCATAAGTATCGACAATGATTTTACGTCCCGTCAGGCCGGCGTCCCCGTCCGGGCCGCCAATGACAAAGCGGCCGGTTGGATTGACATAGAATTCATCCTCATCGCACATCCAGCCTTCGGGCAGAACATCGAGCACATATTTGCGCACCAGTTCGCGCACTTCCTCGCGTCCGGCGGACTCGGCATGCTGGGTCGAAACCACCACCGAGGTCGCGCCCACCGGCTTTCCGTCCACGTAGCGCAGAGTGATCTGGCTTTTCGAATCCGGACCGAACTGCGGTGTTTTGCCGGCCCGGCGATCGTCGGCCATATTGCGCAGAATGGCATGGGAATAATGGATCGGCGCGGGCATGAGGGCATCCGTCTCGTTGCAGGCATAACCGAACATGATGCCCTGGTCGCCGGCGCCGATGTCCTTGTTCCCGGACGCGTCCACGCCTTGGGCAATATCGACGGATTGGGGATGCAGGTGCACTTGCACTTCCGCATTGCGCCAATGAAAGCCGTCTTGCTCATAGCCGATACGGCGCACGGTATCGCGGGCCGCCTGCTCCATGGCCGCCTTGTCGTTGGCGACCTCCGCCGGGCCACGAACCTCCCCGGCCAGGACGATTAGGTTCGTGGTGGTCAAGGTCTCGCAAGCAACCCTGGCATCGTCGGGATCGGCGGCCAGAAACATGTCAACAATGGCATCCGAGATCTGGTCGCAGACCTTATCGGGATGCCCTTCGGAAACGGATTCGGAAGTGAAAAGATAATTACCGCTCGACACAAGGCGCCTCCAGCCAATGGGAAAAACCGCTTAAGCGCGACGATGACGGCGCCGGCTGCCGGGGTTGTTGCAGGCTTTTTGCGCAGGGTCAAGCATTGGGGGCAAGCATCGCGGCCAGACGGCCGGCCGGCCCAAGATCATGCGGCGTGACGGGTGGAGGGGGCCGAAATCAGAACCCGGCGTCCCGGACTATTCAATGTCGATGGCTTGTCCGCCAATTGCCTTGACCAGGTCGAACAGCCGCTTGCGGACGGCGGCATCTTTGATCTTGTAGTAGGCGCGCACCAATTCAAGGGTTTCACGCTTGGCCAGATCATCCTGGTCGAAATTGGCCTGGGCCGCCTCGGCGAAACCGCGCTGCCCATCGGCGATTTCCGGCGCCATATCATCAAAAAGAACGACACGGGTACATCCAGAATTCGACTCAATAAGAACAGGCGGCTGGAGCCGATGCGATTGGTGCCGCGTTCATATTTCTGCACTTGCTGGAAGGTCAACCCAAGAGCATTGCCGAGTTTTTCCTGGCTCATGCCCAACAGGGTACGCCGGAGCCGAACGCGTGAACCAACATGGATATCTACGGGATTGGGGTTCGCTGTCACTGATGCTACTCCTCATTCACAATCATTACAGGCAAAATACGATCTTGGTCGCCAAATAATACTGAATGCCGCCTTTTGGTTGCATATATATGTATGTAGCAGCGAGTTAGGTCTGTCAAGCATGGCTTAAGCGACGGGGCGGAGCGGCTCGGATCCGTGGAAATTGGTCAATATCAATAAGCCACCCAGCAGCAGGCAAAGCAGGGCGAATATCCCGTCGCCAAACCGCGCATATAAGGTTTTTGGCAGCGCCATGGGCAAGCCGCCGTCGATCACGCCGGCCCTGTTCAAGGGCAATTGGTGAATAATCCTGCCGTATGGGTCAATGATCGCCGAAATACCCGTATTGGCCGCGCGAATCACGGGAAGGCCGAGTTCGGCGGCACGGATCCGCGCGATATCCAGATGCTGCACGGGACCAAAACTATCGCCAAACCAGGCGTCATTGGTGACATTTAGCAACCATTCCGAAGCCAAACCGGCGCCGGACGCTGAAATTTCCCGTGGAAAAATGATTTCGTAGCAAATGAGCGGACGAAAGGGCGGCAGATTGGGCAGGACCGCCACCTTTGAGCCGGGCCCGGGCGAAAAATCCACCGCGCCGACGGCCAATTTATCCAGCCCCAGGCGGGTTAGGAGACCGCGCCAGGGCAGATACTCGCCGAACGGCACCAAATGGACCTTGTCATAGACCGTCGTGACCGCGCCATCACCGGCAAGCGCCACGATACTGTTGTGCAGGATCATATCCTCGCCGGGCCGTTCGCCGCGGCGGGGCGTGCCGGTGATCAAAACCGTATTCGACGGCAAGGCCCGCGCAATGGCGCCGCGCCGCGCCGGATCGTCGGCCAGGAAGAACGGCGTCGCGGTTTCAGGCCAGATCAAATGGCTAAAATCCGGCGGCTGGCCCAGGCCATCGGGAACCAGGCTCAAGCGCAGATACAAAGCCAGATGCCGGTCACGCAGCTCGGGCCGCCACTTTTCCGCCTGGGGGATGCCGGCCTGAACCAGACGCAGACGAATACCGGCATGTTCGCTCACCTCCGCGCCCTGCAACCGTATGTGGGAGATCAGCAAAAGCGCAACGACAACAGCCAACGCCGCCACATTGGCGCTGACAGCGATCCCGCGTTGCCCATGCGGCGCGGCCGGGATCAAGGCCGGCGCGGCGGCGGCCCAGACCGCCAGCAGCCCCAGGCCCGAGACGCCAAGATAGGCGGCGGGCTGCAAACTTGGTTCACTGGCGGCCCAGACATGCCCGGACAGCAGCCAGGGAAATCCGGTCAGAATGGCGCCCCGCAACCATTCGCTCAGGCCCCAGAACAAGGTAAAGGCAATGAGACGCCCCAGACCCGGCCGCGAAAATCGCCGGGTCAGGGCGGCGGCCAGGCCTGGGAACAGGCCCAATCCGGCGGCCAGGGCAAACAGGGCGAACGGCATCATCCAGGCGAACCGGGCGGCATCGACCATGAAGGCGTAACCGACCCAATGCAGGCCAACCAAAAAATATCCGACGCCAAAGGCCCAACCGAGGGCAAAGGCCGGCCGCCAACCAGCCGATCCGGACAGCAGCCACAAAAGCCCGGAATAACCAACCGCCATCAGGGGCCAGAGATAGAGGGGCGCAAGCGCCAGGGCTGCGGCCGCGCCACAAGCGGCGGCGGCCAGCAGCCGCCGCCAGATGGGGGATTTCGTCATGACGGGAGGGTCAAAAAGTCTGCTCGGCGCCGATCAGCCGCCGGCGTCCGGGGCGGCGGCATCGTCGTTCCCGGCATCACTCCCGGCGCCCGCCCCGCCCGTGGTGGCGCCGGGACGGATCAACAATCGTTTGACACGGCGCGGATCGGCATCGACAATTTCGAATTCGATGCCGCTCCCATGGTCGATTATTTCGCCAACTTGCGGCACCCGGCCCAGCATGGCGAAGACCAGCCCGCCCAGGGTTTCAATGTCGTCGTCGGCTTCATCCGGCAAAAGATCGACGGCCAGTATCGCCTCCAGATCCTCGATCTCCGCCCGGCCATCCGCATCGATGCTGCCATCGGGCAGCTTCTGCAGCAATGGACCTTCATGCTTGTCGTGTTCGTCCTCGATCTCGCCGACGATCTCCTCGACGATATCCTCGATTGTCACCAGGCCGTCCGTGCCGCCGTATTCATCCACCACCACGGCCATATGAATGCGGGTCGCCCGCATGCGGGCCAGCAGATCCAGGATCGGCATGGACGGCGGCACCACCAGCAATTCCCGCAGGATGCGGGCGAGGGAAAGCTCCTCGTCCCGGCCCCAATGGTCGAGCACATCCTTGATATGCACAAAGCCGGCGATGTCATCCAGGGTCTCGCGGTAGACGGGCAGCCGGGAATGATGCGCCTGGCGGAAGCCGCCGATGACATCGGCGGGGCTGGCGCCCGCCTCCAGCGCGACGATGTCGGTCCGGGGCACCATGACATCATCGACCTCCAATTCACCGAAACTGATGATATTCATCAGCATTTCCCGCTGTTCGGGATTCAGGCTGTTGGGCGAGGCATCGTGCTCGTCGATCACCTCTTCGATGCTTTCCCGCAGGTCGGTGTCCCCGCCGCCCCGCAACAGACCCAGCAGCCAGTTGAGAAATCCGCCACCGCCTTCCGGCCCGGCCTTGGCGCCACCGTCGCGCGGGCTATTCTGTTGCCGGGGTTCGGAAGTGTCGTTCATGTCAGGTCCAATGAAATGCGTTATTCGGCCGCGGCCAGTTGATAGGGGTCGGCGATACCAAGTCCGGCCAGGATCGCGATTTCCCGTGCTTCCATTGCCGCCGCGTCCCCTTCGTTGTCATGATCGTGACCCAACAGATGCAGGGTACCATGAACCAGCAAATGACAATAATGGGCATTCAGGGTCTTGCCCCGGGCCTTTGCCTCGGCGCATAGGACGCCATGGGCCAGAACAATATCACCCAATAACAGGGGGCCATCGTGGGCCGGCCCGGTCACGCCGTCCCCGGCAAATGACAAAACGTTGGTGGCCCTGTCCTGGTGGCGGTATTCGCGGTTGAGACGGCGAATACCGGTATTATCCGTCAGCATCACGCCGACCTCGACCACGGCACGATTCAGGACGGCCCGGTTCCGGCTGGCCGGGTCCAAGGCGGCGGCCAAGGCGGCGGCGACAACCCGTTCTCCCGTCGCCGCGGCGTCAGGCAGGTCGGTCAGCCACGCCGCGCAAGGGGTGGATACGATGATCTCCATCTGCATCGCTGTTTGCATCGCCTGCTATTTCGCCTTCTGACGGCGAGCCATTGGGGTTCGCCATGGGGGGATATTCAACGCGGTTATGAAACACGCCCAGGGTCAGCGTGCGGGTGAAGGTGGCTTCTATTTCCGCAAGATCCCTAAGGGTGAGATTACAGTCGTCCAATTCGCCTTCGCCGACGCGCATTTCGATTACCTGGCGCACCCGTGCGCGGACCTTGGCGGCGGAGGGATCCTTCAGGGCGCGGGTGGCGGCCTCGATCGAATCGGCCAGCAACAAAATACCGGCTTCGCGCCGTTGCGGCTTGGGGCCGGGGTAGCGGTAGTCGTCTTCCGGGCCGTTAAAACCTTGGGCCCGGGCCTTTTCGTAAAACACCCGCAACAAAGTGGTGCCCTGGTGTTGCGCGATACCTTCCAGGATCAAGCGGCCCAACTTGGCCTTCCGCGCCATCTCCAGGCCATCGAGAATA
>JAYGEB010000502.1:0-2776 GCA_046582595.1 Alphaproteobacteria bacterium | reverse complement strand
GAATCACTTCGTGATTCACATTGGATCGGAACTGCTCTAGTGGTCCGATTCTAACTGATGGTGCCCATCCGTTAGAATCGACGGACCACTAGACTCTTAAGAATCGTGGTGCGCAAGACACGAAACAGAAGAATTCTTCTGTTTCGTTCGCACCACTAGGCCCTATAGACTGCATCGGGAGGTGGGAAAGCAAGTGCGCATTGGGGAATTTGTTGCATGATCGAGTTGTTGCGCAGCAACGATGTGGTGATGTTGTCCTGGGTGGAGGTTCTGTTGCGTGACGCGGGCATCGAATGCGTGCTGCTGGACCGTCATATTTCCGTCACCGAAGGCTCCATTGGCGCCTTCAACCGCCGCCTCATGGTGCTGGACGAGGACGAGACCGAGGCCCGCGCGCTGCTGGTCGAGGCCGGTATCTAGGACGTATCCAGGTTATGGAACTCACTCATGACGGCTTGCTGGACCGGCGCATTCTGCTGCGCCAGCCGCGCCGGGGCTATCGGGCCGGCTCGGACGCCATAATTTTGGCGGCGGCGGTCCCCGCGCGCGCCGGTGAACTGGTGTTGGATGCGGGCGCCGGCGTCGGTGCGGTCGCCCTGTGCCTAGCGGCCCGTTGTGGCGGGATTTCCGTGCGCGGCCTGGAAATCCAGGCCCCCCTGGCACGCCTGGCGCGGGAGAATATCCGGGAGAACGGACTAGACGGCAGGGTCGAGGTGCTGGCGGGCGATATCCGCCGGCCGCCGGCGGAAATTGGCCAGGAGGTGTTCGACCACGCGGTCTGCAATCCGCCGTTTTATCCGGCCGGCCGCGCCACGGCCTCGCCCGATCCGGGCAAGGCCGCGGCCCATGGCGAGGGTGAGGTTCCGTTGGACGAGTGGCTGGCTTTTTGCCTGCGCCGCACCGCGCCCGGTGGTTCGGTGACCATCATTCACCGCGCCGACCGTCTGGAGGCCATCCTATGGGGGTTGCGCCAGGGGGCCGGCGACATGGTGGTGTTTCCCCTGTGGCCCAGGCCCGGCCGCCCGGCGAAACGGGTCATCGTGCAAGCCAGGGTTGGGCGCAAGGGGCCGACGGTGCTGCACCCGGGCCTCCGTCTGCACCGTGACGACGGCGGCGATACGGACCAGGCCGCCGCCATACTGCGCCGGGGTGAAGTGCTGGTTCTCTCTTGAGCCATTGCGATGCCATCCAAGCAAGAACGCTGGCAGGCTGTTGAAAAACAACCAGCTAGATCAATTTCGGTATCGAATTGCGCGGGCAAGGCTGCGACGGCAGCCCGGCGCTTATGCGCCGCCCGCGCGGAGCGGTGCGCTCTTGCGCACAAGCGTGAGCGAAGAAGATGAGACTTAGTTCGATGAATATCGAAAAAAGTCTAAACCGTCAGGACGATCTTGCCGATATGTTCACCGCCTTCCATGCGGCGATGGGCGGCGGCCGCCTCGGCCAGGGCAAAGTTTTGATCCATGACCGGGCGCACGGCGCCGGTTTCCAGCAATGGCCAGACCTTGTCCCGCAGTTCATCGGCGATCACCGCCTTTTGCGCCACGGTGCGCGGCCGCAGGGTGGACCCGGTCAGGGTCAAACGTTTCATCATGATCGGTAAAATGTTGAAATCCGCGACCTTTGGGCCGTGCAGCGTGGCGATCTGCACCAAGCGGCCTTCAACGGCCAGCGCGGCGATATTGGGTTTGACATAGTCGCCGCCCACCATGTCCAGAATCAAATCAACGCCGTCGCCCCCCGTCAGTTCGGCGATGACGTCGGCGAAAACCTCTTCCCGGTAGTTGATCGCCCGCTCGGTGCCCAGTTTTTCGCAGGCCTGGCACTTTTCCAAGCTGCCCGCCGTGGCGAAGACCCGAGCGCCGAAGGCCTTGGCCAGTTGGATCGCCGTGGTGCCGATACCCGATGATCCGCCATGGATCAGAATGCTTTCTCCGCCCCGCAATCCGCCTCGCTGGAAGACATTGGTCCATACGGTGAAAAAGGTTTCCGGCAGGGCGGCCGCCTCCACCATGCTCAAGGGTTTGGGCACCGGCAGGCAGAGAACGGCGGGCGCGAGGCAGTATTCGGCGTAACCGCCGCCCGCGACCAGGGCGCACACCCGATCGCCCAGGGCCAGGCTATCGACGCCCGTGCCGACCCGCACCACTTCGCCCGCGACTTCCAGGCCAGGAATATCCGGCGCGCCGTGCGGCGGGGGATAGTTGCCGGTGCGCTGCATCACATCGGGGCGGTTGATGCCGGCGGCGGCGACCTTGAGCAAAACTTCGCCATGCCCGGCTTGCGGCGTCGGGCGCTGGGCCGGCCGCAAACCCTCGGGCGGTCCAAACTCGGCAATTTCGATGGCGGTCATATTTTCGGGAAGGGCGGTCATGGGATATCTCAATTATTTGCGGAAAAGTGAGAGTCCTGATCTAATATGATACCTGTCTCTTGGCAATGGCGAGAGGGAGCCATGGATACCGATGATTTGGAACCGCCGCGGACGCCGTCCGGCAAGCCGGATCTGCAAATGATGTCCGTTGAACAATTGCGCGACTATATCGCCGAGATGGAATCGGAAATCGCCCGCGTCCGGGAAATTATCGCCACGAAACACGATGCGCGCGGCGCCGCCGAGTCCGTGTTCAAGGTCTAATACCAGACGTCATAAGTCATGACACGTTTGCCCATTCGCGTCGCGTTATGGAGGCGATTCTGTCGGGCGTGGCGGTGAAATCGGCCCAGGCCTCGCAGCAGGCATCGACGATCTCTTCGTAGGTTTGGAAGACGCGGT
>JAYGEB010000384.1:0-1612 GCA_046582595.1 Alphaproteobacteria bacterium | reverse complement strand
ACAAATGGTCAATGGCGCTGGCCATGTTGCCGACATCTTCGGGGGAGAAAAACTCCGCCGCATCACCGACCACCTCGGGCATGGCGGCGGTATTGGAACACGCCATCGGAGCGCCGCTGGCCATCGCTTCGACCAGGGGATTGCCGAACGTCTCGACCGTCGACGGAAACACAAAAACCCCGCAACGCCGGTAAAGTTCGGCCAGTTCCCGTGGCGGCACCCCGCCCAGAAACTCCACTTTCCCTTCAAGCCTTTCCTCGGCCACCACTTGCTTCAGTTCGGCAAAATAATCCTCGTCAATAGGACGTCCGGCGATCTTGAGGGTGAGATCGGGGTGGTCCGTGGTCAGGCGCGCCATGGCGGAAATCAGGTTCTTGAAATTCTTTTGAACGTAAAGGTCGGAAACGGCCAACAGGAAATTCTCCCGCTTGGCGCCCTTTTTGGGCGGCGAGAAGATATCGGAAACGCCGTGGGGCACGACCGTAAAACGGTTTCCGAACAATCCGATCAGGCCGCCCGAGGCGGCGCGGCGGGCATAATCGGATACCGTAATCGCTTGGCGTGATGCCAGCAGGGAAAGAAAGGTTCCCAAATAGACCAGGGCCCAATACCCCAGCTTCGCCACCCGGCGCTCGACAAACGCGACGCTCAGCGCGTTACGCAGCAGGATCACCGAATTCGGCGCCATCAAGGGGCCATAGTTGGCCGGCGAGAAAGTGACGTCGGCGCCTATTTTTTTCGCCAGCCGGGGGATATCGATCTGCTCGCGTAATTGAAGGCGCCAAAAACCTTGTTGGAAATTCAAAGTATGAACGGTGATGTTTTCCAGGTTATCCGGCAGGGATTCCCGCTGGTCCTCGTGAACGCACAAGTGAACCTCCACGTCACGGTCACCAGCCATCAAAGGCAAAACATTGTTCAAATAGGTCAGCCCGCCGCCGCTTTTGGAGTGCAGGCCGTTGAACAGAAACCGGACCCGGTTCATGCGTCAGTTTGCGGCCAGAGTACCGCGACCATGTTTGTTCGTATGATTTTGTCCATCACAGAACCGACGACGGCAAGATTTTCAGAACGCTAAACATTCTGAACGAACACAGCCGTGCATGTCCGGCTATCCGCTTAATACCCAAGCTCAACCCGACAGATGTCATAGATGTGCTAACAGACCTGTCCATCTTGCTAACGGCCTGGCACGACCATTGGATTGAAGGATGAACGTTTCCATAATACCGACCATTCGAAGCGGTCATTCAGACGTACGCCAATGGGTAACAAGCGGACATCGCCGGGCTTGTCGAAACCCTGAACGTCACGGCTCAATGGCAAAGAAAAGGCCCTTCCTACGGAAGGGCCTTTTCTTATTCAATAAGTGAGCCGATCAGAATTTATAACTGATACCAACTATACCGCTGTGAATTAGGAGAACGTCAAGAGTATCACCAGATTTCTTCGCACTCCCATCGTAATTAGTGCTCCTGTTTCTGCTGCCGTCCAGGGTGGGGCTTGCCTGCAAGCGGTACCCCACGCCCAACACGACCGAATCGGACAGGCCAAAGCCGAGGCCCGCCATTAACACGCCAGTAGGTACAAACATACTTTCGCTTATCTTGGT
>JAYGEB010000357.1:0-3975 GCA_046582595.1 Alphaproteobacteria bacterium | reverse complement strand
TATTTGGCCAGGGCATTCATGGTGGCGAACAGAAACGTCGCCACCACCATTACACAGCGCCGTCCGCCACAAAACGACGCTAGCCGGTCGGGGAGACGTTGGCCGGTGGGAGGTTGTAGGTAAATCAGGCAAACAAACACTCCGTGAACAACCCCCGCGCGTTGCCGCCGAGCATATCGGCTGATATCGTAGCTGACAGAAACATTACCAGGCGGGGATGCGGGACCATGTCGGAAACAATAGCGCCAAACGCGGCGGAGCTTATAGATCTGGATTTCTTCAAGGACGATACAACGGCGCGTCTGCTGGGCCTCATCACGGCCCTGGGCGGCGAGGTTTATGTCCTGAAGGCCATGGTCAACCGTCTGACCGTGGCGCTGGAAAACCAGGGCGTGGTGAGCGCGGAAACCCTGGCCGAGGCCGGCGCCTCGGAGGCGCACCGGGCCTGGCAGGCGGAAGAGGAAAAAATCTTCGGCGCCGAGCTGCTCCGCCCCTGGCTGGAACCCGACGAAGCACCCGATGTGCGCCGCTTCATGGACATGGAGTAGAGATATGAGCACGTCTCCAGACATCGGCTTTGCCGCCAAAAGCCATGAAAGCTATGCCCACAGCCTGAAATTTTTCTGGCGGGAGGCCCCCTACCGCGCCGTGGTGGCCGAGGCGGCGGCCTCGGGCGCCAACGACGTGGACAGCCTGGAAGGGACCATGCGGCCGTCGCGGGCCTACCAGCTATACGGCTGGCTGGAGCGCCGCGCCCAGCAGGTGAAGTTTCAGGGCCGCTGGGGCATGTCCCGGACCCTGGCGCCGCAGCGGCAACGCCTGCGCGAGATCCTTGACCAGGGCGCGTGCCAACAGCCCGGGCGCCTGCACCTTGATCCTGAAATGGCAATGCCGGCCTATGTCTCGGAAGCCGAGATCCATCAAATCCCCGGCGGCGTCTGGAACACGGATGAGACCGCATTCGTCTATGAATGGGCCACCGCGGCCGTCAGCTTTTCCATGCTGGACCCGGACACGCCCCTGAACTGGTATGGCGAATTGATGCGGGAACGTTTCGCGCCCGGTTCCATACTCGACATCGGCTGCACCCTTGGCGCCTCGACCAGGGCCCTGAAGCGCGCCATGCCCGAGGCCGAGGTGCATGGCTGCGATGTCAGCGCCCCCGCCGTGCGCCTGGCCCATCTGCGCGCGGTGGAAGCCGGTCTGGCCATCGACTATTGGCAAATGAACGACGAGGACAAGAGTTTCGAGGCGGGCCGCTTCGACCTGGTCACCTCGCACTGGCTGATCCACGAACTGCCGCCCTCCGCCCTGCGCCGCATCATGGCCGAGGGCCGGCGCATCCTGAAGCCCGGCGGCACTTTCGCCATGTACGATATGTACCTGACGCCCGGCGGCACCATCGATGCCTGGCTGCTGGACGGCTACGCCGCCCGCAACAACGAACCCTTCGCGCGGCCGATCCGCAATCTGGATATTGAACGGGAACTGACGACGGCCGGTTTCACCGGCGTGCGCATCGAACTCTCCGGCCTGCAGGCGAACCCGGATGTGCTGAGCGGAAAACTTCCCGACAGCCGCACCCATTACATGACGGTGATTACCGCGACGGCGCCGGAATAGACGGCGGCCCGCTCCGCGTGACCCCTTCCATGACGATATTAAGGAGAAACAATGACCGCCTACATGATCGTTGACCTGGATGTCCACGACCCGGACGGTTTTGCCGCCTACCGCGACGAAGTACCGGCGCTGATTACCAAGCACGGTGGCGAATACATCGTGCGCGGCGGTGAATTTGAAGTCCTTGAAGGCGACTGGCGGCCCCACCGCATGGTGATATTCCGGTTTCCCAACCGCCAGGCCGTCCACGACCTGTTTGCTGACCCAGAATATGCCGACCTTAAGGCCCTTCGGCACAGAACGGCGAAGTCCAACGTCATCGTCGTGGACGGCATGGACTAACCCCGCGACGCCCCATCGTCGCTCCCGCGAAAGCGGGTGTCCAGAGCAACAGGCGACGGTGCTCACGGCTACATCTGGATACCCGCATTCGCGGGTATGACGACGTTGGTTGTATCTACTTGGCGATCTCCTCAAAGAGGTCGCGCCACGTCGGGTTGCCCAGCTCGATGGCCTCGATTTTCCATTTCCGACGCCATTTCTTCATCGCCTTCTCACGCGCGATAGCATTCGCCATGTCCTCGAAAACTTCAAAATAGACCAGCCGCTTGACGCCGTTACGCTTCGAAAAACCATCGACCAGACCTTCCCGATGCTGCCATGCCCGCTTCACCAATTCAGACGTAACGCCAATGTAGAGCGTCCCGTTTCGCTCGCTCGCAAGAATGTAAACGTATCCAGCCTTACCCACTTCAACCCCCGTCGTCACACCCGCGAAAGCGGGTGTCCAGAGCAACGAAAAAGCCGCCCGGCGTTTCTGCTGAGGAGAGCAGGTCTTGTTTCCTGCATTCCGAAACTGGCCGGCTTTGTGCCTATTTCCCGGTTGCGCAAAACACAAGACCCCATCCACGCGTGGCGCTCGCCGGCTCTGGCGCTTAATCTTGTCGTCGGACGGCGGGCGTGGAACGCCTCTACTCCAAATTCGGCAAATCGGTGAATGTCGTGACATGGCCATCGCTGGGCTGTTCGGGCGTCCTCATGATCTGGTCCCAATCATAGATCGTGCAGCCAAAGATAAACTCAACGGCGCCGTTTTTACCCGCCAACGGCATCATGAGACGCTCGCCCTGTCCGGACTTTTCGGTATAGGTGTAGATGCGGCCAATATCATGGCAAACCGCTGGCGTGTCGCACACACGGGTGAATCTTCTTGCCATATAAATTGCCATTTCGGCGTCAAATAACTCTGCCAGGATTTTCTTGGCATAACTAAATCCCGCAACCGTGTTGATGCTCTCACCGGCCAAGAGATAACGAAATTTTGTCACGCCCTCCCCGTCGCCCGGCTCGCCGGTCTCCCTTCGGACCAACCAGACATATGACAGAGCCGTCGGAAAATTCAGAGGATCCAATTTCTGCTTGGGCGGCATGGCGCCGGGCTCATCAGACATCTGCAACCAATACTCGATCAAGTGACGCATGATTGGATGCCGGATATAATCAAAATTTCCGATTGAAATCATGCGCGAGAACCACCATGCCACCGTGACCGGTACGACGATTGCCACGTTAAGTTCATTCCAGGCAATTATCTAGCCTCAACAAAAGAACGAGGCAGGTTGGGAAGCGGTCGGCGGCTCTTTGAACAAATCCAGATTTTTCGACGGACACCAGTTCATCCGCCGATAACATAAAAGCCACGCAGTTTTCTGCACAGAGCAACTTTTTTTATAGAGGGGGTCACACCCGCGAAAGCGGGTGTCCAGAGCAACCAGCGACATCATTCATGGAGACATCTGGATACCTGCATTGGTGAGGATAACGGAGAAAATCAAAAAAAGGGGCCGCTACCCTTAATCAGTGGAGTCAAGACGTTTCGTCACGTTGACGGCAAAAAGGGTAGCGTCCCCTTTATACGTCTTTTGTCTTCCTCAACTCTTGCTCAAAAGCTTCCCACGCCGCTCTCCCTTTATCTCTACCAAACAGTGTTTTCCTTCCCCTATTTTTTTGAAACTTCGCCATTGCCATCACAAGCCTCTGGAGAGAATTGAATGTATGTGAAATAGCGTCTTGCAAAACTGGCAGTGCGCTATAATCCGTCGTCGCCATACCCATTTTCCCAACAAAAAAGCCGCCCAGTTTCAACACTGGGCAGCTTTTATCTTGCCAGTTGCGCTGCCTATCGGCAACACAAATTGTTATGTAAATTACCGCGAATAATACTCGATCACCAAGTTCGGCTCCATGGGTACCGGGTAGGGTACTTCGGCGAACTTGGGCGTGCGCACGAAGGTGCCGCGGCGTTTGCCGATGTCGACTTCCATGTATTCCGGCACGTCGCGTTCGTTCGAA
>JAYGEB010000250.1:0-9590 GCA_046582595.1 Alphaproteobacteria bacterium | reverse complement strand
ATCTTGACGGCCCGCTCCATTCCGTCCGCCTCGCCTCGGCCAAACTGCTGACGCCATCGCAATTCCGGCATCTGGACGCGGATAAAATTTTGCACTGAGGCGGTTTCGACAAGCGGACCTATTCCGGTAGCCCCGTCTTGCGCAGATTGCCCACAAAACTTTTCATGTAAACTTCATGATGGCCAAGCATATGGCCGAGGAGGAAACCAATTGTTAGCGAACGCCAAAACGGCAATGGACGGTTTGTCGAGGCCCGATGGTAACGTCGCCGGGCCGGCATCTGGTAACCGGGCGCCGTTGTATTCGACCGTTCCCCGCGTCGTCACGTTACCAACAAAGCGGAAACCCCGCCGGGGTACCGTGCGGATAAGGACCTGGCGTTTGCCATTGTCCCCGATCGCGGCCCTGGCCGAGCGGACGCGGCTGGCCAAGGTGGCGTCCGAGACAAACCGGCCGTCCCGGATAACTTCGAATAACTCGTCCTTTGACACCAATCGCGTGCGGTTCTCGACCAGAAATTGAAGCAGATCAAATACTTGCGGCTAGACCGGACGAGCGACGCCGTCGCGCCGCAGTTCATGCAGATCGCAATCCAATTCAAAATTTTCAAACGCAAATATCATAATTTGTCCCGGATAACGCGTTTGAAAACATCTTATAGGGTGGCGGTCAGGGTGCCAACAAACGCCTATCTACAGAAAAACTACAAGCGCCCTGCAAGCGCCTATGACCGACGCCAACTACATTGCGTGTTGACAAACAACTTCTCGAATGGGGAAACAACATGGCCAGCACGAATGCAGTCGCGGACTATTGGACCAAGGGGAATACATTGAATCGCATTCTCCAGGCTTTGGAGAATGCGGGAGTCGAACTTGAAGGTATTTCGATAGCCGACTTGGCCCCGATTGATCAGTTCCACGCTCGCGGTCTGGCGGGCACCATCGAACTCGCAAACCGGCTTCCAATAGCGGCCGGCCAGAATTTGCTCGATATCGGCTGCGGTGTCGGTGGTCCGGCTCGTTACATGGCGGACCGCTTCGACTGCCATGTATCCGGTTTGGATATAACGCTGGGCTTCATCACTGCCGGCGAGGAGCTTATACTCAGCATGTCACCAGGAATGTTGCAGACCGCGCCGGTTTTTTCGCGGAAGCATTTCGGGTGATCAAACCAGGCGGCTTTTTTGGTCTTTCGGAACATGGCTTGGGTCCGAATGGCGATCCGGTCTTTCCGCTGCCCTGGGCCGACCGAGCCGATATCTGCTACATGATACCGCCCGGCGAAACCGAAAACCTCCTGGACCAAGCAGGCTTCGTACGGATTGAACTGGTTGGTACCGGATCAAAATATGTCAATGGTTATTATGAGATCGCCGCCAAAATGAAGGCGGACGGCCCCTCGGTTCTGGGACCACATGTCATCGGTGGCGAGGACATACCGTTACGTTCTTCAAATTCCATCCAATGCATCGAAGAGGGCCGCTCCTTCCCTATCGAAGTGGTGTGTTTCAAACCGGGCTAGAGCATGTTCTTTTTAAACATGCTCGGACTCTTAAGAAAAGAGCAATTGAACCAATCACTTGGGTCGCGCCAAATACGTCTTGGGCTCACCCGATTAATTGAAAATTGCTCTAACTCGCCGTCAGGCCGCCATCGATGACCAATTCCGAGCCGGTGATCCAGGCCGCTTCGTCCGAGGCCAGATAGGTGCAGCCCATGGCGATGTCCCGTGGCGTGCCGAAACGCCCCAGGGGGGTTGCGTCCTTGCGGATCTGGGCGATTTCCGGATTGGCGTGGCCGGGCTGGGTCATGGGCGTATCGACAAAACCGGGATGAATGGAATTTACCCGGATCTTGTCCGGTGCATATTGAATGGCGGCGGCTTTTGAGAATATGCGCACCGCGCCTTTCGAGGCGTGATAGGCGGCATTGGCGTAGGAGCCGATGATGCCGCAGATCGAGGATATATTGATGACCGCGCCGCCGCCCGCCCGGCGCATGGGGGCGATGACGCTTCTGGTCCCCAAAAAGGTTCCGGTTGCGTTGACTTCCATGACCTGGTTCCATTTTTCCAAGGACTGGTCTTCCAGCAGGCCGCCGGCGGTCAGGCTGGTCTGAATATTCTGTTGCGGGTCGCGGCCGGAGATGCCGGCGATGTTGGTGAGGATGTCGATCTTGCCGTAAGCGTCCTCGATCTCCGCCACGAGCGCCGCCCATTGATCTTCCTTTGTCACCTCCAAGCTCCGGTAGGCGGCCGCTTCGCCAATCTCCTCGGCTATCGATTGCCCCAAGGCGTCATTGACGTCGCACACCACGACCCTCGCGCCCTGGCCGGCGAACACCCGCGCCGTCTCCGCCCCAATGCCCGAGGCGCCGCCCGTGACGATGGCGACCTTGCCGCTCAATCTGGTACCCGTATCCATGATTTCCTCCGGTTTTCATTGCAGTTGACGGATGTTGGAATGGATGCATCCGCTTGACAAGACCAGCTTTGCTTTTCACTCATCGGGATTTCGGGCACTCTGCGGGACTATCAGAGCTGTCATGCATATTTGAGGGTCGCCGCCATGCCACGGTTAGAGTGTTTTTTTGATTGTTCCAGCCCCTGGACCTATCTGGGCTTCCACAATCTTCAGCCCTTGGCGGCGGAACTGGGGGTGGAAATCACCTGGCGGCCGATCCTGGTGGGCGGGTTGTTCAACACGGTTAATCCCTCGGTCTATCACAGCCGGGAGTTTCCAGTGCCCGCCAAACAGAGTTACATGCATAAGGATCTGCAGGACTGGGCCCGTTACAGCGGCATTCAAATCCGCTGGCCCATGTCGATCTTTCCCATCAACAGCGTCAAGGCCATGCGCGGCTGCATTGCCGCCGGCCGTGAAGGCAAGCTTGTGCCATATGCCAGGGGCGTGTTCGAGGCCTATTGGGGCCAGGACAAGGATATCACCCAGGATGACCTGCTGGCGGAGATTGCCGAGCGGGCGGATCTGGATCCCGGCGCGATCGCCACGGCAATGACCACGGACGAGATCAAGGGAGAGCTGAAGGCGAACGGCGAGGATCTGGCGCGGCGGGGTGGTTATGGCTCTCCCAGCTTTTTCGTGAACGATACGGACATGTATTTCGGCAACGACCGCATGCCCCTCATCCGCGCCGCCCTGACAGGCTGAACCACGGTCTGTATAGTCTGCTTCCCGATTATTTGGAGAGATGCCATGGCGGCAGACATCATCGACGGCAAGGCCTTCGCCGCCGGCCTGCGGGGCATGGTGACGCAACAGGCCGCCCAGATCAGGGAACGCCATGGCCTGGTGCCGGGATTGACCGTGGTTATCGTCGGCGACGATCCGGCCAGCCAGATCTATGTGCGCAACAAGGGCAAGGTGGCGGCCGAAATGGGCTTTCTTTCGGACACCATCCGACTGGCCGGGGAGACCAGCCAGGCGCGGCTGCTGGAGGTCATCGACGGCTTGAACCGGGACCCGGCGGTACATGGCATTCTGGTGCAATTGCCCCTGCCGGAGCAGATCGACGCGGGCGCGGTGATCCTGGCCATCGATCCCAACAAGGATGTGGACGGCCTGCACCCCATCAACGCCGGGCGTCTGTCGGCGGGCCAGAACGCCATGGTGCCCTGCACGCCGCTGGGCTGTTCCATGCTGCTGGCCGAACGCTTCGGGCCGGGCGGCATGGCGGGCAAACGGGCGGTCATGGTGGGGCGCTCCAATCTTGTGGGCAAGCCCATGATGCAGTTGCTGTTGGCGGAACATTGCACCGTGACCATGGCCCATTCCCGCACCCGTGATCTGCCGGCGCTGTGCGCCGAGGCGGATATCCTGGTCACCGCCGTCGGCCGGGCCGAAATGTTGGGGGCGGACTGCATCAAGCTCGGCGCGGTGGTGATCGACGTGGGCATGAACCGGATCGAGCTCGCGGACGGCAAAACCAGGCTGTGCGGCGATGTGAATTTCGCCGAGGCCAGGGAGATCGCCGCCGCCATCACCCCGGTACCGGGCGGCGTCGGGCCCATGACCATCGCCTGCCTGATGGTCAACACGGTGACGGCGGCCTGTTGGGCGGGCGGCATCGATGCCGCAGGGGCAAATTGAAGGGAAATACATGATGCGATTGCGGCAATTTGTTTTCGTGGCCGAGGATTTGCAGTCGGCGGTGGTGAATATCGGCGCCACCCTGGGCCTGCCGGTCTGTTACAAAGATCCGGGCGTGGGCAAGTTCGGCCTGCATAACGCCCTGCTGCCCATTGGCGGCGACCTGATCGAGGTGGTCGCGCCAACAAGGGACGGCACCACGGCGGGGCGCTATCTGGAACGGCGCCAGGGCGACGGCGGCTATATGATCATCCTGCAATGCGATGATGCCGTTGCCCATAGAGTGCGGATCGCCAAACTGGGCGTGCGCGAGATTTGGCGCCATGACGATGAAAACTGCCACGCCACCCACTTCCACCCCGCCGACGTACCGGGCGCCATTCTATCCATCGATGATATGGGTCCCGACGGCGATCCGGGGGAGGAATTCTCCCGCTGGCAATGGGCCGGCCCCAATTGGCGGGAATTCGTTCAGACCAATGTGACGAAGGCCCTGCGGGCGGTGGAAATTCAGGCCGATAACCCGGACGCGGTGGCCGCCCGCTGGGCGGAGGTTCTGGATCTGCCCCTGGAAGACAACGACGGCAAACCGGCCATCAAGCTGACCAATGCCCATATCCGCTTCGCGCCCGATACGGATGGCCGGGGCCTGGGCATCGGCGCCATCGATGTCTTGCCGGCGGACCGGGACAACATTCTGCAAATGGCCGATAAATTAGGCCTGCGCGAGGCGGACAACCAGATCATGCTGTGCGGCGTGCGGGTAAATCTGGTTTAGCCATGGCCGGCGAAACCCTGAAAGTCGAGCGGCGTCTCGGCGCGCTGTTCGAACATCTCGGCCTGGAGCGGGCCCACTTCGGGGTGCAGAACACCGCCGAGCTGGACCCCATTATCGCCGATCAACCGGACTGTTTCGCCTCTCTGGCCATGGTTGGGCTGAACCGCCTGCGGGCGGCCACGGTGGCGCCCGTCGCGAGTAGGTTGTTGCTGATGTATGGCGATGGCGCCGGCGCGGACGCGGTAGCGGCGAACCTGGCCGAATTGCCGGCGGCGGAGAGCCATCGCTTCCAGGACTATATGGTCTTGACCTGGTCCGACCTGGCGGCGGAACGCGGCGGCGAAATCGTCCCGCGCTGGCTCGAATTCCTCGGCCGGGCGGAGGCGGCGCATCCGGCCAGCCGACCCGACCCATCCCAGCGCGAGGGCGAGGTCGCGGGCATCACCTATCGTCTGCATGGCAGCGGCCCGGCCCTGGTGCTGTTGCCCATGCTGCTGGCCGCCTCGCAATGGGACCCGCTTATCGAACGGTTGGCCGAACATTTCTGTGTCGTTTCCCTGGGCGGGCGGCACCTGGGCGGCGTCGCCTTCATCGACGGCCGCGGCCGGGACCCCGGCTATCTGCGCGCCGTGCGCGGCCATATTCATGAAATCGGCATCCAGCCCGGCCAAACGGTGCTCGACGTGGGCTGCGGCCCCGGCTCCCTGGACCGTTGGCTGGCCCGGCATACGAAGGGCGCCAACCCCATTACGGCGGTGGACATCAACGGCTATTTCCTGCGCGAGGCCGCCGTCATGGCCGCCGCCGAGGGCCTGGGCGACATCATCACATTCGGTCCCGGCAATGCCGAGGCTCTGCCGTTCGCGGACGCCAGCTTCGATGTGGTGATGTCCCACACGGTGATGGAGGAATGCGATGCCGAAAAGATGCTGGCGGAAATGATCCGGGTCGCCAAACCAGGCGGCAAGGTGGCGGTCATGGTCCGCGCCGTGGACATGCGCAGCCTATGGAACCTGCCCCTCTCCGCCGCCATCAAGGACAAGGTGGAGGCCCCGGTGCCCTCCGTGGGCGAGGGTGGCTGCGCCGATGCCTCTCTATACCGCCGCTTCGGGCAAAGCGGCCTGACCGATCTGCAGCTGTTTCCCACAACCATGACCGTCCGGGATCCGGACGGCTATACCTGGAAATACTACGAGCCCTATATCTATTCCCTGCTGAGCGAGGCGGAAATCATCCAATGGCATGAGGCCAAGGCCCAGGCCATCGCCGATAATTCCCTCATGCTGGCCCGCTGGCTGCACTGCGCCGTGGGCACCAAGCCGGGCCGCTAAGTGGGGCACGACACCCGGCTTCGAGACGTCCGCCCGAACCGAAAAGTTCGGCAAACCGCCCCTCCCGCGATAACCCAATGTCATGCCCGGACGTCATCCGGGCATCGGGGCGCTCTGCCGGTGACATGCGGCCTAGCGGCACCCTGGATTACTGGGTCAGGCTCGGCAATGACGAAGGATTGGCGGTGATGGGAGGTCTCGAATGAAGCCCGACCGGCTTTTTGCCTCCATTTCCGAGCAGGGTTTATATTTCGGAAATGATAGGAAAAACACAAAATAAAAATATTCAGAAAATATTGATATAGATCAAGGCATGCCCCTTCAAAACATATGACTATGATAAAAATCTAGTCGGAAGGGTTTATCATGCCGACGCATGAGATGTTGTACTTGTCTTTTGTTATCGTGGTATTTGCGTCTTTCATGGCAATACTTGTCTATGCCTCGTATGCGGACGGAAATAGGCGAAAGGGTTGACAAATCCGCCGTCAAGCCGCCAATTCTTCTTTTTGAAATAGCCGGCAGCCATTGATGCGCCAGGCCCCCGTCCCGTCCTTGATCATGCCATAGAGCGCCAGCGCCTGGTGTCCATCGGCGCCGGTAAATTTGACCGATTGCACCAATTCCCCGTTCATGACGGCCAATTCGCCGAACTCGGCCCAGCGATGGCGATAGAGCCGCGGGTAGCCCGACTTCACCATGGCCAGGAAGTTCGCGGGGTTGCCGAACATCCGCTGGATCATGGGCGAGGCGATGGCGAAGGCCGCGCCCGCGTCATCGCGGGCGAAGGCGCCTAATTGCCGTTTGATGACGTCCTGGATGGCCGTCCGTTCAGCCGGCGGCGGCCCGTCCGCCGCCGCCAATTGGGGCGCAAGCATCAACACCGCGCAGAATGCGGCGAGGAACGGCGGACGCCAGAACTGAATTCCCACGAACAACACCCTCCCATGCCAAAATTTGCCGTGCCATGGCGTTGGGTGCTAGCCTTCCGCCATCGGGCAGGCGGACGAGGAAAACATGAGCAACGACAATTTCAGCAGTACAATCGGCAAGGAACGGGGTACGGAGATTTTCGGCGGCAAGGACCGCGCGCCACGGCGTCCGCGCCCGGCCAAGACCGTGCGGGAGGCGGCGCGGGAGACGCCGGTGTTCGCCGAGACCGATGTGCTGGTGGTCGGCGGCGGCCCGGCGGGTACCGCCGCCGCCATCGCCGCCGGACGCCTGGGCGCCGATACAATGGTGGTCGAGCGTTACAACCATCTGGGCGGCCTATCCACGGGCGGCCTGGTAATCTGGGTCGACCGCATGTCGGACTGGAGCGGCAAACAGGTCATTTGCGGCATCGCCCGCGATTTCCTCGACCGCCTGCCAAACGAGGCGGTGCAGGGCCCCAGCCGCGACGATTGGGGCTCCACCGATGCCGCCACCGCGCAATACTGGGGCCAGCGCACGGCGGCCTTTCACGGCATCACCACCTGGTCGCCCACGGTCGATCCGGAAGCCTTGAAGACCCTGTCCATGGAAATGACCCTGGAGCAGAAGGTCCGCCTGACCTTCCATGCCTGGGCGGTGGAACCCATCGTCGAGGACGGCGCCATGCGGGGCGCCATTTTCGAGAGCAAGGAGGGCCGCCAGGCGATCCTGGCCAAGGTGGTGATCGACACGACCGGCGATGCCGATCTGCTGGCCCGCGCCGGGCTGTCGTTCGAGACCGACAGCGACCCGACCGACATCCATTCCTGCATCAACACCGCCTTCATGATCGGCGGCGTGGACATGGACCGCTGGCTCGGTTTCAAGACCGGCGATACCCAGGGTTTCAAGGATTTCATGGCCCGGGGGCGGGAGCGGTTGCAGTATTTCGAAAAACCCTTCGTCTCCTGGCGCAAAGATATCGCGCTGTTCATGGGACCGCGCCTGGCCGGCTACAGCGCCGTTGATGTGGAGGATCTCTCCGAGATCGAGGTCCGCTCCCGGCGGCTCACCGTCGGCCATGTGGAGACTTATCGCCAGCATGCGCCGGGCTTCGAGAATGCCTTCCTGATGCTGGGCGCGCCGCAGATCGGCGTCCGCCACTCCCGCCGCCTGATCGGCGAGAACAAGGTGGTGCGCGGCCAATGGGACGACGGCATGGTCTGGGACAACGAAATCGGTGTTTCCACTTCGCTGGCGCCGAAGTTCCCGAATATCTCCGTGCCCTACGGCGCCCTGGTGCCCGTGGGCATCGACGGCGTGCTGGCGGCGGGGCGGCATGTGGCCTGCGACACCAATTCCCATTCGTTCCTGCGCGAGATCCCCCAATGCTGGCTGACCGGTCATGCCGCCGGCATCGCGGCGGCGCTGTCGGCGGACGCGGGCATCGCCCCGCGCGAGCTTGATCCCCGGCTGATCCAACGGGAGCTGTTGCGACAGGGCGCCTATCTCTCACCATCCACGGAAGCAGCGGCGGCGGCGGGATCACGGGCAGCGGAATAAGCGGTTATTCGGGCATTCCAGCCTGTCGCAGGCCATCAACGAAACGGTTCGTGGCGGCCTTGTCATTGATCATCAATATACTGGGTGCATGTTCCAGGCGTAAATTTGGCGCGATCCGGGTAATTTCTCCGACCGCCGCTTCAGCGTCGCTCAAGCGCCCGATCTGGCTGAAAATGTACGCCTTATTGACCCATGAATTTATGTGCGCGGGTTCGGATTTCAGGATTTCATCCGCAAGAATGAGCGCCTCTTCAAACTCATCGAGCATCATCAAGTTGCGGAGCAGGTTGGAACGATACCAAACCGGAGAAAATGGGTTGAGGGATATGGCGGCGCGATAATGGTCGAGCGCCTCATGAAATTTTCCCGAACGGGTTAGCGCAATTGCAAGATGCGCGCGCATTTCCGCATCGCCGGGAAAAAGTCCGAAGCCGTGCCGCGCAATGGCGACGCCGTCATCATGGCGGCCCTGGCTTCCCGCGACCATCATGCTCAGACCGATCGCCCATGATACTGAGTTATCAAGCACCAGGGCACGCTCGGCGTATTCATTCGCGCGCGCATACTTGCCTTCCGAATCGCCGGTATAACCCAGCCGCCCGTCCCACCAATGGGTAAAGCCAAGGGTGGCCCAGGCATAGGCATAGTCTGGATCCCGCGCCACGGCCTTTTCGGCCAGCGACCGGGCTTCCAGATAATCGGAAGAATTGAACCGCAGGAGCAGTTCCGTAGCACGGACGCAGAGCTGCCAGGCTTCGACATCATTGGTGCCCCGCGCCAGCACGGCCGCCTCCTCGCCGTCGGTCAGCTTGACCCTGAGCGCGGTCACGATTTCCTTGGTAATCTGGTCCTGAATATCGAAGATATCATCAATGGTGCGGTCGTAGCGTTCGGC
>JAYGEB010000227.1:0-4428 GCA_046582595.1 Alphaproteobacteria bacterium | reverse complement strand
TGATCGCCATCGACAACCTTTCCCTTTTCATCGGCCAGGATCAGCCAGTCCGCGTCTCCATCCAGCGCGATGCCCACATCGGCACCGTGGGCCAGCACCTGTTCGCACATGAAATCCGTATGCACCGAACCGCAATCCTTGTTGATGTTAAAGCCGTCGGGTTCGACGCCAATGGAGATCACTTCCGCCTCCAGCTCCCACAATACGGTCGGCGCCACCTTGTAGGCGGCGCCATTGGCGCAATCGACAACAATCTTCAGGCCGTCGAGCCGGCGGTCGGTCGGGAACGTCGCCTTCGCCGCCTCGATATAACGGCCCGGCGCATCATCCAGACGCATGGCGCGGCCCAGCTTCGAGGGTTCGGCGAGAGAGGCGGACATATCGGACTGCATGCGCGCCTCGATCTCGCTCTCGATGCGGTCCGATAGCTTGTGGCCCTCGGGGCCGAAGAATTTGATGCCATTGTCGGCGAAGGCATTGTGCGAGGCCGACAGCATTACACCCAGATCGGCGCGCAGGCTGCGGGTCAACATGGCGACCGCCGGTGTCGGCAGGGGGCCGACCAAAATGACATCCATGCCGACGGAGGTGAAGCCGGCGGTCATGGCCGGCTCCAGCATGTAGCCCGAAAGCCGGGTATCCTTGCCCACCACGACCCGGTGGCGGTGGTCGCCACGGGTAAACTGTAGCCCCGCCGCCATGCCCGCCCGTATGGCGATTTCCGCCGTCATGGGCCATTTGTTGGCCGTCCCGCGGATGCCGTCGGTACCGAAATATTCGCGCTCCATGCGCCCCTCACTCCGCCTCTTGATTGTCGCCTTCTTTATAGCAAAGGGTCCGAAAAATGGCCAATGCCTGGACAGTTTCGGGCACATCGTGAACCCGCACCAGGGCCGCCCCGTGCCCCGCCGCCCACAGCGCGGCGGCCAAGGAGCCCGGCAGGCGATCTTCCGAACGGACGGCGCCCGTCAAATCACCGATGAATGACTTGCGCGAGGCGCCAATCAGCAAGGGACGGTTCAGCACCTGAAACGCCGCCAAATTGCGCAAGACCAGAGCGCTCTGCGCGCCGGTCTTGGCGAAACCCAATCCCGGATCGATAATCAGTTGGCCTTCGTCCAGGCCCGCCTCGAGGCAGGCCGCGATGCGGGCCGACAATTCGTCAATGATATCGGCGACGATATCGTCATAATGCGTCATCGCCGCCATCTCGGACGGCGTGCCCCGGCTGTGCATCAACACCACCGGCACGTTCAATGCCGCCGCCGCCGCCAGGCTTCGCGGATCGTGGCGCAGGGCCGTGACGTCATTGATCATGCGGGCGCCGGCGCCGACCGCCGCCGCCATTACGGCGGCTTTCCGGGTATCGACCGATACCACGTGGCCGTCCGCCGCCAGCGCCTCGATCACCGGTATGATCCGCGCCAGCTCCTCCCGTTCGGATACCGCCCCGGCGCCGGGCCGGGTGGATTCGCCGCCGACATCCAGGATCGCCGCGCCCGCCGCCGCCATGAACCGGCCCTGTTCGATGGCCGCCCGTGCCTCCAGGCGCCGGCTTCCATCGTGAAAACTATCCGGGGTGACATTGACGATGCCCATGACCAGCGGCCACGGCCCCTCGATGCCGGCGATGGGTGGCCGTGGCGACCCATGGAGCGCGCGCGCCATGGTCAATTATTACGAAATCCGCAGCGAAATTCGCAACGGAATCTGGGGCGAAATCTGGGACGGAACTTGCGATGAAACTTGCGACAAAACAGGCGGCGGGGTCAAGATCCGGGTTGCGGCTCGGGCTCCATGCCGCCCGAACCTTCCGGCTTTTTCGGCTTCGTCGATGGCGGCACGGAGGTCGCGCCGGCATTGTCATCCGTGTCTTCGAATTCGTCCGGCCGGTCAATGTCCTCGCCGCGCAGCAAACGGCCGACCTCCTCGCCGTTCAGGGTTTCATATTCCAGCAAGGCCTTGGCGACGGCATGCAGGGCATCGAGATTTTCCGTCAGGACCTTGGTGGCCAAGGCCTCCGCATCCTCGGCGAAGCGGCGAATTTCCTCGTCGATAATCTTCGCCGTGGCGTCCGAGATGTTCTTCGTTTGGGTAACCGAATGACCCAGGAACACTTCCTGTTCATTGCCCATATAGGCCAAGGGGCCCAGTCTCTCGCTCATGCCCCATTCCATGACCATGCGCCGGGCCCAAGTCGTGGCTTGCTGAATGTCCTGGCCCGCGCCGGTGGTGACGTCATCGACGCCATAGATCAGGGTTTCCGCCACGCGGCCGCCAAAGGTCATGGCCAGCTTGGCGCAAATTTCGCTTTTCTTGTAACCGTATTTGTCGGTCTCGGGCAGGTTCATGGTAACGCCCAGGGCCCGGCCGCGGGGGATGATGGTGACTTTGTGCAGGGGATCGTTGCCCTTTACCAACAGGCCCACCAGGGCGTGCCCGGCCTCGTGATAGGCGGTCAGTTCCTTTTCCTCGTCGGACATCACCATGGAGCGTCTTTCCGCCCCCATCATAACCTTGTCCTTGGCTTCCTCGAACTCCTGCATGGTGACCACGCGGCGGTTCTTTCGCGCCGCCAGCAGCGCCGCCTCGTTGACCAGATTGGCCAGATCGGCGCCCGAGAAGCCCGGCGTGCCCCGCGCGATGAGGCGGCTGTCCACGTCGGGCGACATGGGAATTTTGCGCATATGCACTTTCAGAATTTTGTCCCGGCCCAGAATGTCGGGGTTGGGCACCACCACCTGACGGTCGAACCGGCCCGGCCGCAGCAGGGCGGGGTCCAGGACGTCGGGGCGGTTGGTGGCGGCGATCAGAATGACGCCTTCATTGGCCTCGAAGCCATCCATTTCCACCAGCAACTGGTTCAGGGTTTGCTCGCGCTCGTCATTGCCGCCGCCCAGGCCGGCGCCGCGATGACGGCCGACGGCGTCAATTTCGTCGATAAAGATGATGCAGGGCGCGTTCTTTTTCCCCTGTTCAAACATATCCCGCACGCGCGAGGCGCCGACGCCGACGAACATTTCTACAAAGTCGGAACCGGATATGGTGAAGAACGGCACGTTGGCCTCACCGGCGATGGCGCGGGCCAACAGGGTCTTGCCGGTGCCGGGCGGGCCGACCAGCAAACAGCCCTTGGGGATACGGCCGCCCAGGCGCTGGAATTTCTGCGGATTCTTCAGGAATTCGACAATCTCTTCCAGCTCTTCCTTGGCCTCGTCAATGCCGGCCACCTCGTCAAAGGTGACCCGGCCCTGGCGTTCGGTCAACAACCGTGCCTTGGACTTGCCAAAACCCATGGCCTTGCCGCCGCCTGATTGCATCTGGCGCATGAAAAAGATCCACACGCCGATCAACAACAGCATGGGGAACCAGTTCAATAGGATGGCGAACAGCGTCGGCGTGCCCTCTTCATCGGGCGCGGCGGAAATAGTCACCCCGTTTTGGGTTAACTTGCGTATCAGATCGGGATCGTTGGGGGCATAGGAATTGAACGGCGTGCCGCCCGTGTAATGGCCTTGAATGGTATTGCCTTGGATGGTGATGTCGCGGATTTGGCCGCTTTCAACTTCCGAGAGGAATTGCGAATAGGCCAACGTGGTCTCGGTACCCCGCGTGCTTGGACCCTGAAACAGGTTGAACAACGCCAATACCAAAAGGGCAATAATGACCCAAAGGGCAATGTTGCGACTAAAATTGCTCACCTTGCTTCCTTCTCCAGCGACCTTGCGGCTAAGCCCATCCTACCATTGTGATCAAAATGGCACCAACTCATTACACTATTCTGAACCGTTACCATAAAGATAATACTAAGCCGCCATCAAACAAGCACCAATCCATCGGGCTGCAAGGGCACGGGCGGCGAAAAACGGACGGAAAAGCGCATATCCCGGCGCCAAACGGTTGTATTATCCGTTCCCGTCAGCTCAAGGCCGGGCACGGCCAGAACCCGGCCGCCGCGCCACAAGGCGGGCAGGCCAGCGCGGACCGGGGCGGGCGGTGGGGATTGCGTCCCGTCCCGGACCTGCCGCCAGCCAACCTCTCCCAGCGCGCCGACGAATAAGTTTCGCGGCCGCTCCGCGCTCAAGGCCCACGTGAAGCGATCCCATCGGCCCTTCTTGCCGCCACCGATCTTGTTCCTGTCCGGCAGCCGCCCTGGCTCCCGGCAAACCAGCAACCCCGCCGCCCGCGGCAGAACCCGCGCGCCCGCCAGGGTACGCCCACTAGCAAGCCGACCGGCCGTGATATCATGACATAGCCGTTCCAGACCGTCCCGGCGCGGACGGTGGATGCCGCCGCCGATGCAGCGCAGAATATCCCCCAGCAGCGGCGCCAGCAGCCCGGCGTCCCGCCGCAGACAGAGGGTCGGATCAAACCAGCAATACCCGGCGGGGTGCAGGCGCACGCCACGCGCCGCCAAACCGGCCAGGG
>JAYGEB010000221.1:0-10484 GCA_046582595.1 Alphaproteobacteria bacterium | reverse complement strand
GGCCGAGGCCGGCGCCAAGCCCGAAGACGTGGTGCGCACGGTTATGTATGTGACCGATATCGCCGACGCCGAAGACGTCGGCAAGGCCCATGGCGAGGTCTTCGGCGCTATCCGGCCCGCCGCCACCCTGGTTCAGGTGGTTGCCCTGGTCGCGCCCGAGATGAAGGTGGAAATCGAAGCCTCCGCGGAACTGTCCGGAGACGCCTGAGTTTATGAGTGCCGTAACCCTTGCCGACGTCCATGCCGCCGCCGAACGCATCGCCGGCCGGGTCCGCCGCACGCCGCTTGTCCCCGCCATGCTCTGCCATGATCCCCTGCCCGGCGATCCGGCCCTGAACCTGAAGCTGGAATGCCTGCAGGTCTCGGGCTCGTTCAAGGCGCGGGGCGCCATGAGCAAGCTGACCACGTTGGATGAGGACGCCAGGGCGCGGGGCCTGATTACCGCCTCGGGCGGCAACCATGGTCTGGGCGTGGCCTATGCCGGCCATTCGGCGGGCGTTGGGGTGACCATTTATTTGCCGGGTAATACGCCACCCGCCAAGGCCGACAGCCTGCGCCGGTGGGGGGCGGACGTTCATATTCATGGCGAGGTTTGGGACGATGCCAACCGCGAGGCATTGGCGGTGGCGGCGCGGGAGGGGAAAACCTATATCCACCCCTTCGCCGACCCGGACGTCATCGCCGGCCAGGGCACGATCAGCCTGGAAGTACTGGCGGATGCGCCGGATACGGATGTCCTGCTGGTCTCCATCGGCGGCGGCGGCATGATCTCCGGCACGGCGCTGGCGGCCAAGGCCCTGAAGCCGGAGATTACCGTGATCGGCGTCGAGCCCATCGGCGCCCCCACCCTGGCCGAGAGTGTCGCCGCCGGGAAACTGGTGGAACTGGCCAGCATTGACACAAAAGCCAATACGCTGGCGCCCCGGAGGAGCGAAGATATCAACCTGGCCTTGATCCAGGACAACGTGGACGGGATCGTTCTGGTGAGCGACGATCAGATGCGCCGGGCCGCCCTTTGGTTGTGGCGGGAATTCGGCCTGGGCGTGGAACTGTCGGCGGCGGCCGCCATCGCGGCCCTGCAAGGAGGTGCCTACGCACCGCCGCCCGGCGCCATCTGCACGGCGCTGGTTTGCGGCGCGGGCAGCGATGGGATGGCCTGATATGAACACGCCCACGCCCGCATCGGCGGCCATGGATGATAAACAGCGCATCCTGCACGAGGTCTTTTGCTTTGCGGAATTCCGCCCCGGCCAGGCTGAAATCATCGACACCCTGATGGCCGGCCAAAGCGCCCTGGCGGTGATGCCCACGGGCGCGGGTAAATCCTTGTGCTTTCAGATTCCGGCCCTGGCGCTCGGCGGCCTGACCATCGTCGTCTCGCCGCTGTTGGCCTTGATGCAGGATCAGGTCTCCGCCCTGCAACTGGCCGGTGTCCGCGCTGAAACCATCAATTCCGGGAAAGACCGGAACGAAAACGTCGATGTCTGGCGCCGGGTCGCGGCCGGCGAGGTCTCAATGCTGTATCTTTCCCCCGAACGCCTGATGACCGACCGCATGCTGGCCGCCCTGGCCCGGCTGCCGATCTCCCTAATCGCCGTGGACGAGGCCCATTGCATCTCCCAATGGGGCCCGGCATTCCGCCCCGAATACGGCGATCTGGCCCGCCTGCGGGAATTGTTCCCTGACATACCCATGGTCGCCCTGACCGCCACGGCGGACGCCATCACGCGACGGGATATCGCGGAAAAATTGTTTGGCGAGAATGCCCGCATCTTCGTGCAAGGCTTCGACCGCCCCAACATCCGCCTGGGCGTCGCCTTCAAGCAGGACTGGAAGCGCCAGATGCTGGCTTTCTTAAGCCGCCATCAAGGGCAAAGCGGCATCGTTTATTGCCTATCCCGCAAAAAAACCGAGGAAACCGCCCGCTTCCTGGCGGACAACGGCGTCCACGCCCTGCCCTATCACGCCGGCATGGACAAGGAGCGGCGCGACGGCAACCAGGACCGCTTCATGCGCGAGGACGCCGTGGTCATGGTGGCTACCATCGCCTTCGGCATGGGCATCGACAAACCCGACGTGCGCTTCGTGCTGCATACGGATCTGCCCGGCAGCATGGAAGCCTATTACCAGGAGTTCGGCCGCGCCGGGCGCGATGGCGCGCCGGCGGAGGCGTTGATGCTGTACGGCCTGGGCGATATCCGCATGCGGCGGATGTTTATCGAGGACGAAGGCGGCGACGATGACCGCCGGCGTCAGGAACACAAACGCCTGGATGCCCTGCTGGCCTATTGCGAGGCGCCGCAATGCCGCCGGCAAACCCTGCTGGCCTATTTCGCCGAGGAACGCGACCCTTGCGGCCATTGCGACCTGTGCCTGGATGCCCCCGCCGCCGTCGATGGCACAGACCTCGCGCATCTGGCCCTGGACACCGTGCGCCTGACCGGCCAGCGCTTCGGCGCCGCCCATATCGTCGATGTGTTGCTGGGCGCGAACAATGAAAAGGTCCGCAAATTCGGCCATGACCGCCTGGAAAGCCACGGCGCCGGCAAGCCCCGCACCAAGGCGGAATGGCATTCCATCCTGCGCCAACTGGTGGCGGGGGGTTATCTGCGGCTTGACCTGGAAGGCTACGGCGGCATGGCCTTGAGTGACCGGGGCCAGGCCCTCCTCCGGGCCGGTGAGCGTTTCCACTACCGTCCGGATGCCGCACCCCTGCCGAAGGAGGCCCGCCAGGCCCGGGCGCGGACGGCGCGGACCGAACAACGCCTGGAAGAGGAGCTATCAAGCGCCGATCATGACCTTTTGGCGGCGCTCAAAGCCATGCGCTCGGACCTGTCCAAGGCCCGCGGCGTACCGGCCTACGTGGTTTTCAACGACCGCTCCCTAACCGACATGGCCCGCCGCCGCCCCACCTCCCAGGAGGACTTCGCCACCATCCATGGCGTCGGCCAGGCCAAGCTGGAAAAATTCGCCGCCGCCTTCCTGGCCGTCATCGCCGAATATTGCCAGTGACGCCGGCGCATTTTCAAGGCTGTCCGAGCGGGAATTTCTTGCAATTTAAACCCACATAGGGTAATATCCTCATACTTTCGATAGCTGGGTTTGATTATCGTCCGGTTGATCGAACATACCGCCTGAAATTTTGAACAAGGGTGCCCGGCCAACTGCCGCGGCGCCCGTTTTTGTGCCCCATGCGCATCTTTGTTCCATGCCTGGGCGCGGACGTCCGCTCCGACGGGCGCTCGCCAACCGTCACTCATGATCAACAGCACTGGAGCCATTGTCATGGCCAGGAATATCCTATTCGACTTCGACCCCATCAAGGACGGCAGCTGGAACATAGCGCCCTTCCACGGCGATTATATGATCAAACCGCGCAAATCCAGCCCCGTGGACCCCTACGAATTGATGCCCAGATATCCTGGCAACACCGGCGATCCCGAGGCGGCACCGCCCAAGCCCAAATCCCGCGCCCTGGCCGGGCTGGATGGCTTCTGGTCGGGTAGACTGGACATCGCCGATCTGTCATCGAAGATCTCCCAGCACGGCCTGACCCAGCCCATCGCCGAGGAATTCAACATCTCGGACACCCCCAAGGGACGCTATCATATCGGATTGGAACGACATCAAGTCTGAACTACTACAGTTCAGTATATCAGCGAAATTTGGAGCATCGCAGATGGCATATTCAGATTCCAGTTGCAGTTTCCCCAGGAGTAAATGGCGCAAGTCAGTGTCGTGCTTATTTCTAAGATTCTTCGGTATTTGCATCCTTTCCGTGGCAGCAAGTTTTGGCAGCCACAACTTTGCACACGCCGAAGAACGCCTGAACTTCTTGCCCTATCCCTATGGTATGAATCCGCCACCAAATGTCTTGGAACTGTTCGAAAAAGAATTTGGGTATGAGGATCTCAAGGGTCAATACAAAGAACTTGTGCTAGGCGTTCCTTTCGATATCGACCTGGACGGCAAATTGGAGTTAGCCGTCGCCTTGGTTACGTCCGGCACGTGTGGTTCCGTCGGATGTTCCGGCCTTGTCCTACAGGGCTCGAACGCCGATGGGTGGAACATTCTGGTTGGAGTCTATACAGGCTTCGACAGGATCATTGTTTCGAAGGATACCGTCAATGGCTATCGCGTCTTGATTGAACCGACAGTTATTCGCTTTTGGAATGGCGTTCGCTTTTTTTCCGTATGCACGCAGGATGAATGTAGGAGAACGTTTAATCAGGATGTCGACTTTTGATGTCCTGTCGTTTCATTCTTGGTATTTACTTATGACAACATAGTGTTCTTCTAAGATTCATCGGCAAGGCCGGGGTTGGCTTCGATCTGAACTGAAGCCACACTGATCTCTCCAAGAGTTCCTGACGGACCCGATCAGATCGGCTTTTCTCAAAGGGAATGCCTCATTGCCTACGCCAATGTGGGTCATCATTCAGGATGGCTTCCACGCGGCATTGGAGGTGTGCGATTTTCTTCGCCTTTAGAACCAAATCAAATAACGTCCGATGCGCCTTCTGTTCAAGAAACGTTTACCCGATGGCACGGTCTATGTGCTCGAAGCCATAAGTACAGGTAAGAGCCGCCTGACATTTCGTAACATGTGGAAAAGAATTGAGTAGGAAGCAGGCAAACAGAGAACCGTTTCCAGTCAAAGGCGCCTTTAGACGCACCACCGCGCCCACTTCCCACGCCAATAATACAATAAACAGAATACAAATTCAATTTTCTATGAAAAGAGGAAGTTTGTATTGACTGCGTAGAGGCCAACTCGGCCCGTGCAAGAAATGAAAATCAAACTGAGACACTGCCAAATAGAGTATACCGTTACCGCATCTACACGACCACCGCTGGTCTGACCGGTCCGGGACGAGGCGGCCATGGCGGCGCGGATGGAGGACGCGGTCTATCTCTACGCCCTGGACCTCATGAGCACGGGCCGTTCGCTGGACAATGCCGCCAACGCCGCCTTCGCGCGGAAGACCTCCGCTATGGACCGACAGACATGGCGCGTCCCATCCACCGATTCCAAAACTCCAACTCCATAAACCATGTCATGCCGGTCGGCCTGCATTGCGCGGTGGCCGCCATGATCGGGCCGCCCGGATCAATATTCCGCCGGGATCGGCACCCGGCCAGCCCCTGAGCCCATCGGCAACATCGAAGAAAGGAGATGCCCATGACGCTATCAGCCTCATCGGCGGCGGACCGCTACGCGGCGGCCGAAGCGCAAACCGTTTTCCCCTATACGTTCAAAATCCTGGATGCCGCGCATCTGAAGATCTACGAGGACGAGACGGAAGTTACAACGGGCTTCACCATTTCCGGCGTCGGCTCGGACACCATCGCCTTGCGGCAGGCCTGCATGGCGGCCAGCATTTCCGCCGGATCCTGGATACCCCGGCGGGTAAAAAACGCCACCGCCGGCGCACAATTGGGAAATATGTACGGCGCCGTTAAATCTTCACGGCCATGGGATGGGTTGACGAGTTGTGGTTGCGGCATCGGCATGACTTTTGAGCCCTTTGTACACTACGGACGGGAAGCGCCAGCGTTCAACCGGGCTTCATGCAAAAGGACTTGCAAATTCCATGCCAGATCATGAGGTCTTATGATTTCAATAACTTAACCTAATCTTCCTGTGAAATTCACATGAAGTGTCTTCTTTCGCGACAGCGCCGCCGTCCCATTTTGGGATGGCCGGCCCACCGCGGCGGTTCAATGTTAATTGAAAACGTTTTAAATCCGCCACGCCGAATGCATCGCCGCGATGCCGCCCGTCAGGTTCCGGTAGGTGACGTTGGACAGGCCGGCCTCTGCGATCATGCCGGCGAAGGTATCCTGATCGGGAAATTTGCGGATGCTTTCGGCCAGATAGCGGTAGGAGGCCGCGTCATTCGCCACCAACCGGCCCAGCCGCGGCACCACGGAGAAAGAATAGCGATCGTATAGCCCTCCCAATCCCGGCAGGACGAGGCGGGAGAACTCCAAACACATGAAACGGCCGCCTGGCTTCAACACCCGGTGGATCTCGGATAACGCCTGCCGCTTGTCGGTCATATTGCGAATGCCGAAGGCGCACGTCACGGCATCCAAGGAGCCATCGGGGACCGGCAACGCCTCGCCATTGGCGCAAAGCCAGGCGACGGCGCCGTCCAGACGCCGCCGCTTCGCCCGCTTCCGCCCGACCAGCAGCATCTCCAGGTTGATATCCGCCACGGCGACGTGGCCGCCGCCGGCGCGGAGGAACCTGAAGGCGATATCGCCCGTTCCCCCCGCCAGATCCAGCAGATGCATATCCGGTCTTGGCCGCAGCCAGGTGATGAACGCCGCCTTCCAGGCCCGGTGCAAGCCGCCCGACATAAGGTCGTTCATCAGGTCGTAACGGCCGGCCACGGAATCGAAGACATCGCGGACGCGCGCGGTCTTTTCCGCCAACGGTATCCGCTCAAAACCAAAATCGGTGCGGGCGCCGGGCGCCATTGCGCGCATCACTCCTGTGTTCGCCGAACAACGGCGACCATAACATCATACGCCATCCATGGCAGCCGCCGTCAAGATCGGCTACCCTGCCGTCATGCCGGAACTTCCAGAAGTTGAAACCGTTTGCCGTGGCCTTGAGGGCCCTTTGGTGGGGCGCCGTCTGACCAATGTTATCCAACGCCGGGCGGATTTGCGTTGGCCGCTGCCGGATAATTTTGCTCAACGGCTGCAGGGCCGCACGATCCAGCGGCTACATCGGCGGGCAAAGTTCATCCTGGCGGATTTGGATGACGGCTGGGTCTGGATGACCCACCTGGGCATGTCGGGACGGATGTATATCCATCAAGACCTCGCGCCGACACCAGGCAAACATGACCATATCCTGGTCGAGACCGATGGCGGACACACGGTGATTTATCAGGATCATCGGCGCTTTGGCATGATGGATCTGGTGCCGGCGAAAGACCTGTATGATCACCGCCTGTTGCGCCATATCGGCCCCGAACCATTGGGCAACGAATTCAATGGCCTTGCCTTGAGCGACGCCTTGCGGGGCCGGCGCACGCCGATCAAGTCGGCCTTGCTGGATCAAAAGATCGTTGCCGGCCTGGGCAATATCTATGTCTGCGAAGCGCTGTTTCATTCCGGCATCTCGCCGCGCCGCCTGGCCTCATCCGTCGCCGGGCGGCGCGCGGAGAGATTGGTGCCCGCGATCCGTGATGTTCTGACGAAGGCCATCGCCAAGGGTGGCTCGACCCTGCGCGATTATGTCCAGGCATCCGGCGAACTTGGTTATTTCCAGCATGAATTCGCCGTCTACGGACGCGAGGGCGTACCCTGCATCCGTTGCGGGCAATCAATCAAGCGCATTGTACAGGCGGGCCGCTCAACATTCTTTTGTTCAAGTTGCCAGCGTTAGAGCAATTTTCATTAAATCGAGGTCGCTTTCGCGACCGAAGTGATTGGTTCAATTGCTCTATTCTTAAGAGTCTGAGCGCATTTTCTTCGAATGCGCTCTAGGGGTGCTATATTCACCGCAAATCGGTTGGCGCAATGAAGGTTGGGAGTGAGCCATGAGCAAGGTCTTGGTGGAAATCGACGGATCGGTGCGGACAATAACCCTGAACCGGCCGGAGAAACGCAATGCTCTGGATACGGAGACGCTTGATGGTTTGATCGCGGCCTTTCCCGACGAGCCGGGCCCGGAGGAACGGGTTGCCGTGGTCCGCGCCAACGGTCCGTCCTTTTGTTCCGGCATGGATCTCGGCAACAAGGCGGCCGGATTGGGACAACCCACCTCGATCGAGACCATGTTGCGCCGCATTGAAGTCTATCCCCTGCCCGTGGTCGCCGTGGTGCATGGCCCGGCCATCGCGGGCGGCAACGAGCTGGCGCTGCATTGCGATTTCGTGGTGGCCAGCACGACGGCCGTTTTCGGCATGTCCCTGTCGCAAATCGGCCTGGCGCCAACTTGGTTTCTGACCAAAAAACTCATGGAAGTCGCGGGGCCCGTCGCGGCGCGGGAAATCCTGCTGCTCGGTGATCCCTTGCCGGCGACCCGGCTGCATGATTTGGGCCTTATTGCCAGGATCGCGGAACCCGATGCCCTGCAGGATGAGGCGCAAGCGGTCATCGACCGCCTGGCCGCCAACGCACCGCTGTCCCTGCGTAATATGAAAGCCATGTTGGTGCGGCAAATGGCTTTCCGCGACGCGACGCCCCATGACGATCTGAATGCCGATGTAAAACGGGTCAGCGCATCGGCCGACGCCCTGGAAGGCATCAAGGCCAGGCTGGAACGCCGCCAACCCACCTTCCGCGGCGAATAGCGGGTCCGGAGATGTCCATTCGATTGGAAAAACCATGGCATCCGCTGACCTCCGAGGCGGTTAAAAGCATGACCGGCCATCTGGGCGTTTTTCAGATTTCCGATGACGCCGGCGACATCGTCTACATTGGTTATGCCGGCGGCCGCAGCCTTTGGGGCCTGCGCGGCGCCCTACAGGAACAATTGGATACGTTGGGCGACGGCCATCATTTCCGTGTTGAGATCAACCAGCAATATCTTAGCCGTTGGGAGGAACTATTGAAGGTCCATAAATGCGATCATGACGCCCTGCCGCCCGGAAACGAAAACCACCGGCCACGGCGTATCGGCCAATTGAGTTTGAGTTAGGAGGCGGCAAAATGGATTTGGAACTTTCCGACGAACAACGGATGTTGGTGGAGCAGGTCCGGCGCTTCGTGCGTCAGGAAGTGGAACCCTTGGAAGCAGACCTGGACCCGGACGCAAGCGAATTGTCGGCGGATGACCACGAACGTCTGGTGGGCATTACCACCGGCATGGGTTTGTATCAGATGGATGTGCCGGAAGAATTCGGCGGCGCGGGTCTGGACGTGATGACCCGTACCTTGTTGGCCATGGAAATGTCGCAGCATCGCGCCGGTCTTTACGCCCCTTGCTATGGTGCTTTTGGCGGCATGGGCCTGGCCCAGCTTTACGATGCCAACGACGATCAGAAAGACCGTTATTTGTACCCGGCCCTGCGGGGCGAGAAACGCGGGTTTTTCGGCCTGACGGAACCCTCGGGTGGCAGCGATCCGGCGCGCGCCATTCAAACCCGCGCCGTCCAGGATGGCGATGATTGGGTCATCAACGGACAAAAGATTTTTATCTCCGGCGCTGACCGCGCCGACTTCGGGCTGGTCTTTGCCCGCACCAGCCCTGAAAAGGGCCGGGCCGGCATTACCTGCTTTCTGGTTGATACGGACATGCCTGGATTTCATGTGCGCCGCATTGTCCACACATTGCGGTCCACGAATTATGCCACCGAGTTGCAGTTTGAAAATCTAAGGGTGCCGGCGGAGAATGTTTTGGGCCAGGTGGACGGCGGTTTCGCCATCGCGAACGAGCGGCTGACGCGAAATCGTATCCCCTACGCCGCCTCTTGCCTCGGCGTCGCCATGCGGGCCCAGGAGATGGCTATCGAATACGTCAAAATCCGTGAAACTTTTGGCGATTTTCTGGCCACCCGGCAGACCATCCAAAATATGATTATCGACAATGAAATGGACATACAGACCGCGCGCTGGCTGACCCTGTTCGCCGCCCACAAGGCCGATCAGGGCGAGCCTTTTCGGACGGAGGCCGCGATGGCCAAAATCGCCGCCACCGAAGCCGGCGGCCGGGTCGTCGATCGGGTCATGCAGATCCATGGTGGATACGGCGTGACGAAGGAATTTCCCTTTGAGCGCTGGTACCGGGAGATGCGTATCCGGCGCATTGGCGAAGGACCGAACGAGGTGCAGCGTTTGATAATCGCCCGCGACCTCATCGGCGGGTCATTTCATTAGACCATTTTCGGGATTGAAATGGTCGATCAAGGCCGCGACGGCGGCCCGACGGGCCTATTCGGCGGCTTCCAAACGGTCGATGGCCGCCTTGAGGTCGGCGCGCTGCTTGCTTTGCTTGGGTAGCTGGTCGAAAAGCCGCCGCCAGCGGGCTATTGCCGCCCCGCTCCGCCCCGCGCCCGCGTCGGCCATGCCGAGAAACCAGAGCGCGCGCGAATTATTGGGCTGTAATTCTTCAAGCTTGCGCAACACCGTCAGGGTCTGCTCCAGCATTGCCTGACCGGATGGGGCCGCCTCGATCAAGGCCTTGGCCTGGGCATTCAAGGGACCGGAATCGCCGGGCCGCAAGGCGGCGGCGCGCCCATAGGCCTGGGCGGACTCATCTTGTTTTTGCAGAACGCCATAGGCCTTGCCCAGACGCATCCAACCGTCAAAATCTTCCGGTTCATCCTGCAAACGGTCGGCCAAACGCTGAACCATGGATCGGATGAATTCCTGCCGCTCGGACGGCGACAATTTCGCGGCATTGGCCACGGCGGCCCGGTCGGGTCCAGGCGCTGCGGACATCGGCGGCCGGGACGGCCGCGCCGTGGAAGGCGCGGTGAAGGGTGTTCCGTCGCGCGGCGCTGAGATCGGAAGAGCACACG
>JAYGEB010000159.1:0-4203 GCA_046582595.1 Alphaproteobacteria bacterium | reverse complement strand
TTTGTCATTACCTATGACAATCAATTTCATGCCTTGTCCGCCGCCGATGGCCGGACCTTGTGGAGCCATGCGGGCATTCCCGAGGATGCCGGCCTGATTGGCGCGCCCAGCCCGGCGGTCGGCGGCGGCCTGGTCGTGGTGCCCTATTCCTCGGGTGAGTTGTTCGCCCTGCGCCTGGAAAATGGCCGCACGGTCTGGGGCGATCAATTGATCCGCACCCGGCGCCTCGCGCCCTTGTCCGCCATGAGCGAAATCCGCGGCAGCCCGGTGATCGACCGCGGGCTGGTGCTGGCGATCAGTTTTTCCGGCCGCATCGCGGCGATAGATCTACGCAGCGGCCGGCGGGTTTGGGACCGCGATATCGCCGGGCTGGAAACCCCCTGGGTGGCGGGCGATTTCATTTTTCTGGTCACCGCCCAGGCGAAAGTGGTTTGCCTGGCGCGCAAAAGCGGCCGCATCCGCTGGGTCGCCCAGTTGCCCCGCTATGAGGATGAAGAGGAACGGGAGGATCCCATTCAATGGAGCGGCCCGGTCCTGGTCTCGGACCGCCTGGTGCTGGTTTCCTCGGAAGGCTACGCGGTCGCAATGTCACCCTATTCCGGGCGCCTGCTGGGCCGTATCGAATTGCCCGAGGGCGTGCTGATCCCGCCGGTAGTGGCGGATGGATCAATTTATATCCTGACGGATGATGGCGAACTGATCGCCTTAAGGTAATACCAAGGACCATTGGTATAAGTCATGAACTTCACGATCACGATTATCGGCCGCCCCAACGTGGGCAAGTCGACCCTGTTCAACCGCCTGGTGGGGAAACGGCTGGCCCTGGTCGATGACCAACCCGGCGTGACCCGCGACCGGCGCGAGGGCGAGGGCCGTATCGCCGGCCTGCGTTTCAGGCTGTTCGACACCGCCGGTCTGGAAGATGCCGATCCCGACAGCATGGAAGGCCGCATGCAACGGCAAACCGAAACGGCGCTGGACGATGCCGACCTGGCCTTGATGTTGATTGACGGGCGGGCCGGGGTGACGCCGTTGGATCGGCATTTCGCCGGCTGGCTGCGCCGGCGCCACGGCCCGGTGCTGCTGCTGGCCAATAAATGCGAGGGCGCGGCCGGTGACGGCGGCCTGGCCGAGGCCTGGTCCCTGGGCCTGGGCGAACCGCTGGCCGTGTCCGCCGCCCATGGCGAGGGACTGGTGGCCCTGCATGACGGCATCCTGGCGGCGATGGAAGCCCATGCTGCGGCGGAAGCCGCTGAAACCGCTGAAGCGACTGATTTTGACGGGGACGGCGAGAACGAGAGCCGCATATTGCAACTGGCCATTCTGGGCCGGCCCAACGCGGGTAAGTCCACTCTGGTCAACCGCCTGCTTGGCGAGGAACGGCAGATCACCGGGCCCGAACCGGGCCTGACCCGCGATGCCATCGGCGTGGCCTGGCAGTGGCGGGACCAGGCCATCAGGCTGATCGACACCGCCGGCCTGCGCAAACAGGCCAGGGTGACGGGCAGGCTGGAAAAATTATCCGCCGGTGATGCCATGCGCGCCATGGAGTATGCTCAGGTCGTGGTTTTGCTGCTGGATGCGCGGACACCGCTGGAGCGCCAGGATCTGGCCATCGCCCGGCGCACCCTGGATGAAGGGCGGGCCCTGATTGTCGCCGCCAACAAATGGGATCTCATCAAAGACCGCAATGCCGCCATGGGCCAGTTGCGCGACCGCCTGGAAACATCCCTGAGCCAGGCCCGCGGCGTGCCCGTGGTGACCCTGTCCGCCCTGACCGGCCGGGGCGTGGAAAAACTGATGCCGGCGGTCATCAAGACCTATGAACGCTGGCAAATCCGGGTCACCACCGCCGCCCTGAACCGCTGGCTCGGGGACATGACCGAAAGCCATCCCCCGCCCCTTGGCAAACACGGCCGCCGCATCCGCCTGCGCTACATGACCCAGGCCAAGGCGCGGCCGCCGACCTTCGTCATTTTCTCCAACCTGGCCGACGACCTGCCCGAGTCCTACGCCCGCTATCTGCAAAACGGCCTGCGCGAACATTTCGACCTGCCCGGCGTACCCCTGCGCATTCTGCTGCGCAAACAAGACAACCCCTACGCCAAGGACCGGTAGACCCATGGGCACCGATCCGGTTAATGCAAATACCCATTATATACGGGGTTGCCGCACACATCATTTTTACGGCGGCAATGTGCCAAACCCGGAACTTCACCCTGCCTGGATTTCTCTCTTGGTTGAACTACAATGCTTCCGAAGGGAGGCGTTCCGTTGCAGCGTGAGAACCGCAGACTGGCTGCCATCGTAGCCGCTGATATCGCAGGCTATTCCCGTCTGATCGAACAGGACGAGGAAGGGACATTGCGTACTTTGCGTGCGCATCGCTCGGAACTGATCGATCCGTTGATCGAACAACATGGCGGACGCATTGCCAACACGGCGGGCGACAGTCTGCTGCTTGAGTTCCCAAGTACGGTCGATGCGGTCCGCTGCTCCATCGCCGTGTAGGAGGGCGTGGCGGAACGAAACAGGGATATCCAGTCTGACACGCAAATCCACTTCCGTATCGGCATAAACGTCGGCGATGTCATTGCCCAGGGAGAGGATCTACTCGGCGATGGCGTAAATATCGCTGCCCGTCTTGAGGGACTAGCCCGGATACGTCACGAATGATTCTAAAGTAGGGATTTTGGCTCTGGCCGAGGCTTTTAGGGTTTTGATTTCGACGGCGGCTGATTGAACGCCGGTTGGCGGCGGTATTTTGTCTTCGACGATGTTGTTTTTGGGCGATGGATGGATTTGGCGCATGGCAAGAGGTGCGGTCGGCGAACAGATCAAGCTGTTGCTCCTTGATGCGGTTCTCCATCTCGCCGCGCTGGCAGTAGAGTTCGTCGTAGAGTGCCTGGCCGGCACCCTCGAGGTTGGTCACCACATAGCGCGGGTTGGCGCCCCCCTTGTTGCCTTTCGGGGCTCCATGCTCCAGCCGGGCGATGACCCGGCGGCGCTTGCCCCAGCTTTTGGCGCCATGGCGCAGATCGGCAAAGAAGCGTTGCTTCTCGCCCGTATGCTCATAGCCCGCCTTCGCCCAGGCCATCCCCATCTCAGCCTGGGCATTGAGGCGCTTGTTCTTGGCCAGACCAACGATGTAACCCACATCATGGCGCTCGCACCACGACAGCATATTGTGCCGGCGGAAGCCGCCGTCGGCGCGCGGGATGATCCGTACCTCCGGCCAGACCTCGCGCAACCGCCCCACCAGAAGCTTCAGAATGGCCCAGGCATGCTTGGCCCCGTCGATGTTCGCGGGCCGGTGAGAGCTGACCAGCAACGGCTCGCCGCGGAACACATACAATTGACATGGCGCGGCAGAAAGCAGTCGTGATCATGGTAGCCATGGAAGAAGCGGCCTTCCTGGCGGCCATGCACCGCATCGTCGGTGGCGTAAAAATCCAGGATCAACTCGTCCGGCGCCGCATCGAAGGAGGCGATAAAAGCCTCCATCATCGCGAGGTGCCCCGACCAGGCCCAGGCCCGGTCCGCCCCCGCTCAAGCCGGCCAATGGTCGAGGACGAGGCCAGCCGCCCATCGCGCCCACGGGCGGTCTGCAAAACCAGGTCATGGCGCAGATCATCGTGGTCGTTGACGTCCTCATAACCCAGGGCAACGGCGAACACCCTCTGGCGCAACAGCGCCAGCAATTGGTGTTCCACCTTGCCGGCCCGACGAGGATCCTCAAGACGACGGGCCAGCTCCGACAGCAGACCCAAGCGCCGCTCGGCCAGATCCAAGAGCCCGGCCCCGCCGTTGGAGGAAATATCTCCGCCGGCAAAATCAACCTCCACGCGGCGCCCACGACAAGCTGGAAATTCGATCTTCAGTTGGTTACAATCCGTCACCGCTGGCCTCCGCGTTGATTTCGTCTAAGCAACTGAATTATAACGCAAAATGGGTGCCAGCGGTACCTTTTCGTGACGTATCCGGGCTAGGGCATATTCAATGTAGTCTAAACCGCCCGCTCCCCCTCCCGGCCAGCCATCGATCATCATCCCAGCGGGTGGCCCGGCTATGCAACGTCAGTTGAAAATTCTCTAAAACCGGTCGAGCAGACGGTCGATATAATGCCGTTCCTGGCGGGGGCGGGCGCGTTCGCCGGCGCGGCGGCGTAGTTCATCCAGGATATGGCGGGCCCGCTGCATATCG
>JAYGEB010000514.1:0-11624 GCA_046582595.1 Alphaproteobacteria bacterium | reverse complement strand
GTCAACTCCCGTGCACCAAATGACCCAAATCCAAGCACCGCCACCGGCGGACAGTATTTCGCTTCCTCGCTCGTTTCGGAATGTCCTTCATCACGGTAAACACTTCTAATCGCGGCGTCGGCAATATTGGCGTAGGCGCGGCCACTCGCGATCCAATCAATGGAATGGCGCGCAATATCGGAGGCCACGCGAAACCTCTGTTCCGCCGCCCAGGCGCCCGCCGACTTGTGTGCAATCTCTGCCGACGCGGCTTCGGCTAACAACTGAGTGCAATCCGCCGTGAGGACGCGGGAATCTGGTGGCGCGCCGGAATCCTGGCTCAATTGCACGGACTGCAGTCTTTCGGGGTGGCGCGATAGTTCCGACGCTAGATTTGGCGCTGACTTGATGACTTCCATGACATAATCAAATGCGGCTTGATCCGCCGACAAGGTTGATAGGAGCCGTACGCCAACCTTTAGGTTCGACAAGAATTCATCGAACCTTTGAACCACGATATCGGGTCCGGAGCTCTCGGCCGCAATTTCGAGTATGCGCGGCGTCATTTCCCCCATCAGCTCCTTGCTACGCTCATCGCGCAAGGATTGATATGCAGCCGTTCGCCATCGTTGCAGGCAGCCGATAATGGCGTCAATGTCGTGAAATCCCAGCTCCTTTAAGATCGAGGCGTCTTCCGCAATGCCGTCAATTGACGCCAAGTCTTGAAAACGTGGTTCACCCGGTGCCGCTTCGTGGTCGAGGACCTTTGAATAATGCCGGTCCACGGTCTCCATATAGCTTATCAATGTTGCTCTAAATTCGCCGATGTCTTCATAACCCATGAAGGCGGCAATATGGTTCATGCCGGCGTCATCGGAAGGCAATGTCTGGGTCTGTTGATCGTTGATCATTTGCAGTCGATGCTCAAGCTGACGCAGAAATTCATAAGCCTCCGTCAAGGCGTCCGCCGTTTCATCGCTGATATGTCCAGCCTCGGCCAGTGAGGAAAGGGCATCCAGCGTCCGCGTGGATCGCAAATAGGCGTCCCGGCCGCCATGAACCAGTTGATGGGATTGGGCAAAAATTTCAATTTCGCGAATGCCGCCCCGGCCCAGCTTGATATTGTGCCCATGAAACCCGATCTCCTCTCCGCCACGGTGCTGGTTTATCTGGCGTTTGATTTTCACCACCTCCCGTTGGGCCCAAAAATCCAGGGCGGGCCGCCATACGAACGGAACCAGTTCGGCCATGAACCGCCGGCCCAGCGCCAGATCTCCGATTGCGGGGCGCGCCTTGATCATTGCCGCCCGTTCCCAGCCCGCGGCGCGGGTTTCGTAATACCTCAACCCGCTCGCATAGGGGATCGCAATTGGGGTCGAACCAGGATCGGGCCGCAACCGCAAATCGACGCGAAATACATACCCGTCCGCCGTCATGTCCTGTAGGACAGCAACCAGATCACGGGTCATGCGCACGAGAAACTGCTGTACCGAGCGATGGCCCCGATAATCGATTTTCAGCGGATCAAAAAGAATGATCAAATCGATATCAGATGAATAGTTAAGCTCCCTGGCGCCATATTTGCCCATCGCCAAGGCGAAATAGCCGCACTCATATTCAGGAAAGTATGTGTCGTTCAGTCCAATTTCACCCTGGTTCATGGCGGCGCGCAACAAATGCGACAATGCGGCGGAGGTCGCGGCATCGGAAAAATCGCTTAAGGCCTCCGTTACCCGCTCAAGTGACCAGGTGCCAGTGATATCGGCTAGTGCGACGAGCAATGCGACACGCTTGCGGGCAACGCGAAGGCCCCGTTTCAACAGATCCCCATCGACCTCATGGTTGAGCTCGTCCTTGATTTCATCAATGACGATACCCAGACCCGTATCGGGGCCCTGCTCTAATATCAGTTTCAAAAATGGCAGATCCGAGAGCGAGCACCTCGTCAAAAATGGGCTATTACAAAAGATCGAACGAATGATATCGCCAGCACAGGGGTCCTCGAAAGCGGCTAGCAGTCCGTCGCGCAAGTCCGTATCGGCGAGATCGCCGGCGCGGGCCAAAAGCTCATCAAACATCTTATTGGCATGTTCCAAATCCCAAACAATGGGCATGCCGACGTAGGGCCCCTTGAAAAAAGGGTCTTTCGAAGTGCGCCTTGTTAAGTCAGATACCTCTGCCATATGCGTCTGGTCCGGTCATGGAGGGTGATGTTGACCCAACGCGCCCAGTTCAGGCATGAACGTAATGAAGCCAACTCAATATGGCCATTGCCCACCAAGTCAAAGCAAGTTGTATCTGTTATCCCTGATTTAGGATGTTCCTACTCGGTAGCGGGTTTCGTGATCATTTAAGCCGGTTCAATCAGCGCGCCGCCAATCGATCCAGACCTTGATGTCCTCGCCGTCCGGCCAGGCGCGGGTTACCGTCAGGCGCATTTTGCCGCCGTCCAACAGTTCCACGCCGCGAACCTGTTCGCCGCCGACCCACGAGGGGTTCAGGGCGAAGGCGACCTTGGTCACCAGTTGTCCCGCCTCGATCCTCCAGCGCCCGGAATAGGAGATGAAGGTGTCGAAGGCCGCCAGTCGCGCCGCCTTGGGCGCATCGGTTTGCCAATCGGGGTTGCCGGGCAGGGGCGGCCGGCCCCGGTGGCCCAAGGCCGCGCACATCCAGCCATCGGGCGAGAAAATCACCGCCCCCTCGGACTGATGGCCGCCGTAACGGGCCCGCATTGCGGCGCGATGGTTTTCCGAGGCGCCACGCTCCACCAACAGCCACGACCCCGTGATGTCCTCGGCGGCGATCATGCGGGCGCCCCAACCATGGCCGCGATGGCCTCGGCCCAATCCTCCGGCGCGAAACCCCTGGAACCCGCCACGGTCTTGAAGCGCACGATGCCGTTTTCATCGATCAGATATAGCCGTTCGGGCAGCGCGTTGTATAGCCTGTCCGCCTGGTCGGTCATGTCGTCCAGCAACATGGGCATGGCCATGTTCAGACGCAGTACGCAGACCTCGGCGATATCGGCCCGTTCCTCGATGGTGTTGGGGGTGTTCAGGATGATGCCGTCGTCCAGGTTATGCTGGACCTGCCAGCCGTCGTCCGGGTGGGCTTCCTGGATGTAGACGCAATAGAAATCCACCCGGTCCTTGAATTGTGCCGCGATTTTGTTCAGGCGCACGGCCTGAATACGAAACGGGGGTCAGGTGTAGGAGCCGAAGATCAAGCCGACGGGCCGGCCTCCGTCGGTGGAAATATGCCCCGACAGGCTGACCATTTCGCCGGTGCGCTCGCCCTCCGCCGACAGCCGCTCCAGGGTAAAGCCGGGGGCTGGCTCCCCCACTTCCGGCGCCGCCTCCTCGCGGGCCAGCCGCGCCGAGCGCATGGCGGTATATTGTTCCGGGGTCAGCATCATCTTGGTCCAGGTTTCGGACGGGATTTCGCGCCAATCCTCGGGGTAACTGATCTCAGGCATCATTTCCTCCTGTACAAGTTGGCATTATGCCGCCCGCTCAATCATGAACCATGCCGGGCGGCGGCTTGTCGAGGCCGCCTTTGGCCAGACGCAGGCCGTGATAGCCAACGGTCACGACGACGGCGAAGTAGGCCGTGATGGCGGTATTCAGGATATAGGTGGCCGCGAAGGCCGTCCAATATACGGCGTCCAGGTCGATGACCACGAATTCAAACAGCAATTTGGTTAAAACGCTCCACACGGTGTGCAGCAGTATGACCACCATGATCAGGCCGGAAACCTGCCAGCGGAAGCCCTTGGTCAGCGCCGTGCTGCCGCCAAGGCATTGCAGCGGCCCGGCCTCCTCGATGACGGCGATGGGCATGACGGCGAAGAAGATGACGGCGGCATGGGCGCTAGGAATGATCAGGATGAAAAAAGCCAAATAGAGCTGCGGAAATACAAGGATCACGAATGCCGGTATCAGGACCATGCTGCCATAGGCAATGCCGAGGCCCAACAGAGGCAGCGCCCGCGCCAAGGCTTGCTTTAAGGTGTCGCCTAATTTTGAGTCCCGGCCTTCAAGGTCGAGGAAAACCCGGTAGGCCAGGACGCCGATCAGAAAATACTTGAACAACCAATCGAGCAGGCCGCGGTAGAGGCTGGAGGCAAATCCGGTATAGGTGGCGTCGCCTTGCAATGTCTTGAGAAGGTTATGGACATCATTCAATGCCATGGGACCGGAGAATAAAACGGCCAGAGCCATGAATGCCGGGAAGTTCTTGCGGAGTATGACGACGCTTGATTTCAAGGTCGCGTCTATCCTGAATGCCGGCCCGTGAAGCAAATCAGGCGTGGCGCCTTGGGACTCCCGTTGCCCTGTCGTGTCTGGCATTTCGATCTTCCGAAGAAATACGGCCGCGTGAAAGGAATTGCTGTAACTCTAAGGAACCGGCGCAAAATATCAAATGTAATAGCGGCCGGCGCGGATTGGCATTAATTGCCGGGAAGGGGCTATATTCATTTCGGGCCCTCCGGTTACACTGGGTGAATAACAGAAACGGGGGTGCGACCATGGCGGCGCCGAATGTAACAGTGGCGGATCATCCGTTGATCCAGCATAAATTGACCTTGCTGCGGCGGAGCCAAACATCGACGGCGGAATTCCGGCGGTTGCTGGGCGAAATATCCCTGCTGCTGGCTTTCGAGGCGACCCGTGATCTGGCGCTGAAGCAGGTGCGGATCGAAACGCCGCTGGAGACCATGGAGGCCCCGCTTCTGGATGGCAAAAAATTGTGTCTGGTTTCCATATTGCGCGCCGGCAATGGCCTGCTGGAGGGGATGCTGGATCTGATCCCTTCGGCCCGGGTGGGACACATCGGCATGTACCGGGATCACGATACCTTGGAGGCCGTGGAATATTACCTCAAGCTGCCCCCCGCCATCGGCGAGCGCCAGGTCATCGTGGTCGACCCCATGCTGGCCACGGGCAATTCCGCCATCGCCGCCGTGACCCGCCTGAAGGAAGCAGGCGCCCGGCGCATGAAATTCGTCGCCCTGGTGGCCGCCCCCGAGGGCATCGAGGCGTTTTCCGCCGCGCACCCGGACGTGCCGATCCTGACCGCCGCCATTGACCGGCAATTGAGCGATATCGGCTATATCCTGCCGGGCCTGGGCGATGCGGGCGACCGGTTGTACGGCACCAAGTAAAATGATCGAGGCCGAAACGCCGCTTGAACCGGCTTCGCCCAACGAGCGGCGCACGAAAGACCCTGTCGCGCCCGCGCAACTCTCGGCCGATGTCGCGGCCCTGCTGGACGTTTTGGCCGACGGCGGGGTCGCCCTTGCACCTCTGGATGTGGCCTATGCCATTCTCGCGGCCACGCCCCAGGGCATTCGCCGTATCTTCGATGCCAAGCAGCGGTCTTATGAAAAGCCCAGCGGCATGTTCGCGAATTACACAATCTCCGCGGCTCTGCACAAGTTGGCGGACGAACAGCATGCCATGGTCGAGGAGATGGTGAGGGCGGTCGGGCTGCCATTCTCGGTCGTGGCGCCGTTTCGCGAAGACCATCCGTTTTTGGCCAAGGTCGACCCATTTGTGCTGCGCTCTTCGTCCAAGGCCGGCACCCTGGATATGATTTTGAACGCCGGACAGATGCATGACGAAATTGCCCGCCAAGCCTGGGCGCGGGGCATGCCGGTGTTCGGTTCCTCGGCCAATCTGTCGCTGTCGGGCAGCAAATACCGCCTGGGCGATATCGAGGCGGCGGTGCGCGGGGCCGCCGATATCGCCCATGATCATGGCCTGTCGCAATATGCTAACCATCAGGGCCGTTCCTCGACTATCATAGATTTTCGCGATTATTCGGTGATCCGGGTTGGCGTTCGGTTCGAGCAACTGCGTCAGGCCTTCAAGGATCGCTTTGACGTGACATTGCGATGCCAGGAAGACTTGCCATGACGGATAACCACCAAGGCACTGGCTTCGCCATCCACGATATCCGCATCGGGGAGGCGGGCCGGCGTCCCGCCGATGTGGTGACCTTGGACGGCGTCTTGGCCTATCTTGAGGCCGTGTGCGGGCGAAACGAAACTTAGTTGAAGTTGTTTTAGGCGAGGGGGCACGGGGTGTTAGGTGGATAGTCGTTCGGTTGTATTCATAGAAATCATGGCCGCCATCGCCATTGTCGGCGTTTTGGCGTTTTTAATCTTCCTGGTGGGCCGCGCGGTGGCCCAATCCCGGGGAACATTTCCCGGCAGTCTGACGGGGCGTTGGTACCAATACCTTTTGGCGGCGCTTCTTCTGCTGGTGGTGATCATCCTGGGGGTTTGGCAATTCTCCACGGATGGCCTGTTGGGCCAGGCGGCGGATTGGCGGGCCGATCGCCGCGCCATCGCCTTTTTTGTCATCATGCTCGTGCTCGCCGGGCTGGGTTTGCTCGGCTTCGTGATCTATTTGCTTGTCCATGCCGGGCGTCAAGGCGCCGCCGCCCCGCCGCCCGCCAACGGGACGGCGGCGATGGCGGCGGTTGCGGACGGGGAAACGTCCCCGGCGACGGAAGCCGTCCCGCAACCGGCGTCCGCGGGCGTGCGCCTTTTGGGGCTGTTGGCGCTGTTGGTTGCGTTTCTGCTGTTGAACTGGATCTATCTGCCCAAGGCCGAGCAGTATTTCGTGATCCAGTATCTGATCTATCCCGCCGCCCTGGCCGTCGCCCTGGTGTTGTTGTTCGACAAGGCGGCGCGGGGCTGGAACGTCAAGAGCGCGGCGGAGAACTTCCGCGAATGGCTGTTGTGCGACGCCACGACCTTCCTGCTGATTCTGGGCTTCCTCAATTTACGGCGCGATGGCGGCGGTGAGGCTTATGCCGCGATGTTTTGGGATTTGCTCCATGTGGCGCTGTTCTTTCTGATATTTTGGATATTGGACCGGACCTTGACCCGGCTCCGCTTTCTGGCCGCCCATATATATTTGATCGCCCTGCCGATCCTGTTGTTGATCTGGCGCGCGGTTCAGGGCGTGGCCGTGCCGGCGGAGTTGACCTGGTGGAGCTCGATCTGGCCGTTCTTCTTTTTGGCCATCATCGCCTTTGTCCTGGAGATTATCGTGCTGTTGCTCCAGGCTGGCGAGAACAAGCACGGCCTGGGCGCCGTCAAGGACGCCCTATTCGTGGCCATCTACGGCATATTACTGATAATCGCGGTACCGGAGGCGGACATATGAGCAATCCCGACCTGGCCTTGATGGATATCGCCGCGCTGGCGCCCATGATCGCGGGGCGCGAGGTTTCGCCGATCGAGGTGATGCAGAGCCAGTTGCGCCGGATCGAGGCGCTGAACCCCGATTTGAACGCCTATGTATCGCTGTACCCCGATGCCGCCATGGCGGCGGCGAAAGAGGCGGAGGCGGAGATCGCGGCGGGCAACTACCGCGGCCCCCTGCACGGCATTCCCATGGCGGTGAAGGATCTGTTCCAGGTGGCCGGCATGGAGCGGACCTGCGGTTCAAAAATTCTCTCCGAAGGTGTGGCCAATTCCGATGCCACCTCCGTGGCGCGGTTGCGGGAAGCGGGCGCCATCATGCTCGGCATGCTGAACCTGCACGAATTCGCCTTTGGCCCCACGGGCATCAATCCCATCGTCGGCACGGCGCGCAATCCCTGGAACCGGGATTATATTTCGGGCGGCTCCTCCTCGGGCTCCGGCTGCGCCACGTCCGCCGCCCTGGCCATGGCCACCCTGGGCAGCGACACGGGCGGCTCGATCCGCATCCCCGGCGCCATGTGCGGCGTGGTGGGATTGAAACAAACCTACGGCCTGGCCTCCCGCGCCGGCATCTATCCGTTGTGCGAAAGCCTGGACCATGGCGGCCCCCTGGCGCGCACGGTGCGCGATGCCGCCCTGGTGCTGGGCGCCATCGCGGGCGCCGATCCCGACGATCCCTCCACCGCCCAGGCCAGGGTCGGCGATTACACCGCGCTGCTGGGACGGCCCTTGGACGGCCTGCGCATCGGCGTGCCGCGGGATTTCTATTTCGACCGCCTACACCCCGAGATCGAGCAGGCGGTCGCGGCCGCCCTGGCCGTGCTGGAGGAATTGGGCGCCGTGGTGGAGGAGGTCATCCTGCCCTTTAACCGCGAGGCCGTGCAAGGCTGGAACGCCATGGCCATAGCGGAATCGCTCTCGGTCCATGAAGGGCATTTGCGCGACAACGCCGAAGAGCTCTCCCCGGATGTGAACGAACGCCTGCGCCTGGGCCAGGATTTGACGGCCATAGACTATATCCGCTCCCGGCAAAGCCAAACCAAGGTGCGGGATGAAATGGCGGGCGTGCTGGCGCAAACCCCTGTTTTGGCCATGCCGACGACGGTGATCCCGCCCGTGCCCATCGAAACCGGCACCACAATGGTGGGCGACAAGGAAGTTACCGGCTGGCGGGTTCTGGGGCAATTGACGCGCCTGGCCTGTTTCACGGGGCAACCGGCCATTACGGTGCCCTGCGGCTTCACGGAAGACGGCCTGCCCATAGGCCTACAGCTCATGGGCGGCTGGTTCGAGGAGCCGGTGCTGCTGCAAGTGGCGGATGCCTTCGAACAGGCCACGGAATGGCATTTGCGCCGGCCGCCATTGGCCGTCGATTGAAGCAGATGAGGGAGGTTGATCATGTGTAACGCGATTTACGAATTTCAGCCGGAGGTTCACGCCGCCAGAGATTGCCGGCAGCGGGAATTGGGCCGTATCTTTGCCTATTGCAACCTATTGGCGCTGTTCCGCCGTTGGCGCCGGGCGCCGGCCCCCCAGCATTAGGCTGCCTTTCGTTGCGGGACGGCGCCGCCGAATTTCGCCAAGGAGAGCAGCCGTATGGACATGCAGCCGACGCCGCGCCAGGTGGAATTGATCAACAAGGCGCGGGAACTCGCCATGGATTGTTTCAGGCCGCGCGCCGCCGAATATGACCGTGCCGCCCGCTTCCCGTTCGAGGATTACGACGATCTGCGCGACGCCGGTTTCCTGGGGCTGTGCGTGCCGGAGGAATATGGCGGGCTTGGCGCCGATCTCGAGACCTACTGCCTGGTTTCGGAGCAGTTGGCCCAGGGCAACGCCTCGACAGCGCTGACCTACAACATGCATTGCCTGACCATGCTGATGATGGGCGAGATGGCGGATGCTCATGAGATGAGCGCGGCGAAACGCGCCCGCCACGGGGAATTGCGGGCGCGGAATTTCCGCGAGGTTGTCGAGCAAGGCGTCTACTACGGACAGCCGCACAGCGAACCGGTCGAGGAAGGCGAGACCGACAAGGTTTTCACCGTCGGCGGCCGCCGCTTCGGCACCATCGCGGATAAGGTGGACGGCGGCTATCGGCTTAACGGGCGCAAGTTCTTTGTCTCGCTGGCGGACGCGGCGCCGTATTTCGCCACGCCCGCCGTCCTCAACGTCGATGGCGCCTTCATCGAGCGGACGCTCTATCTCAAGGTGCGCCGCGAGGCCGACGGCGTCACCTTTTCGGGCGATTGGGACGCCATCGGCATGCGGGCGACGGTCAGCCGCAACATGGTGCTAAAGGACGTCTTTGTCCCCGACGATGGTGAAATCCTGCCGCCCGGCGTCTTTGGCGGGCTCTATCTCAACTCCGCCCATGGGCCCTTGCTGTTTTCCGCGACCTTCCTCGGCCTCATGCAGGCGGCTTATGCCTACACCCTCGACTATCTGACCGGCGGGGCCGACGGCGCGCCCGCGAAAAAGACGGTCGGGCCGGTGATGGGCAATTCCATCGCCGACATGATGTTCAAGATCGAGGCGGCGCGGGCGCTCTATCTCAGATCCGTATCGGAGGCTAAATTGCCGCCAACCCACGAAATCCGCCAACGCTCCCGCGCCGCCCATGTCATGGTGCAGCGCACCGTGGTCGAGGTGGCCCAGGAAGCCATCCGGGTCTGCGGCGGCCGCGCCCTGCTCAAGGAATTCCCCCTGGAGCGCTTCCTGCGCGATGCCCAGGCCGCTTCGGTCATGCGCCCCTGGACCCGCGAAATCGCCACCGAAGCCGCCTGGGAAAGCGCCCTGGAGGAGGCGCGGAAGCGGAATGGAACAAAGGAGCCGTGATGTGCCCGGCACCCACCGATAGACTCGTCCCATGACGGAACGAACCCAACGTCGGCTGGCGGCGATCGTTTCGGCCGATGTGGTCGGCTATTCCAAGCTGATGGGCGCGGATGAGGTGGGTACTCATGCGCGCCTCAAGGCGCAGTTCACTGAACTGATAGAGCCGAACATCGCCCAACATGGCGGGCGCGTGGTCAAGCTCATGGGCGATGGCCTGCTGGCCGAGTTCCCGAGCGTCATCGACGCCGTCAATTGGGCGGTCGAGGTGCAGATAAAGATCGCTGAACTCGAATCCGGCAGGGCCGCCGACCAACGCATCGAATACCGCGTTGGCGTCAATCGCGGCGACATTATCGTCGATGGCGACGACATCTTCGGCGATGGCGTCAACGTGGCCGCCCGTTTGCAAGAGATTGCCGAAACCGGCGGCGTCTGTATCTCGGACAAGGTTCACGGCGAAGTGCGCGGGAAAATCAGCGTCGAATTTACCGACGGCGGCGCGCAAGCGGTAAAGAACATTGCAGAGCCCGTCCATGTCTGGCGCTGGTCGCCCAATCAACAAGCGCCTGATAAATCTATCGTTGCCGGAGATAGCGAACCGCTACCTCTGCCCGACAAACCCTCCATAGCCGTTCTGCCATTCGACAATATGTCGGGCGACCCGGAGCAGGAATATTTTTCCGACGGCATTGCCGAGGACATCATCACCGCCCTGTCACGTTTCCACCAATTCTTCGTCATCGCGCGGAACTCCTCCTTCACCTACAAGGGCCAAGCGGTAGAAATCAAGAAGGTGGCGGGTGAACTGGGTGTTCAGTACGTCATTGAAGGCAGCGTGCGCCGGGCCGGCAACCGGGTGCGGATCACGGCTCAGTTGATCGATGCGGCCACCTCCAATCATATCTGGGCCGAACATTATGACCGCGAGCTGGATGATATCTTCGCCGTTCAGGACGAGATCACGGAACGTGTCGCCATGGCCATGGGACCGGAACTGGCGGCAGCGGAAGTGGCGCGCGTTCGGCGCAAGAGCATTCCTGAACTAGGCACTTGGGAAATGATCGCGCGCGCCAATTGGCATGGCTCGAAATTCACCGAAAAGGATAACGGCGAAGCCGAAATTCTGCTTGCCGGGGCGCTGGATATAGATCCCGAGAATGCAAGAATTCACGCCGCGCTTTCAGCGACCTATCTACTTGATGCCTTGTATAACTGGCGGCGGCCACCAGCGGATTCGCGTGCCATGACCTTGGAAATGGCCCAAAGGGCGGTCAACCTGGACCGGGAGGATGAATTTGCCCATGCCCAGTTAGGGTTCGTCCTCTTGGCGCTAAAGCGGCATGAAGCATCCACGCAACGCTTGCGCACTGCTGTCAGCTTAAATCCGAACTACTCTCAAGCCTTGGGTACTTTGGGGGTGGTATTGGTTTACACGCACAATTACGATGAAGGCACAGTACCCGACTTAATAGGATAAAGCCCTGAAGTGATTCATACTTTGAGACTCACCGATCAAAGAAAGTCTCACAAGATGCAGGAATTACTTACCAAGGCCTTATCCATGGCGCTAGAAAATCACATCGCGCTT
>JAYGEB010000411.1:0-2201 GCA_046582595.1 Alphaproteobacteria bacterium | reverse complement strand
ATTCGGTGATGAAAACCATTCCGCCCGACTATGTCCGGGCGGCGCGGTCGCTCGGCGCCACATCGCTGACGGCATTTCTCAGGGTTTATTTTCCCCAGACCGTGCCGGGCATCGGCGCCGGCGTTCTCCTCGTCTTCATTCTAGCGATCGGCTATTACATTACGCCGGCCCTGGTCGGCGGGTCGTCCGGGCAATTGATCTCGAACCAGATCGCCTTCCATATGCAGACGTCTTTGAATTGGAATCTGGCGGCGGCCCTTGGCGCGATCCTGCTGTTCGGTATCGTGCTTCTTTATTGGCTTTATGACCGCCTCATCGGCGTCGGTAATATGAAACTCGGCTAAGAAGCAGGGGACCGGAAGATAATGGCACGGCCCTCCCATGCATCACCCGGCGAGAAGGTCTGGCATACCTGTTACCTGGTGATCTGTGGATTGGTGTTTTTGTTCTTGATCGCACCGATCATCGTCATCATTCCGCTGTCCTTCAATGCCGAACCCTATTTCACCTTCACCCAGGAAATGGTCACCTTCGATCCTAAGGGATATTCGCTGCGCTGGTACGACCGCATCCTCACCCACGACATGGCAAACCCCGAAATCCCGCGCGGCGACGCTTGGTGGCGTGATGCCTGGAACAATGCCCAATGGATTAACGCGGCAAAGAACTCGGCCATCATCGGCATCGCATCGACCCTCGTCGCAACGATTCTGGAAACGACCGCGGCGCTTGGCCTGTCACGCCCGGAAATGCCGCTCCGCCGTGTGATCATGGCGCTGTTAATCTCGCCGATGATTGTGCCGCTGATCATTACCGCCACCGGACTGTTCTTTTTCTATTCCGCGATCGGGCTGGCCCATACCTATGCCGGCATCATCCTGGCCCATGCCATGTTAGGGATTCCTTTTGTTATCATCACGGTGACGGCGACACTTTCCTGTTTCGATCATTCGTTGACCCACGCGGCCGTTAGCCTTGGCGCGACGCCGTTTATCACCTTCCGCCGGATCATCCTGCCGTTGTTTCTGCCGAGCGTCATTTCAGGCGCACTTTTTGCTTTCGTGACGTCCTTCGATGAAGTGGTGGTCGTTTTGTTCGTTGCGTCTTATGACCAACAGACTATTCCGCTGCAAATGTGGAACGGTATCCGCGAACAGATTTCGCCCACCATCCTGGCCGTGGCGACCATTCTGGTCATCTTTTCCATTATCCTGCTGACGACAATTGAACTCCTGCGGCGCCGCGCGGAACGCCTGCGGGGGGTCACACCAGGGTGACCGGGGTCCCAAAAACGAGACTGGTTAGAGCGTTCGAATTTGACTTAATCTTAGTGCTGGCGCCGCCGGATAGCGGTCGTATTCGATAGCCTGATGGTCACTCAATCATGCGGCCGCTCGACGGGAGCCGTTGGTAGTGCGCTTGTCTGGCTTTGGTAAAGGCCCTAATCTTTGCGCCAAACAACCACGAAAAATTACAATTTAAAGAAACACATTCATGAAAATGACGACCGAGGAAGCTTTTGTGAAGGTCTTGCAAATGCATGGCATTGAACACGCGTTCGGAATTATTGGTTCGGCGTTTATGCCTATTTCCGATCTTTTCCCAAAAGCCGGCATCACGTTTTGGGATGTGGCGCACGAGACCAACGGCGGATTGATTTGTGATGGCTATACGCGGACGACCGGCAAAATTGGCATGGCCATCGCCCAGAACGGACCGGGCGTTACCGGTTTCGTGACGCCGATCAAGACCGCCTACTGGAACCATACGCCCATGTTGCTGGTAACGCCGCAGGCGGCCAACAAGACAATCGGACAAGGCGGCTTCCAGGAAGTCGAGCAAATGGCTCTATTTAGGGACATGGTTTGCTACCAGGAAGAGGTTCGCGACCCGTCCCGGATTGCCGAGGTCCTCAATCGCGTCATTGAAAAAGCGATCCGTGGCTCGGCCCCGGCGCAAATCAACTTGCCCCGCGATTACTGGACCCAGGTGATCGACATCGAGCTTCCTCAGATCGTTCGTATCGAGCGCCCCCAGGGCGGTGCGCAGGCCATTGCCGAGGCCGCCAAACTGCTGTCCGAGGCCAAGTTTCCGGTAATCCTGTCCGGCGCCGGTGTCGTCATCGGCGGCGCCATTGCCGACTGCGTCGCCCTCGCCGAACGCTTGGATGCGGCCGTTTGCAACGGCTACCAGCACAACGA
>JAYGEB010000408.1:0-13998 GCA_046582595.1 Alphaproteobacteria bacterium | reverse complement strand
ATGATCGACGAAGGCGCCGATCTGGTTTTCGAGACCGCCTGGCAGATAATAGTTCTCCAGCAGAATGCGGTTTTTCAGGGTTTGATGCCAACGCTCGATCTTGCCTTGGGTCTGCGGGTGATGGGGCCGGGTATGGCAATGGTGATGGCAAGGTGACGCTGGGGGAGCTCCAGACCTATCTTGATGATGAGATGACCTTGCAGGCCCGCGCGGCGGCGTTACAACCGGGACCAGAAGGCCTCCGTACAGGGTAAGCTGGACAGCGTGCTGGCTACCCCTCGGTAGGTCCTAATTCTGTCACAATACAGTCACAACAAGATGCCTGAATGTGCTATAATTCGGGTTCAAGCTAAATCGTGATGGGAGCCGGGATCTAAGGGATAAGTCTAAGGAAACTGCTGAATTTCTATAGTGGGTATGATTATGGGGCCATAGCTCAGTTGGGAGAGCGCTTGAATGGCATTCAAGAGGTCGTCGGTTCGATTCCGTCTGGCTCCACCAAATAAACCCCTGAAACCATTGCGGTTTTGGGGGTTTACTTTTTCCACATCGGGAACCTGAAAATCACCCATCGGCATTTTGGCAACGAAATTGGCGACACAGACGCGATCCCGGCGGTTTTCCCGTCCCTTGCCGCCCCACACCGCCCGATCCGCGCCAATCAGAACGCTTTCCAACCAACGTTGATCGCCCGTTTGACCGCTTTGAAAAGGCTCTAGGATTTCGTGCAGGAACCGTGACTGATGTATAGATTTGGTTCGCCGCCGAGGTTTTGTCCATACAAAAAGGCAAAGGTGTATTTGTCACCTCGAAACAGCCAGGTTCGCACGCTGTTCGTGCAACGTACCAGATTATTGTCGAGGCCTTTCCATGCCTCCGTACACGTATATGCCAATGGAGCGCCGCCTTCGGAAGTTATAATTCTCGTCCCGTTGGGCAAGATCTTCATTGAGTGGCGTTTAATGTTGAAACTGGCCGACTTAGAGGTTTCATTCTCCCAAATGATCCCCCCGACCGCCACATCGGTGCAGTGGTACAGATCAAGGGCCGCATTTGCCGTACCCGACAGCCCCACCAGAAACCCCAGCAGCAACATCACCCGCATCCTAGCCTCCCGCCCCTGTGCATGGGACAAGGTAACACAACTCGGCATCCGGTTGGGATAAGCCCCATGCGCGGCCGTGGACGAGGAAACCATCGCCCGGAGAGCCGTAGGCGGGGAAACCGCGCGTGCGGTTCGGAGGGAGGACGATTTTGGTGCCGCGGTTCAGAAAATCGGTTTGGTGTCCGCCACCGCCGGGAATTTCATCATCTCGTCGAACCAGGCGGCCAGGCCGCTTCGGCCCTGGCGCCAGTCATCGCCGGCATGGCGCCAATCGGCATAACCGAGGGAGGACACCGCCGCGATGGTGCCGAGATGCAGGCTGGCGGTTTGATTGGCTAGGCGGCTATCGAGGGCATCGTAGCAGCGGCCGGCGCGGCGGCTTTCTTTTGCCAAAAGCGCCGGCGATGGCTCGCCCTGTTCGCGGCGGTTCTCGTGGGAACGCAGAAACAGCGAATCCATCAGCAGGGAGCCGATCCCTTCAAGTTCAAGCGCCGCCTCGGTTCCATCGCCGGGTATCAGACGGCCGCCGGACCGGTCGTTCAGATACCGGGTTATGATCAGACATTCACAAAGATAGGCGCCGGCGTCCGTCTCCAGCGCCGGGACCTTGGCGCCGGGGCCTTGCGCCAGCAAGGGATGATCGTCGCCACCCAACGGCGCCACGTCGACTTCCTCGACGGCGAGCCCGGAGGTGCGGGCGGCAATGAGGGCGCGCCGGGCATAGGGGGAGTTTCCGCTGTAAAATAGTTTCATGTTTTTTCCTCGGTTGCGGCGTTGATGGGCGGGGAGAAATTCCTATACCTGGTCCACCGGGAAGGCTTCCGGCGTGCCGAAGGGCAGGGTTTCCACATAGAGGGAGGTCGAGGGGAAGGCGAAACCGCCGCCCGCGCCCTCGACAATGGCCTTGATGGCGAAGGTCAGGTCTTCCTTGACCCGCATCCATTCGCCCCACTCGGTGGTGGTGGTGAAGCAATAGAGCATGATGTCGATGGAGGAGTCGTTGAAGCTGTCCACATGAATCAAAGTGGTGACCTTGCCGGGATCGACCTCGAAATCCGGGTTATCATAAACATGGGCCTTGATGCCGTTGACGATATCGCGCAACTGGCCCTCGCTGGCGCTGTATTTTATGCCGATCTTCCAATAAATGCGCCGGTTGGTCATGCGGGAAAAATTGATCACCGCGTTGCCGGCCAGTTTGTCGTTGGGAATGGTGGTCAGGGCCTTGTCGAAGCGGCGGATTTTGGTGGTGCGGAAACCGATGTCCTCCACCGTGCCTTCGACGCCGGCGCCCCGGATCCAATCGCCCCGGTCGAACATGCCGTCCAGGAAGATCGTGACCCCGGCGAACAGATTGGCGATCATGCTCTGGGCGCCAAGGGCCACCGCCATGCCCACCAGCCCAAGACCGCCCAGCACGGCGCCGACGTTGAATTGCCATTCTTCCAGAATGGCGACGACGCCGACGCAGGCAATGACGAAGCGGGCCAGCTTGGCGACAAAATCCTTCAGGCTGCCGCCCAGGGCGGAACTGCCAAAAGCGCCGAACGCCGCATCGATCAGGAACGACAGAGGCGTGACGCAACGGTACAAGGTCCAGAATATGGTGAAGGCGATGAGGGAGCGGAGCAGGCGGGTCAGGAACAATTCCGCCGGCTCCGGGACGCTCACGGTCTGGATCGCGGCATAGAGCCCGATGACGATGAAAACAAAGCGCAGGGGCTGTTCCAGGGCCGCCAGCAATTCGTCGTCGAAAGCGGTCTCGGTGCGCCGGGTGATGCCGCCAATGGTCGCCAGCACGACGCGGGTGAACAATCGGCGCAGCAGCAAAAAGCCCAGGAAGACCGCCAGCGCCAGCAATATCTGGCCGACGCCAACCCCGAACACCGCCGTTTGCCAGACGGCCGCCACCTCCCGCCAAAACCCGGCCATGGTTTGCATCAGGTTCCAGCCTTGGCCGCGGCGGCCAGCAAAATCGATGCCGCGCCGCTGGCCAGAACCTGGCAGCCGAGGACGATATCCTCGTCATGGCTGTCTTCGGCGAAATCGTGGCTGATGCCGCCGATGGAGGGGATGAACAGCATGGCGCTGGGCATCACGGCGCAGACCACGCCGGCGTCATGAAAGGCGCCAGACGGCATGGCGGCCCAATTGCCCGGCGCATGCCGCTCCGCCGCCCGTGACAGATGTTCCTGGAAGCCGGGGTCCATATGGGCCGGCGCGATGCGTACCCGCGAAGGTTTCGCCGCGACCGTCGCCCCGCCCCGGCCGTTGATCCCGTCGACCAATTGATGGGCGACGGCCTCGAACTTGTCCAGAATGGCCGGGTCCACATCGCGGAATTGCAATTCCAGTTCGGCATGACCGGGCACGATGGAGGGCGCGCCGGGGCTCAGCACGGCCCGGCCCATGGTCCAGACGGAGCGGGGCCCGGCGACTTTCGGGAATTCTTCGTTGATGCCGTTGGCCAGGGCGTACAGCGCCGTGGCCGCATCCTTGCGCCCGGCCATCATGGTGGTGCCGGCGTGGTTCTGCTGCCCGGTGAAGTCAAAGACCATGCCGCCCAGGCCGACGATCGATCGGACGATGCCAATGCGCCGGCCGTCCTGTTCAAGATGCGGTCCCTGCTCGATATGGGCTTCGAGAAAACCAAGATAGCCGTGATCGGCGGCGGCCAGACGGGGTGTATCCGCCAGCCCGGCCTGTTCCAGGGCGTCCGTGAGGGCGATGCCGTCCTTGTCCCTGAGGCCGGCTTCCGCCGCGGCCGGGAAATCACCGCAGAAGGAGCGGCTGCCCATGCAGCCGTAAAACCGGCTCTCCTCGTCCTGCCAGGATATGGCGTCCACGGCCAGATGCCTGGTGGCGTCATCCTCGGCCAGGGCGCGGACGACTTCCAGGCCATAGATCACGCCGAGGGCACCATCCAGCCAGCCGCCGGTGGGCTGGGTGTCGGAGTGCGAGCCGACCAGCAAGGCCGGGCCCGGGTTGGGCGAACGTCCCAGGACATTGCCGACGCCGTCGATAAGCGCCGATAATCCGGCCGTCTCATATTGTCCGGCCAGCCAGCGCCGGGCCGTCATGTCGGCCTCGGAAAAAGCCGGGCGCACCACCCCGGTGCCCCCCATGCCTGCCGCGCCCATGGCCCGCAGCGCCCGCAAATCGCCCAGCAGCCTCTCGCCGTTAACCGTGACCATGTCCGCCCCATCTTGCCAGTAATGTCTTGTCGCCGCGATCTTGCCCGAAAAACGCCTGCTTTGTCATCGGTGTTTGAATAATTCGGGCGGTGGGCCGCGCCCGGCCCGCCCCGGCCAGCCGGACCAGCCGGAATGGCTTGACGTTCATTCAGTGAACGCTCTATTGTTCATCGCATGAACGTTAATGTTGTCATGGGGCCGGAATGAACAGCGAACAGACCCTGGGCGAGGGGGAGATATCCGCCGACGAAGTGGATAGCGAAACTCGTATCACCATGGAAATGCTGCACGCCGTGGAAGGCGAGGCCAGCCTGTCCCAACGGGGCATGGCGGCGCGCTTGAACATCGCGCTTGGCTTGACCAACGCCTACCTGAAGCGTAGCGTGCGCATGGGTCTGGTCAAGGTGCGCAAGACGCCGCCGAACCGCTATGCCTATTATCTGACGCCCAAGGGCTTTAGCGAGAAATCGCGGCTGACGGCGAACTATTTGTTCCGCTCTTTTGACTTCTACCGCCGCGCCCGCAATCAGTGCGATGCCTTGCTGGGCGAGGCGGCGGACGCCGGGCATCGCCGGATCGCCCTGGTGGGGACGGGAGAGCTGGCGGAAATCGCACTTTTGTGCGCCTTGCAGCATAATGTCGAAGTGGTCGGCGTGGCCGATGAAGGCGCCACCGCGAATCATTACCGGCATGTCATTCTGGTCCGCGATCCGGCCTCCCTGCCGCCTCACGACCTGCTCCTGGTATGCGATCTGAACGACCCTCAGGGCACATTTGAAAAACTGTCTGGTCAATTTGGCGCCGAGGCGGTAAGAGCGCCTGCATTGCTGAAAATTTCCATGCCAACCAACCCCCCGGAGACCGCCCCATGGCCGCGCCCATAAGACTGTGGTACGCGGTCCATACCCTGGCCCGGATGGAAAAATGGGCCCGTAGCAACCTGTGGGAGCGGGAGTTCGAAGTCTATTTGCCGCAATACCGCAAGCAACGGCGCCACGCGCGCAAGACCGACTGGGTCAGCGCGCCGCTGTTTCCCCGCTATCTGTTCGTTGCCGCCGACGGGCTGGCGCCGGGACGGCGCTCCATCAACAGCGCGCCGGGGGTGGCCGGTCTGGTCAGTTTCGGCGAGCGGCCGGCCACGGTATCCGATGCCATCATCCAGGCCATCCGGGAGCGCGAGGACGCGGCCGGGCATGTGCGCCTGGTGGATACCAATACCCTGTCGCCCGGCGAACTGGTCCGCCTGCACAGCGGCGCCATGGCGGAACATACCGGTCTGTTCGAACGCCGGGACGATGCCGGCCGGGTGGTCATTCTGCTCAACCTGCTGGGCCGGGAAGTCCGGGTCAAGGTTCCGGCGGATTCAATTGCCAGGGTACTGTAAAACGCGCTGGCAGGTTGCCATAAGCACGGCCAGACGGGTATTGGCCGAAACGGGACGGAAAACCGCATGACCCGCGAAACCGCCATTGCCCAGGCCACGGCCCATTTCGATAGTGGCGCTTTCTTCGACGACCTGGCCCGCCGCGTGGCCATTCCGTCCTGCGCCCAAGTGAGCGAATTGCGCCCCGCCCTGGAGCGTTATTTGGTCGAGGAAATGACCCCGGCGTTGGAGGCGCTCGGCTTCGGGGTGACGATTTATCCCAATCCGGACGCCCGTGGCGGGCCGCTGCTGGTGGCTGAACGCCTTGAAAACCCGAACCTGCCCACTTTGTTCAGCTATGGCCATGGCGACGTGGTGCGCGGTTTCGAAGGGGACTGGCGGGACGGCCGGGACCCTTGGACCATGGTCAAGGATGGCGAGCGCTGGTACGGCCGGGGCACGGCGGATAACAAGGGCCAGCATTCGGTCAATCTGGCCGCGCTCGCCTCGGTGCTGGCGGTGCGGGGCCGTCTGGGCTTTAACTGCAAGATTTTGCTGGAGATGTCGGAGGAAGTCGGCTCGGTCGGTCTGGCCGCCTTCGCCGAGGCGCATCGGGAGGAACTGCGCGCGGATCTACTGCTGGCCTCCGACGGGCCGCGCCTGGCGCCCGACAAACCAACGCTGTTCATGGGCAGCCGGGGGGCGTTGAATTTCGAACTGACCGTGGATTTGCGCGACGGCGGCCATCATTCGGGCAACTGGGGCGGCCTGATCTCCAACGCCGGCACCCGCCTGGCCAACGCGCTCGCCACCCTGGTCGGGCCCAAGGGCGAAATTCTGCTTCCCGCGCTGCGCCCCGAGGCCATTCCGCAATCCGTGCGCGATGTTCTCGCCAATATTCAGGTCGGCGGCGGCGGCGGCCCGGCGGTCGAGGAAGACTGGGGCCAGCCGGGTCTGAGCCCGGCGGAAAGGGTGTTCGCCTGGAATGCCTTTGAGATATTGGCGATGACGTCGGGCAATCCCGGCCGGGTCGCCAACGCCATCCCGCCATCCGCCACAGCCTGGTGTCAGATCCGCTTTACCGTGGACCGGGACCCGGACACCTTCCTGCCCGCCATCCGCGCCCATCTGGATGCCAAGGGCTACCACGACGTGGCCGTGGGACAGCAACACGACGGCTTCATGATGAAAGCCACCCGCCTGCTGCCGGATCACCCCTGGGTGCAATGGGCGCGGGCTTCGTTGCGGCGGACGACCGGCGTGGAGCCGGCCATCCTGCCCAATCTGGGCGGCTCCCTGCCCAACGATGTGTTCGCCGAAACCCTGGGACTGCCGACCATCTGGGTGCCCCATTCCTATGCCGCCTGTTCGCAACACGCCCCGAACGAGCACGCGCTGGAGCCGGTGCTGCGCGAGGGGCTACAGATCATGACCGGGTTGTTCTGGGATCTCGGAGCCCAAGAAGACGGCGGCGAGCTGCCGGAATGGAGAACCCCATGAGCACGATCAAAATTGGCCGCCGCGTGGTTGGCGGCGGCGCGCCGGCGCTGTTGATCGCCGAGGTCGGTCAGGCCCATGACGGCAGCCTGGGCGCGGCGCACGCCTTCATCGACGCGGCGGCGGGGGCTGGGGCCGACGCCATCAAATTCCAGACCCATATCGCGGCCGCCGAGTCCACCCTGGACGAGGAATTCCGCGTCAAGTTTTCCAAGCAGGACGCCACCCGCTACGGCTATTGGCGCCGCATGGAATTCGAGCCCGAACAATGGGCCGGCCTGGCGGAACATGCGGCTGAGAAAGGTTTGATTTTTTTGAGTTCGGCCTTCTCTGTCGCGGCGGTGGATCTGCTTGACCGGCTGGGCCACCCGGCCTGGAAAATCGGTTCCGGCGAATACAATTCGAAGGATATGATGGCCGCCATGGCGGCGACGGGTAAGCCCATTCTGCTGTCCACGGGCATGAGCCGGTGGGCCGAGATCGCCGAAAGCGCCGCCGGCATCCGCGCCCTGGGCATCGATCTGGCGCTGTTTCAGTGCACCTCCCGCTATCCCACGCCGTTTGATCATGTGGGCCTGAACGTGATCGACAAACTGCGGGCCGATCACGACTGCCCCGTGGGCCTGTCCGATCACAGCGGCAGCCCCTTCCCGGCCCTGGCCGCCCTGGCGCGGGGCGCCGATATGATCGAGGTGCATGTGATCTTCGACAAGCGCATGTTCGGCCCCGATGTGCCGGCGTCCCTGACCTTCGAGGAATTCCGCCAAGTGGCGGACGCCCGTGCCGCGTTCGCGGAGATGGACGCCCATCCCGTCGATAAGGATGCGGTGGCGGACGAGTTGGCAACCATGCGCGGCCTGTTTACCAAAAGCCTCGCCCCGGTGGCGGCCCTGGCCAAGGGCACGGTGCTGACGGCGGACATGCTGACCGCCAAGAAGCCCGGCACCGGCATCGCCGCCGCCAAGCTGGATGAATTCGTCGGCCGTACCCTGGCCAACGATGTGCGGCCGGACCGGCTGCTGCGTCCCGAGGATGTGCTGTGACCGCCCGCGCCCGCCGCAAAATCTGTGTCGTGGTTAACAGCCGGGCCAACTATGGCCGCGTCAAATCGGTGATGCGGGCGATACAACAGCATCCGGATCTGGAATTGCAGACCATCGTCGGCGCCTCGGCCCTGTTATACCGTTTCGGCAATGCGGTGGATGTGATCCGGGCCGACGGCTTCGAGCCCTCGGCAACGGTCTATTCCATCGTGGAAGGGGAAAACCCCACGACAATGGCGAAATCCACCGGCATGGCGATCATGGATCTGTCGACCCAGTTCGAAAATCTGCGCCCCGATGTGGTGCTGACCGTGGCCGACCGCTTCGAAACCATCGCCACCGCCATCGCCGCTTCCTACATGAACATTCCCGTGGCCCATACCCAGGGCGGCGAGGTGACCGGCTCCATCGATGAAAGCGTGCGCCACGCGGTGAGCAAGCTGGCGCATGTGCATTTTCCCGCCACCGCCCTGGCCAAGGACTATCTGCTGCGCATGGGCGAGGAGCCCGACCGGGTGCATATGACCGGCTGCCCCGCCATCGACCTGCTGGCCGAAATGGAGCTCTCCCTGCCCGCCGATCTGTTCGAGCGCAACAAGGGTGTCGGCGCCACCCTGGATACGGCCAAGCCCTATCTGGTGGTGCTGCAACATCCCGTCACCACCGAGTTCGGCCAGGGCTTCGCGCAGATACGGGAAACCCTGGCGGCGGTGCTGGCCCTGGATATGCAGACCGCCTGGCTGTGGCCCAACGTGGACGCGGGTTCCGACGATGTCTCCAAGGGTCTGCGCCTGCACCGGGAAAACGCCGGCGACGGCAAGTTGCATTTCTACCGCAATTTCAGCCCGGAAGATTACGCCCGCTTGATTGCCAATGCCGCCTGCCTGATCGGCAATTCCTCTTCCGGCCTGCGCGAGGGGGCCTATTTGGGCACCCCCACGGTCAATGTCGGCACCCGCCAGGCCCGCCGCGAACATGGCGCCAACGTGGTCCACGCCGGTTACGACCGGGCCGAGATCGAGGCCCAGGGCCGGGCCCAGATCGCCCATGGCCGCCATCCCCGCTCCCTGTTGTTTGGCGACGGCGGCGCCGGGCGGCGGATCGCCGATATCCTGGCCAACGGTTCCATCCGCATCCAAAAACGCCTGACCTACGGACCGGAATGACCGCGCCGCCACGACGTCGGCGGCCACCCCCCCTTTTATGACCCGCTTTAGTAAGAATCCGCGTCCCCACGGCCAAAAACCGGCTATGTTCGGGCGATGAATTTCCGGCAAATGGTTTTGTATTCCACGCCCAAAAGCCGCGACGCGGGCAAGATTTCGGCGCTGGCGGTGGCGGAGACATTGTTGTCCGTGGCGCTGTTTTGGTGGTTGGCGATGACTTTCGGCAGCTACCTGCATCTTTGGCTCGCCATCCTGGCCGCGCCCCTGTTTTTGCTCCGTTCGCCGGCCTCGATCGCGCTCGGGGCGGATCTATTCAGGCGCTACTGGGAGGCTGAAAACAGCCATCGGATTAGCCTCTCTTTTGCCCCGATGGCACTATTCGCCGGCTGCTGTTCCGGCCTCGTCACCTGGCTTTTGGCGGACCTCTGGCTGGCGGCGGCCACGGGCATGGCGTCATTCTGGATCGCCGTGTTATTGGCCGTGGTGGCCGCCAACATCGGCATGACGATAGCGGTCTCGGCATGGGGTTTCTGGGCCTTGACGGATGGCAAGGTGGCGGCGGTCGCGGTTGCCGGCGTGGCCACGGCCGCGGCCGTGGTCGCGGTCGCCTTGGTTGATCGGGACATTTTCGCCATGTCCGGCGTGGGCGGGGCGGCGGCGATCATTTTACTCGCCTTGACGATCGCCGGATTGGCGATAGAGAAGGCGTTGGTCGGCCAGGTATTGCGGGGCATCGGCGCCGCGGCGTTTTTCGTGATTTTCGGTATTGCGATCGTCAGTCAATCAACCGCCAACGAGGCGGCTAAAGCGATGTTCGCCACCATATGGTTGGCGGTGTGGATTTTTGGCGCCATCGCGGCGGTGGGCGGCCTGGTGGGCACCCGTGGCTTGACGCTGGTCGCCACCGGCGCGGGCGTGGGGATATTTATCCGCGCCCGCGCCATCCGCTTTATCGCCACCCTTCGCCACCCCGCCCCTGGCCTGCGGGCGTTGCCGGGCAACTGGCTGTCATTCATTTTTCAAAGGGACACGATGCAACGGCCGGAAGTTATTCCCGGACTGGCGGCCGAGCATATGTTGAGGTCTGAAAACCGCCATGCCTTTTGGGACGGCGTCTCCCATCTCGAAGACTGGAAAAACATGCTGGTTGTCGGTTTTTTCCTGGAATTTCCGGCTTTGTTATTTCGCATCAGCCTGAAATCCACGGCATGGCTATACCTGCCGCTGGTCTATTTCGCTTTCTTGCCCGCCAGGCGGCGCGACGATTAAAACCGTTCGTTGGGCAGGGCGCCGAAGATGGCGGCGCGGGGCAGCCAGGCGTTGGTGTCGGCGATGTCTAGCAGGCTGCGGAAAAACTCAAATATTTCACCCTACAATGTCATTCCCGCGAAAGCGGGAATCCAAATCTCTCCAAATTTTTGCGGTTTTTGGGCATTCCCTGGATTCCCGCTTTCGCGGGAATGACAGATTTGAGTTGAATTCTGACGCTTAAAATCGTTTTTCAGCAACCTGCTAAAGCAGTTTCGATATGGGTCTAAACAAAAAAATCAGGCGTTCCGCCGCATGTGCTCCAGCACCGTGTCCAGGGATTCCACATCGCCGAATTTGGCGTCCATGTCGTAGAGGTTCCATTCAACGGCGCCGGCGATGCGGTCGCCGATACATTCGCGCACGATGATGGGGCGGAAGCCGTCGGCGATGGCGTCCTCGACCGTGGCGCGCACGCAGGCGGAGGCCGTGGCGCCGGTCACCACCACCGTGTCGACGCCGCAGGCGTTGAGATAACTGTTGAGATTGGTGCCGCGAAAGGCGCTAGCCTGTTTTTTGACGATCAGCATCTCGTCCGCCCGGCGCTCCAGGCGGTCATCGATTTGCACCGCCTCCGAGCCCGCCCGCAACTCCTCGGCCGGGATTTTCTTGCCCCACAGACCCATGTCGGAATGTTCGCCCTCAATGATTTCATAGGCCGTGGTGGTGAAGACGATGGGCAATCCCTTGGCGCGGAAGGCGGCAAGAACCTGTTGCACGGCCGGGATGACAACGTCCATGCCCTCGCAGGTAAAGGCGTTGTCCTCGCGGGTCCAGGCATTGGCCAGATCGATGTTGAGCAACGCCGGCTTTTTGCCCCACCCGATGCGCCGCTGAAAGCCGCGCGCCTGATAAAGGCTACTGTCGGCCGCGAACAGCTTGTCCAAGGCCGCCTTGATATCCGGATCCATCCCGATGTCCTCCGCGCTGGTTTGAATATTTTCCGCCTAACCGTCCGTTCGTGCCCGTATCCTAACCAAGTTTGCCGGTGGGTACAAAAGTTCCGGCCAGGGTTCGGCAGGCGATGAACAAGACCCTCGGGTTGCGAAAGCCGGCTTGTTTCGGTCCGCCACGAGGGATAAGCTGCGCCTTGGGGAGGATGATTGCCAATGCCTTCATATCTCGAGTCATATGCGAACCGCTGGCGGGAGGCGGCCGACAATGACAACGGCGGCCGATTGCCCCTGGTTTTGGCCCTGCCTATCATGATCGGCCTGACGCTGTTGGCCTGGGTTCCCCTGGTCTGGCTCTTCCTTTTGCTGCTAGGCTGAAACGCGGCCACCGCCAGCCGCGCGGCCTGGCGCGGCGGCGCCTTGGAATTGATCTTACCGGGGAGCATCCCGTGGGCCGGTGCAAATAAGAATATGAAGATGCGGGTCATAAGGAAAGCAAGCGTCGCGCTGGCGTTATTCGCCGCGATGGCTTGCGTTCCCGACGACGGGCCCTTTGGCGTGGTGTCCAGCGGCGGACGCTACTATATCGAATTCAGCCCGTCGCCGGCCACGGTGGATATAAATCGTTTGTTCGACATCGAGGTTCAAATTCGGGCCGGCGGTGCCGAGGGCGAAATTCTCTGTGATGCCGCCCTAAAGCCGGACCTCTTCATGTCCTCGCATGGCCATGGCATGACGGTTGTCCCCAACGTCATCCGGCGAGAGGACTGCACTTTCCTTGTGCGCGGCATGATGATGGAGATGCCAGGCCTGTGGACACTGATCCTTGATGTCGAACGCGGCGGAAAAATTGAACGCGCGCTTTTTGATATCGACATCTGGCAATAGCGAAGCGCGGCAACCGCGGCGGCAACCGCCAAGTCCCGGTTGGGCCGTGTAAGGCGCCACTTGGTTTTGATGCCAGGCCGCAAGTCGGGTGCTGGGAGTTGAGCGAGCGTTGAGCGGCACTGCCCGAACCAGCGCCATGTGCCAAATCCAGCCTATCAGGACTCACTAATAAGACGGTCGCTATCGGGGGCATGGCCGAGATGGATCAACACTGCTCTGGATGCCGACAAGCCTGGTTATCGAACCCATGTTTTGAGGCCAACAATCGGCCGCGTTCATGCTATGATGTGATGAGCTATCGTGTTGAGCTCTGGTGAACCATGATTTCCAACTGGCATACAACACATATCCAACCGGACAGCCTTTCCCGGCGCTTGAAGACGGCTTACGCATTGTGGTTATGGGAATCTGTAAATAGCCCAGGCGAATTGCCAAGCCTGAAGCAGATCCAATCCGCGAGCCTTTATCAAAATCTGGCGCCATATGTCGCCATCGCCGAGGGCCGAAGTGACGCCAACATCCGTGCCTACGTCTTTTCAGCGGCCGGGGCAAAGGTAGTTGAGCTCTTTGGGGCGGAATTGGCATCACGGCGGTTCGATGAAGTCTTCACGGAATCCAGTCAAATAATGGCCGAAGAGGCACGTGGTGATCAAGACAACGAACGCAAGCCGATACATTACGCCGTTCGGGATTCTCCGAACATTAGTAAGGACATAGAAGTGATAACGATGCCGTTGCAGCACGACGATGCGGCCATGAATATGACCTGGCTGGTATACGATTTCTAAAGCAGGTGTTATGCCAGACTGCCGTTACGGATATTTCAACGACGGTGTTGTTCGAGCGGAACAGGTGGTTCTCTGAACGGCGGCGGCGGTGGACGCTTGGCAGGCGGACTGCGTTCAACGGGAGGTCTCGGCGGCTCTCGATGCGGTAGTATGATTTCGCGCTGCGGCAGATGGTCCGGCAACGGTTCTGGCGGCTTTTGATTTGGCGGTTTAGGTGGCACGGCAACCTCCTATCCAATATCTGCCTATATCGGGGCCCGCAAGGGTTTCGTCAATGGCGGGGGGATATCAATTCAAAAGCCGCGCGGCTGCCCTGGCGACGTGGGCTCAATGGCTTTGCGAATTTTGGCTTCTCCGACCGGACCATGTCGGCCTCGACGTCCTTGACGACTTGCCTGGCGTGATCGTACCGCACACTGATCAGGTCATCGACCAGGGCGCGTTTGATGGCTCCCATATCTTCGGGTTACGGTGGGTTACGGCGACAGGTCTCAGGGGCTGATTTTCTATTTAGTTAACTGTCACCGGAACTTAGTTAACTGTCACCGGAACCTATTATCATCGCCGGACTTGATCCGGCGATCCATGCCGCCACAAGTTTCGCCCTTGGTTTCGGTGACAATTTACTCTATTGCAGCGGTGAATACCAAGATGGTTGGTGCGCCCAAACGGACTAATATCGAACCGCCTGTTCGAGGCATTTGAACAGTGGGGCGGTGTTCTGGAGGTAATTACTCACGCCCTATTTTCCCG
>JAYGEB010000229.1:0-2623 GCA_046582595.1 Alphaproteobacteria bacterium | reverse complement strand
ATGATCGCAAGCACCAACCAGACCAGTGTTTCCCGTCTTGTCCGCCAAAGCGCGATGTGATTTTCTAGCCCCGTGGATAAGGCCTTGGTAAGTAATTCCTGCATCTTGTGAGACTTTCTTTGATCGGTGAGTCTCAAAGTATGAATCACTTCAGGGCTTTATCCTATTAAGTCGGGTACTGTGCCCGATGGGTATAACAAGGGTAGGCTGTAACCGCCAATGAGGGTGTGCACAGGGAGCGAATGATCGTGTCGAGCACGCAACAAGGCCGGCTTGCCGGTATCGGGTTGCTGGAGGGCCTCAGCGACGACGAAAAGCGGAAACTGGAAAAACGTTGCCGCTGGCGGCGTTATGACGCCGGCGAACAGATACTGGACAAGGATAGTTCCGACCGGGATGTCTATTTTGTCGCCGAAGGCGCCCTGCAGGTTGTCAATTACTCCATGACGGGGCGCGAAATTGCCCTGGCCCGTCTGGGCGCGGGCAGCTTCTTCGGCGAGCTGTCGGCCATCGATGGCGAACCTCGTTCCGCCAGCGTCGTGGCGGTGGAGAATTGTTTATTGGGCTCGCTGTCGCCGCAATTGTTCATCGATCAGATTGTTGGCCACCCGGACCTGGCGGTTCGGGTTCTCCATCGCCTGGCCGGCATCGTCCGCAGTTGTGATGAACGGATCATGGATCTGTCCACCCTGGGGGCGGTAGACCGGGTCTATCGGCAACTGTTGCGCATGGCGGAGGAAAGTCCCGTCAACCCCGGCAGTTGGCTGATCCGCGCCCTGCCCACGCACAAGGCCATCGCCGCCATGGCCTCGACAACGCGGGAAACCGTGGCCCGCTCCATCTCGCAACTGTCCGCGGGCGGGATCGTGGAACGCAAGGGGCGGATACTTTATTTGCGCCGGCGCGACCGTCTGGAGAAACTGGCCGGTGCCCTGGATAATGCCCTGCAAGAGGATTTTTCCCGCTAGATCCATTTCGAAATTGAATGAACCGGGCCTGGCTCTCTTCGCTCACGCTTGTGCGCAAGAGCGCACCGCACCGCGACCTTTTCGACCATTTCAATCCCGAATTTGGTTTAGTTTATCGAATTATTCAATGTTGTCCGCGCAAGTTCCAACGGTCGGCCATTTCATCGCAAATAGCCCCGAGGGTCTGGAGGTTCGCCATGACACGATTGTTGCTGGTGATCACCGCGTTATCGCTGCTGGGCGCCTGTTTGCCGGCGCGGACAACCTGGTACGAAGATCGCTGCCTGCGGCTTGGTTTCGAACGGGGCGGGGGAGATTTCAACGATTGTGTCGCGCGTGACCGCCAGTGGATCGCGGATAACAACCTGCGCGCCAGGGGCGAGGGCGGGCCCTGATCAAGAATTCGTGCGGCCGTCCCAGTCCCGCAGAACCACATTGACGGCGGCCTGCAGCCTCAAGAGCGATGGTTCGGGCTGTCCGCCCATGGCGCGCACGGCGGCAATGGTGCCGGCGAGATAGCCCCGCGAGGTGCCTTTGCCGCCTTCGCCCCGGGCCACCATGCGGGCGCCCAGAGGCAACGGTTGTTTGCCCATATGGCGGCCGTGGCGCGGATCGGCGACGAAGGTCAGGGCCGATATGCCGCCCCGCTCCGTTTGGGCGGTAATCAGGATGTGCCGGTAGGCGGCCTCCCGCCGGCGCAGGTAGGCGCGGGTTTGCCGCCAATGTCCCGGCGCTACCCGGAACGCCATGCCGAGGCAACGGCCGCCGGGCAACAAGGTCAGGATCAAGCCCGGTTGTTTGGGCGAACCCCAGGCCAGGGTGCTGCACATGGCATGGGCGCGGTGCCAGCCCGGCAGCAGAGCCGGCCGCCGTTCGATATAGGGAAAATCAGGCTGCCACATGAGCGAGCCGTACCCGAACACCCAATGTTGCCGCGCCATATGGTCCGGAACCGTGGTTATGTCTTGGGTTTCATGAAGGGCGCCAGCATGCGCTTGGGTTCGTCGCTTTCGTAGGCTTCGGCAAAGGTATCGATACCGGCCTCGATGGCCGCCGCCAGACCCAACTCCTCCCAGCGGCCGATCAAGGCCTTCTGCGCCCGCACGGCAAGGGGGCCGGCTGCCAGAATGCGGTCCAGCCAAACCTCCACCCAGGCATCGAGTTCCGCCGCCGGCACCAGTTTTTCGATGAAGTGCATCGCGAGGGCCTCTTCCGCATCAAAATTGGCTCCGGTCAGCAGCAGCTCCCGGGTTTTGCCCCAGCCGATCAGCCCCGGCAGCAAGGCCGCTTCAATGACCGAGGGCAGACCGACCTTGACCTCCGGCATGCCCATGACGAAGCTGCCGTCGGCAACGCGGAAATCGCAGGCGGCGGCCACTTCTAGCCCCGCGCCGAGGCAAAAACCCCGCAGGCGGCCAATGACGGGTACCGGCAGGGCGCGGATGGCGGCGGCGACGCGGTGCAATTGGGTGATAAAATGGCGCCCGCTTTCGGGTTCCAGGCCGGCCAGGTCATTCAGGTCGGCCCCCGCCATGAAGGCCCGGTCACCGGCGCCGGTCAAAACAACGGCGCGCAGACCGCCATCCGCCGCCAGTTCTTCGAACGCCGCCTTCAAGCGATCAACCAATTCAGAGGAGCCGGCATTCAAATAGCGC
>JAYGEB010000174.1:0-11768 GCA_046582595.1 Alphaproteobacteria bacterium | reverse complement strand
CCGAGACGCCGACGCCATGCAAGCCGCCCGCCACCTTGTACGAGTCGTGATCGAATTTGCCGCCGGCGTGGAGCTGGGTCATGATGACCTCGGCCGCCGAGACGCCTTCCTCGGCGTGTATTTCCGTTGGGATGCCCCGTCCGTTGTCGCTGATGGTGGCCGAACCATCGGGGTTCAACACCACCTGTACCTTGTCGGCGTGTCCGGCCAAGGCTTCATCGATGGCATTGTCCACGGCTTCATAGATCATGTGATGCAGGCCGGAGCCATCATCCGTATCGCCGATATACATGCCCGGACGCTTGCGCACCGCATCCAGGCCGCGCAGCACCTTGATCGACGAGGCGTCGTAATTGCTGACGGCGTCCACCTTCGGATCTTCAAATACCGGATCGCTCAACCCAACCTACCCTTCCAACACTGCATTTCCATTTTCCACCGTCACGAATTGCGCCTGTCCCGACAGTTCCGCGAACAGGTCGCGGTCGGTGCCGCTCAACCAGGCCTGGCCGCCTAGGGCCAAAATTTCATCGAACAGCGCGCTTCGGTGTTCGCGGTCCAGATGCGCGGCGACTTCATCCAGCAACAATACGGGGGCCGCGCCCCGGCGCCGGGCCTCCGCCCGGGCGTTGGCCAATATGACCGAGATCAACAAGGCTTTTTGCTCGCCGGTGGAGCAATTGGCCGCCGGTTGATCCTTGTCCAGATGGCGCACGGCCAGATCAGACCGGTGCGGCCCCTCGCCCGTGCCCCCCGTCTCGCCATCGCGCCGCCGGTTGGCGGCCAACAGCGCGGCGAAGCGGCTTTCCACCTCGACCGCGGGGTGTTCTTCCAGCCAGTCCTCGACGCGGCCCACGATGGCCAGTCCAGGCCTTGGAAACCGTCCCGGCGTTTCGGCCAGCAGCCGCCGCAGCCGCGCCAAGGCCTCGCGCCGGGCCGCCGCCACGGCGACGCCGTCGGCGGCCATGCGCGCCTCCAGCGCCGACAGCCAGGCCGGGTCGCCGCCGCCTTCACGAAGCAGTTTCGCCCGTTCCCGCAGGCTGCGTTCATAGGCGCCAACGCGGCGGCCATGATCGGGGTCCAGGCCCAGCACAAGGCGGTCCAGAAACCGCCGCCGTGACGATGGCCCGTCCTGAAACAGCCGGTCCATCCGCGGCGTCAGCCATTGCACGCCAATCACCCGCGACAGGTTCGCCGGCTGTATGGTCCGGCCGTCGTGCCGGGCAAGGCGCCGGTCCGTGCCCTTTTCGGTTCTGGTCAGATTGCTGCCGATTTTGACGGCGCCGCCCGGAGCCAGCACCGTCGCCGCCACCGCCCAGCCATCAACGCCATCGCCGACCGCGCCGGTGCCACCGGCCTTTTGAACGTCGCGCAATCTGGCCCGTCGCAGACCGCGGCCGGGAGATAGAAACGAAATTGCCTCCAGTAAATTTGTTTTCCCGGCGCCATTGGCGCCGCTTAGTACCACCACGGGCGCGGCAAGATCCAGCGCCAGGTGGCTGTAATTGCGGAAGTTGCTCAGACGGAGACGCCGCACGGCACAGGGTTGCGCGCGGGGCACGGCACGGACTTCCGCAGCCTCTTTCTCGGCGATGATGTTGTCCCGCACGGCCAGCAAAGACCCTCTCAGACCCGCATGGGCATCAGGACGTAGAGCGCGCCCTGATCAGCGGCATCCCGGATAATGGTCGGCGAGGCGCCGTCGGACAGATCAAAACAGACGTTCTCGCCGTCGATCTGGCTAGCGATATCCAGCAGATACCGGGCATTGAAGCCGATTTCCAAACTACCCTCGCCATTGAATTTGACGGGAACTTCGTCCGTGCCGCTGCCTTGTTCGGGATTATTGGCCGATAGCACCACGGTGTCGCCATTCACGGCCAGTTTTATGGCGCGTGATTTCTCCGAACTGATGGTGGCGACCCGGTCCACGGCGGCCGAGAAGCTTTTACAATCGACTTCCATCAGGCTGTCGTTGCCGACCGGGATAACCCGCCGGTAATCCGGAAAGGTGCCGTCGATCAGTTTCGAAGTCAGAACAATTTCACCCAGGGTAAAGCGGATCTTGCTATCCGAGAGGGCGACTTCCACCGGGACCTCGCCATCCTCGATCAATTTATGCACTTCCAGGACGGTCTTGCGGGGCACGATGACGCCGGGTATGTCGGCCGCGCCCTGGGGCAGGGGAATATCAACCTGGGCCAGGCGATGACTGTCGGTCGCCACGCCGCGCAGCACGGCCGCGTCCTCCGGCGCATGCAGATAGATGCCGTTCAGATAATACCGGGTTTCCTCCGTCGAAATCGCGAACCGGGTCTTTTCGATCAGGCGCCGTAAATCGGTGCTGGGCAGGACGAAGCGATGCGGCAGATCGCCATCCGCCATAACCGGGAAATCTTCCCGCGGCAGACAGGACAGGGTGAATTTGGAACGCGCCGCCCGCACGGTCAGGCGGCCATCGTCGGAGGAACTGTCCAGTTCCACCTGGGCGCCATCGGGCAACTTGCGGACGATATCATGCAGGATATGAGCCGGCGCCGTGGTGCCGCCAGGCTGTTGGATGTCCGCCGCCACGGTTTCCAGAACCGCCAGGTCCAGATCGGTCGCCGTCAAGCTCAAGCCAGCCTCGTCCGCGGACAACTGCACATTGGACAGAATTGGAATGGTATTGCGCCGCTCGACAACGTTTCGGACATGGCCCAGGGCGCGCAACAGAGTTGATCGTTCAATGGTAAGCTTCATGGGTTCGGCATCATGTTTTTAGCGTCATGTTTTTAGCGTCAGGATTTCTGCGTTAAGATTTCATTGCTTTGAAGTTCCGCCATATGGCAAAAATCGCCGTCCCGGCGAGGCAGGGGCGCGAGAGAATCACACCCCGCCTTGTCGGGGCGAAAGCATACCAGAAAGCGCGTAGATTCGCACTCTTTTTGCCGCTCATTCCGGCTTAAACCGAGGTTTTTTCTTCACACCCGCATGGGCATCAGGACGTACAAAGCGTCCGGATCGGCGGCATCCCGGATAATGGTTGGCGAGGCACCGTCGGACAGCTCGAAACGGACATTTTCACCCTCGATCTGGCCGGTAATATCCAGCAGATAGCGCGCATTGAAGCCAATTTCCAAGGGCTCCTGGCCGTCGAAGGTCACGGGCACTTCATCCGTGCCGCTGCCCTGATCGGGGCTATTGGCGGACAGGACAACCGTGGCGCCGCTCACGGCCAGTTTCACCGAGCGCGATTTCTCCGAACTGATGGTCGCCACGCGGTCGACGGCGGCGGAGAAACTTTTGCAATCAACCTCCAATATCTTGTCATTGCCCACGGGTATGACCCGTTGATAATCCGGGAAGGTGCCATCAATGAGTTTCGAGGTGAGAACGACGGCGCCGAAGGTGAAGCGGATTTTGCTGTCCGAGAGGGCTACGTCAACCATGCCGTCGCCGCCCTCGATCAGTTTCAGCACCTCCAACGCCGCCTTGCGCGGCACGATAATGCCAGGCATGGCGCCGGCGCCTGGGGGCAGGGCGATCTCCACATGGGCTAGGCGGTGGCCATCCGTCGCCACGCCGCGCAGGACCGGCGCCTCCGCTGGCGCATGCAGATAGATGCCGTTCAGGTAATAGCGGGTTTCCTCCGTCGAAATGGCGAAGCGCGTCTTTTCAATCAGACGCCGCAAATCCACCGCCTTCACGGTAAATTGATGGGGCAGTTCACCCTCCGCCATAACCGGAAAATCTTCCCGCGGCAGGCAGGACAGGGCGAAATTGGACCGCGCCGCGCGCACGCTTAGGCGGCCATCGCCGGCGCCGCTGTCCATCTCCACCTGGGCGCCGTCGGGCAGTTTGCGCACGATGTCGTGCAGCATATGGGCTGGCGCGGTGGTGCCGCCGGGCTGTTGGACCGCCGCCGTAACGGTTTCCACCATGGCCAAATCAAGGTCGGTGGCGGTCAGTCTCAATCCCTCCTGATCCGCGATCAATTGCACGTTGGACAGTATGGGGATGGTATTGCGCCGTTCGACAACGTTCTGGACATGGCCCAGGGCCTGCAACAGGGCCGAACGTTCAATCGTCAGTTTCATGGCATCTTCGCTTCACATTACGATCCCGCAAGCATAACAGAAAGTGGCGGACCGCGAACCTATTTGGACCCGGTATACTTCCGGGCATCATGAAACCGGCGAGCGCGGCGGCGGCCGGTTTCTGCCACTCTTCCCGCCGGGCCATAGGCTCCGGTCCGTCGTTTGGGCCGCCCATGACGCAACTGAAATTATGTGACCCCCGCCACTGGCGGCGGGGGAAATTCGGTCGTATAAGACCGTCCATGTGGATCAGTACGGTTGGTGATGGAGTTGGCAAGGGCCCGGTAACGGCGCGGCAGCTTCTACGGCTTTTGGCGTTGATCTGCGGCCTGGCGCCGCTGGCCGTCCCAGGCCCGGCCTGGGCCGACAAGGGCGGTTATTTCCGCATCGCCACGGGCACCACGGATGGCACCTATTTTCCCATCGGCGCCTTGATCGCATCCGCGATTTCCAACCCGCCCGGTTCCCGCGAATGCGACGACGGCGGCTCGTGCGGCGTACCGGGATTGATTGCCGTGGGCCAGGCCAGCAAGGGATCGGTGGAAAACGTCGGCCTGATCGCCACGGGCGCGGTCGAATCCGGGCTCAGCCAGGCGGACGTCGCCTACATGGCATATTTCGGCCTGGGCCGGTTCCGGGGCGGCGCGCCCTACGATGGCCTGCGGGTTATCGCTACATTGTATCCCGAATTGGTGCAATTGGCGGTGCGCAAATACAGCGGCATTTATGCCGTGGAGGATCTGCGCGGCAAGCGCGTCTCGTTGGGCGCCGTGGGCTCGGGCACGGCCTTGGACGCGGAAGTCATCATGGCGGCCCACGGGCTGAAACTGAACGACTACAGGGCGGTGCATTTCGATCTGGGGGAATCCGCCGATCGCCTGCGCCTGGGCAAGCTGGATGCCTTTTTCATTATCGCCGGGACGCCGGTGCCGGCGATCGAGGATCTTGCGGAGCAGGCTAATATCACCCTGCTGCCGATCCAAGGGCCGCCATCGGATCGCCTGCGTAAAAAATTCCCATTCTTCGCTGCGGCGACGCTGCCCGCGGGCGTCTACCGCAACGTGGATGAAATCGAGACCTTGAGCGTCGGGGCGCAGTGGCTGGTATCCAGCCGTCTGGACGAAACCCGGGTCTATGGAATGACCCGCGCCCTGTGGCATCCCTCCACCCGGCGGCTTTTGGACCACGGCCATCCCATGGGCCGCCTGATCCAATTGAAAAGTGCCCTGGACGGTCTTGCCATTCCTCTGCATGAGGGCGCCAAACGCTATTACAGGGAAATCGGCGTCCTGCCCTAAACGGGCGGAATTTCCGCCTCGCATCGTTCTTCGCGGTCCCAGGCGGCGGTTGCCGGATAGGTGCCCGGGGGCATCGCGCCAATCCGTTCTTTGTTGTAAGAGTTATGCTGGTTTGTATAAGGAGCCGGCCGTGACCGCCAACATCGAAAATAAACTTGATCCCGCCGCCATTCCGATTTGGCCGCTGCGCGGCGCGGACCTGCCGGACTGGCGGTCCCGGCAGGGCGACGCCGCGGCGGCCTGGTGCGAGAGCAATGGCTTTACCGCCGAGACCGGCAAGTTTCTTGTCCTACCCGGCGAAAGCGGCGGTCTGGCGGGTGTCCTCTTGGGTTTGGGCGACGGCGGCGATCAGGCCGGCGATTACTGGACTTTCGGCACCTTGGCCAAGGCGTTGCCGGCCGGCCTCTATCGCATCGAAGGGACATTGACGGTGGCCCAGGCGCATGTGGGCGCACTTGCCTGGGCGCAGTCGGCATACCGTTTTATCCGCTACCTTGATCCGAAGGAGGGGGATGACGCCGCCGCCAGGCTCTGTTTGCCCGAGGCGGCCGACGGCGCGGCCTTGGCCGGCGCGGTCAAGGGTGATTTTCTGGCCCGCGATTTGATCAACACCCCGGCCTCCGACATGGGACCGGCGGAACTGGCCGCGGCGGCCGAGACCTTGGCCGGGGAATTTGGCGCCAGTTGCACGGTGATTGTCGGCGATGATCTACTGGCGGCCAATTACCCGGCCATCCATGCGGTGGGCCGGGCCTCGACCCGGGCGCCGCGCCTGATCGATTTACGTTGGGATGGCGCGCCTGGAACCGATGCGCCCCGCCTGACGCTGGTGGGCAAGGGCGTATGTTTCGATACCGGCGGCCTGGACCTGAAACCGGCCGCCGGCATGTTGAAGATGAAAAAGGACATGGGCGGCGCGGCGACCGTGCTCGGCCTGGCCACGATGATCATGTCGGCGGGTCTGCCCGTGCGGCTGCGGGTGCTGATCCCGGCGGTGGAAAATGCCGTCGCCGGCAATGCCTATCGTCCGGGTGATGTCCTGCAAACCCGCAAGGGCCTGACCGTCGAAGTGGGCAATACCGATGCCGAGGGCCGCATCGTCCTGTGCGACGCCTTGGCCGAGGCCTCCAGCGAGACACCCGATCTGATCATCGATATCGCCACCTTGACCGGCGCGGCGCGGGTCGCCCTGGGCACCGGCCTGCCGGCGCTATTCACGGGTGGCGACGATCTGGCGGAAGCCTTGCGGCGCGCCGGCAAGGATACCGATGACCCGATCTGGCGGTTGCCGCTGCACGGCCCCTATCAGGGAATGTTGGAAAGCAAAATCGCGGATTTGAACAATGTTTCCGAGGGCGGTTTCGCCGGCGCCATTACCGCCGCCCTGTATTTGCAGTCATTCGTCGCCGATCCCGAACGCTGGATGCATATTGATTCCTACGGCTGGAATGACAAGGACCGGCCCGGCCGTCCGGCGGGTGGCGAGGGCCTGGCCATGCGGGCCCTGTTCGCCATGTTGTCGGCCCGCTATGGCGAAAAGAGTGGCGAAAGGGGTGGCGAAAGGGGTTGATCGGCAACCCTTAATCCTATTCACTACAATTTCACTTCGGTACCGGTATGAATTTTGACGGGACGGGGGAGGATGCCATGACGGTGAAACTGACATCGCGGCAGGCCTTGAAACTCTGGCACGAGGCATTGTCGGCCTCGCTCAAGGCCGAGGGGCCCGATCTTTCGGCCCGGCAAATGGCGATATTTTTGCAAGTCTATCTGGCGCCGCCGCCCCACACCGTGCGCGGCCTCGCGGCGGCCTTGCGCATCTCAAAGCCCGCCGTGGTAAGAGCTCTCGATACCCTGGCGCGGGCTGATTTCACCCGGCGCAAACGGGACGAGACCGATAAACGCAACGTCTTGATCCAGCGCACGGTCAAGGGTTCGGTTTTCCTCAGCGAGTTTTCCGATCGGGTGGTTGCGGCATCCGAGACGCTTTAGTGGCCATGGATCCGCGCATCACGCCCGCACGCGATGATCTGGCGGCCGATTGGCTGCGTGATGATGTCAAGGCGGACCGCTATGCCGCCGGCGCGCCGCGGACCGTAATCCGGGATGGCGCGCCGCTGTGTTTTTCACCAGATCCCTCGGCCGGGCTGGAAAGCCAGTTGATTTATGGCGAGGTGTTCCAGGTTTACGAAGAGGAGAATGGCTGGTGCTGGGGACAAAACTTGAGCGATGGCTATGTCGGCTATGTCCCGGCCGCCGATCTGTCGGCGGACCTGCCCCCGCCCGACCATCGGGTCGCGGCCCTGCACTGCCATCTCTATACCGAGCCCGACCTGATGCGGCCCACCGCCGGGACTATTTCCATGACGGCGCGGGTCAAGGTGGTTGATGTCTCGGACAAGTTTTTCCGCACCGCGTCGGGCCACTGGCTGCATTCCCGGCATCTGGCGACACTGGACCATAGCGTCGCGGATTTGGTGGGCACGGCGATGAAATTCATCGGCGTGCCTTATTTGTGGGGTGGACGCACGGCCCAGGGCGTGGATTGTTCGGCCCTGGTGCAAATGGCCCTGACCATGGCCGGCATCGCGGCGCCCCGGGATTCCGATTTGCAGGAAGCCAATGTGGGTACGCCGGTACCCATGGCTGACGATCGGGATTTTTCCCAGTTGAAAGAAGGCGACTTGGTGTTTTTTCCCGGCCACGTCGGCCTGTTCGTCCAGGATTGGCGTTTTCTACATGCCAATGCCTTCGACATGCAGGTATCCTTGCACCGTTTTTCGGAAGTTCTGGACCGGGCCGGACGGGAAAATTCCCGCGTAACCTCAATCCGACGGATCATGCCATCACCCTGACCCTACCGTGGAGCCGGCGGCGATGAGCCGAGCCGCGCCCGAGGCCAATGCCTCCGCCCTGGCGCCCTTTTCGGTGCGCAGCTTCCAATTTCAATGGCCGGCGGATTTGCTGACATCCTGGGCCTTCGAGATGGAGACGCTTATACTCGGCTGGTATATCCTGGTCGAAACGGACTCCGTATTGCTGTTGACCGCTTTTGGCTCCTTGCAGTTTTTGGGCAGCCTGATCGCGCCCCTGGTCGGCGTCGCCGCCGACCGTCTGGGCCGGCGGGTGGTATTGTGCACCCTGCGGGCCTGCTATGGCGCCCTCGCCCTGGCAATCATGGTGCTGGCGCTGCTCGGCGCCCTGAACGCCTATTGGGTCTTCGCCATCGCACTTTTAGCCGGCCTGGCGCGCCCCTCCGACCTGGTCGTGCGCAACGCCCTGATCGGCGATACGGTGCCCGGCGTCTGGCTGGCCAGGGCTATCGGCCTGTCGCGGACGACCATGGATTCAGCCCGCATCGGCGGCGCCCTGGCCGGGGCGGGGCTGTTCGCCATCCTTGGCATCGGCCCGGCCTACGTGGGCGTGGTGGTATTATACGCCATCAGCCTGGCCCTCACCCTTGGCGTGGCCGGCCGGCGAACCGGTGCCGCCGCCGCCTCGCCCTGGCAGGAATTGAAGGCCGGCCTGGCCTATATCCGGCGCACGCCGCAAGTGCTGGCGTTGATGCTGCTGGCCTTTCTGGTCAATCTGACGGCCTATCCCATATCCATGGGGCTGCTGCCCTACGTGGCCAAGGATATTTATGCCCTCGACCAAAACGGCCTGGGCCATCTGGTGGCGGGTTATGCCTGCGGGGCGTTGCTGGGCTCCGTCGCCATGATCTTGCTGGGCGGCGGGCGGCGCTCCGGGCGGGTCATGATTGCCGGCATCATGGCCTGGTATCTGGCCTTGGCGGTCTTCGCCCCGCAGGAGAGCAAATGGCCCGGCTTCGCCGTTCTGCTGTCGATCGGCATCCTGCAAAGCATGGCCATGATCGCCATGTCCGTCACCCTGCTGCGCATTACGCCAGAACAGTTCCGCGGCCTTATCATGGGCGTGCGCATGCTGGCCGTTTACGGTCTGCCCCTGGGCCTGCTGGCGGCGGGCGGCATGGTGAACTGGTTCGGTTTCGCCCCCACCGTGTGGATCTATGCGGTCATCGGCATTCTCTGCACGGCCTACATTGCCTGGCGCTGGCGCGGGGTCATCTGGCGCTAGGCCCATTTCGAGATTGAATTCATCGATCAAGGCCGCCCAAGCGGAGCGGCGCGCTCTTGCACACAAGCGTGAGCGAAGAGAGCGAGGCCCGAACCATTCAATCCCGAAAATCCAGAGCGTTTCCAGCGGTAGTTGAAAATGCTCCGACGCTACGCCGCCCGGGCCGTGGGCCGTTGCGGGCGGCGGCGGTTGGGGCGTCGGCGGGCCTTGGGTGCCGGCTTGGCGGGGCCGTTGCCAATATGGCTGACGATTTGAGCCAAGTGATAGGGGTGATCTTCGTGAACCGGCACGGATTGGCGGATAATTTTCTCGATATCCGCCAGATAGGCGCGTTCCTCATGGTCGCAGAACGAAATGGCGATGCCGGCCGCGCCGGCGCGCGCGGTGCGGCCAATACGGTGGACGTAGCTTTCAGGTTGGTTCGGCAGATCGAAATTGATGACGTGGGTGACGCCCTCCACATCAATGCCCCGGGCGGCGATATCGGTTGCCACCAGGGCCCGGATGCGGCCGGCGCGGAAGCCCTTCAAGGCCCGTTCCCTGGCACCCTGGGATTTGTTGCCGTGAATGGCGTCGGCCTCGACGCCGATCCGGTCCAGATGTTTGACGACCCGGTTGGCGCCGTGCTTGGTGCGGGTAAAAATCAGCACGCGCGCCATATCCTCATCGCCCAGCAGTTCCCCCAACAGGGCCTGCTTCTTGTCCTTGGCCACGAACAGCACCCGCTGTTCCACCTTTTCGACCGTGGTTGCCGCCGGCGCCACCTCGACCCGGACCGGGTCCACCAACAGACCGTCGGCCAAACCCTGTACCGATTTCGGCATGGTGGCCGAAAACAAGGCGGTCTGACGCCGGGTTGGCAACTGGGCGGTGATTTTTTTCACATCGCGGATAAAGCCCATGTCCAGCATGCGGTCCGCCTCATCCAGGATATAGACCTCGACCGCGTCAAGGCGGACCTGGCCTTGGTTCATCAGATCCAAAAGCCGGCCCGGCGTGGCGACCAGCACGTGGACGCCCTTGGCCAACGCCTTGATTTGAGGCCGCGCGGAGACGCCGCCAAAGACCACGGCCGAGCGTAAACCCATGTGGCGGCTGTAGGCGCGCACGCTGTCGGCGATCTGGCTTGCCAGTTCCCGCGTTGGCGCCAGGATCAACGACCGCGGTTTGCGGTCCTGCAGCTTACGGCCGTCTTGCGTCAGATGCTGCAGCAAGGGCAGGGCGAAGGCCGCCGTCTTGCCGGTACCGGTTTGGGCGACCCCGAGCAAATCCCGGCCTTTCAAGAGCGGTGGTATGGCCTTCGACTGTATGGGGGTTGGCGTGGTGTAGCCTTCGTCCGAAATCGCGCGAAGGAGGGGTTGGGCCAGTTCGAGGCCCGAGAATTCCGTCATATTTTGAAATATTCTTTCTCGATCAAACTGCCGGGACACTCGGCCCTAAACAGGGCGGCGCAGGATCGATTTACTCATTTTGGGAGTGTCGCTGGCGCCCAAAGACTCTTTCGGCCGCGAAAAGTCAAGATATTTCGGCGACGGCCAGCCGGGCGAGGTTCCCCGGCAACTCAGGCCTCCCGTTTCAAGATGCCCTCGATCAGGTCCAAAAGCTGCCGTGGCGCGAAAGGTTTCTTCAGGGTCTTGTCGGCGCCAAGTTTTTTGGCCATTTCCAGGTAGGCATAATTGCCGGTCCGGTCGCCGCCCGAAATGGCAATGATCTTGATCTCCGGATTGCCATCGCGAATTTCGAGGATGGTCTCGATCCCCTCTTTTTGCGGCATCAGTATATCGGTAACGATCAGGTCAAAACCCGTCTGGCCGAAGGCGCGCAATCCCTGGTCGCCGTCGCTTGCCTGTTCAACTTCATAGCCCGCGGCACGCAGGACATCGCAAATCGTTTCGCGAACGTCGTCGTCATCGTCGATAACCAAAATTTTACCCGACATATTGCATCCGTCTTCCACGCTGAATTCCGATCACCCTAATTCTACACAACATCGGGCTCAGGAATCCAAGATCTGCCTGACCGTCTGCGCCAGTTCCGTCGCCTGATAGGGTTTTCGCAGTAGGTCCACATCCTTGGGCAGCCGGCCCGAATTGCTGAGCTCATCGCCCGGATATCCGGATGTGTACAAGACCTTGCCGTCCGGAAAGCGTTGGCGATACGTCCTGGCCAAATCGGCGCCACTCATGCCCGCGGGCAATACCACGTCGGTCAGCAGCATGTCGATCCGCGCCTCGCCATCCAGCATGGGCATGGCGGCCGGGCCGTCTTCGGCTTCAAGCGTACGGTAGCCCAG
>JAYGEB010000157.1:0-2999 GCA_046582595.1 Alphaproteobacteria bacterium | reverse complement strand
GGGTAGACGCGGCCGCCTTCGGTTCAGCGACGACCGGGACAGGGACCGTGATCGGAACCGGAACAGGCGGGGACGGCGCCTTGGCCTCGTAGGGGCCCGGATACCACAACGTGCCCAACGGCTTGGTGTAAGGCAGCGGCGGTAACGGCAGGGATTGGGGCGGCGCCGCTTCAGGGTCGAGGACGGCCGCCGGCAAGGGGGCTTGGCCGGTGAACTGACGCCAGCGGGCATGAAGGCGCAAATCGACCTGACCCTGACGGATGAACCGCCGCTGGGTCAGGCCCTGGTCATCATCTCGGCCGTCCCGGAAGGCGACGGCCCCTGAACCGTACCGACCGGAACAGACCTGAACGGAGCAAAGCGCGCCGCGATAGCGCGGCGATCAGCAAACTAGATATGGCAAAAATGAATTCAGACCAAGTAAGCGGGAGCAAGGCGGACGGCTGGCGCGAAACCATCAAGACGGTAATTTACGCCGTCCTGATCGCCCTGGTAATCCGTACCGTTGCCTATGAACCGTTCAATATCCCCTCGGGTTCCATGCTGCCGACCTTGTTGATCGGTGACTATGTGTTCGTGGCCAAATTTCCTTACGGCTATAGCCGCCATTCCATACCGATGAGCCCGCCGTTGTTCGATGGCCGGATCAACGAGTCGCCGGTGGTGCGGGGCGATATCGCCGTCTTCAAGTTCCCCAAGGATAACGAGACCGACTACATCAAGCGTATTATTGGTTTGCCGGGGGACCGCATCCAGGTTACCCGCGGCGTGCTGTACATCAACGGCAAGGCCGTGAAACGGGAGAGGGTCGACGATTTCGTATCCAACGATCCGCGCGAGAATTTCCGCGGCGCCGGCGCCCGTGTACGGCAATACCGCGAAACCCTGCCCAATGGACGGACCTATCTGACCCTGGATGCCAGGTACCAGGAAAAAAACGCCAGTGTCATGGTCATTTCGGGCCTTGATGCCGACAACACCGGAGTTTACCTGGTGCCGCCCGGCCATTATTTTGCCATGGGCGACAACCGGGACGATTCAAGCGATAGCCGGTTTCTCAACCATGTCGGATTTATCCCGGCGGAAAACCTGGTCGGACGGGCCGACATCATCTTTTTCTCCGTGAACGGCGAGGCGCGGATCTGGGAGATCTGGAAATGGCCCCTGGCCATTCGCTTCGGCCGCTTCTTCAATGGTTTTGGTTGAGCCGTGAACACCCCCGGCCTCTCCGAACTATATCCCGTGCTGGGCCATGTCTTCGCCCAACCGGAATTGTTGGAGGAGGCCTTGAGCCATCCTTCCCTGGATCGCCGGCGCCGGGGCGGGCACGACTACCAGCGCCTTGAATTTCTGGGCGACAGGGTGTTGGGCCTGATCATTTCAACGGCGCTGTACCACGACGACCCAAACGCGGACGAGGGCGGGCTGGCGGTCCGTTTCAATACCCTGGTGCGGCGGGAAACCGTGGCCGGGGCGGCCCTGCTGGCCGGCCTTGGCGGCCATATGCTGCTGGGCAAGAGCGAGGACCGCCAGGGCGGACGGGAGAAGCCGGCCATTCTGGCGGATGTTTGCGAGGCGGTGATCGGCGCGCTCTATCTCGATGGTGGTCTTGCGGCGGCGGAGGCCTTCATCCTGCGCTATTGGGCGGATTTCATGGCCAGCAGCGGTGATGCCGCCAAGGATCCCAAGTCTCAATTACAGGAATTGCTGCAGGGAACAAGCGGCAAGCCGCCGCGTTACAAGGTGGCCGCCCAGGAAGGCCCCGACCACGCGCCCATATTCACGGTCGAGGTCCGCGCCGATGGTTTGGAATTGGCTCAAGGGCGGGGCGGCTCCCGCCAGGAAGCGGAAAAAGCCGCCGCGAAGGCCATGCTGATACATATCGGGGTACTGGAATGAGCGATTTGACCCGTTGCGGCTTCGTGGCAGTGCTGGGCGCGCCCAATGCCGGCAAATCCACCCTGACCAATGCTCTAGTGGGCAGCAAGGTTTCCATCGTCACGCCCAAGGTGCAGACCACCAGGGCCCGGATCACCGCCATCGCCATGCACGGCCAGGCGCAGATCGTCTTTGTCGATACTCCCGGCATCTTTACCAATACCAAGCAGCGCCTGGAAAAGGCCATGGTGGCGGCGGCCTGGAGCGGCGCGGTAGATGCCGATCTGCGGGTTCTGCTGGTTGATGCGGAACGTGGCGTCGACGGCAACACCCGCGGCATCATCGACCGTCTGAAAAAAGCCGGCATGAAAACAGTCCTGGTTTTGAACAAGATCGATCTGGTGCGCCGGGAAAAGTTGTTGAACATGGCGGACAGCCTGGACAAGGAAGGCATTTTCACGGCGGTCTTCATGCTCTCGGCCCTGAAAGGGGACGGCGTGGGGGATTTGCTTGCCGCCCTGGCCGAACAACTGCCCCCAGGGCCGTGGCATTATCCGGAGGACCAACTGGCCGATATCCCGGAACGTCTGTTGGCGGCCGAGATTACCAGGGAAAAATTGTTTCTGCACCTGCACCAGGAGTTGCCTTATGCCGCGACCGTGGAGACCGAATCCTGGAAAACCGTCCGTGGCGGCGCCCTGCGCATTGAACAGGTGATCTATGTGCGCCGGGGCACGCAAAAAGCCATCGTGCTGGGCAAGGGTGGCCAGCAAATCAAGCAGATCGGGGCCGAGTCGCGGGCCGAATTAACGGAGATTTTCGGCTGCACCGTGCATCTGTTCCTGTTCGTGAAGGTGCGCGAAAAATGGCAGGACGACCCGGAACGCTACCGCGAGATGGGCCTGGAATTTCACCGCTAGAGCGGTTCCCATCTAATGCGAATCACGAAGTGATTCTAAGTGATTGGAAAAACTGCTCTATTCTTAAGAAGCGGAGCATTTCCAATTCGGAAATGCTCTAGTGGTCTGAATCATCTAAAGCACGGGGTATAGGTTTTTCAGCTTGATGCGGGCGTCTTCGGTTGTAAACCGCCAATCCGCTTTGACATTGTATTTGTTGCG
>JAYGEB010000063.1:0-17465 GCA_046582595.1 Alphaproteobacteria bacterium | reverse complement strand
GAAACATATGCGGCGGATCGCCGCCCGGCGCGCAAACAACATCGATATTGAAACGTTGCGCGGAGGGAATGTGGGCGCCGGCGAATTCCGCTTCCGCGTCCCGCTTCTCCGCCGGTAAATAGAAGGAGCCGTCCAGCACCTTTGCCTGTTCCAGATGCTCGGCCAGCCATTCCGTGGACACCGTTGGCGCTTTAGTCATAATTAACCTCAATAAACTAAAATAACACTTTGAAAATATTACACGAATTCGATTGATATACGCCTGTTTTGACGGCCTTTTTTCTCAATCTTGCGGACCCGCACCTCGCCGATTTCCGAAGTGTTGGCGACATGGGTACCGCCACAGGGCTGTAGATCGCAGCCATCCACGTCGATCAGACGCACCCGGCCCTGGCCCATGGGCGGCTTCACCGACATGGTCTTGACCAAGTCCGGCTGCGCGGCCAGAGCCTCGTCGCTGATCCAATCCACATGGACCGGGTGGCCTTCCCGGATCAATTCGTTCAAACGGGCGGTAATGGCGTCTTTTTCCACGGTCATTTCGGGCATGTCGAAGTCCAGCCGGCCCCTGCCATCGCTGATCTGCCCGCCCGTGACGGGGTATTCCACGACCGATGACAGCAAATGCAGGCAGGTATGAATACGCATCAGGCGGTGCCGCGTCGGCCAATCGATCGAGGCCGTCACCGCCGCTCCGGGGCCGGGCAATTCCTGGCCCTCGGCGGGCACATGGATGACATCATCCGCGCCTTCGCCCTTGATGGTCGTGGCAATGGTGATTTCACCGCCATCGGCCAGGCGCAAGGTGCCCGTATCGCCCGGCTGGCCGCCGCCGGTGGGGTAAAACACCGTGCGGTCCAACTCGATGCCGCCGCGCTCGTTTATGGCCGTGATCGTGGCCTCGCAGCTTTTGGCATAGGGGTCGTCGCGGAACAGCAATTCGGTCATTGGCGCCTCATCAATTGAAAAATTCTCTAACCCATCCAGCTCGGCACGGGCAGGCCCTTCTCCGTTAGGAAAGCAACATTGAACATCTTGCTTTGATAGCGTTGCGCGCCATCGCAAAGCAAGGTCACAATGGTGTGGCCCGGTCCCATTTCCCGCGCCAGACGGATGGCGCCGGCGACATTGACGCCGGAAGAGGAGCCCAAGACCAAGCCTTCCTCGATTATCAGATCAAAGGCGATCTGCAAAGCCTCTTCGTCGGGAATCAGAAACGGTTTATCGACCTTCAAACCCTCCAAATTCGCCGTGATCCGGCCCTGTCCGATGCCTTCGGTGATGGACGAGCCTTCCGCCTTCAACTCGCCGTGGGCATAGTAATTGTACAGCGCCGCGCCGGGCGGATCGGCCAGGCCTATGGTGACGGACGGCTTTTGCTCCCGCAAATATTGGGCGATCCCGGCGAGAGAGCCGCCGGAACCCACGGCGCAGATGAAGCCGTCCACGTTGCCGTCCGTTTGCCGCCAAATTTCCGGGCCGGTTGTTTCATAATGGCCCTGGCGGTTGTCCACGTTGTCGAACTGATTAGCCCAAATCGCACCTTGGGGGTGGGAGGCGGCGATCTCCTCCGCCAGGCGGCCGGAATATTTTATGTAGTTGTTGTCGTCCCGGTAGGGCAGGGCGGGCACCTGACGCAGGTCGGCGCCGCACATGATCAGCATGTCCTTTTTTTCCTGGGTCTGGGTTTCCGGTATGACGATCACCGTCTTGTAACCCCGCGCATTGGCCACCAGGGCCAGACCGATGCCGGTGTTGCCGGCGGTACCCTCGACAATGATGCCGCCCGGTTTCAAATCCCCCCTGGCCTCGGCCGCCGTGACGATGGCCAGAGCGGCCCGGTCCTTGACCGAACCGCCGGGATTGAGGAATTCAGCCTTGCCATAGATTTCGCATCGCGTCAGCTCGGATGCCTTTTTCAAGCGGATAAGCGGCGTGTTGCCGATGCTGTCGATGAAACCCTGACGTACGTCCATATCCTACTCCGCGGCGCAAATAGATGATTTTCCGCACAGTAGAGCAATTCCGATCTAATGTGAATCGCGAAGCGGTTCTAAGTGATTGGAAAAATTGCTCTAATCTTAAGAATCAGAGCATTTCCTACTCGGAAATGCTCTATGCCCTTTGCCCAAACCGGACAAGTGAATGGCTTTTATTCACAGGTATTTGGGGTAAAATCAGGCCAGAGCGCATTCGAAGAAAATGTGCTCAGACTCTTAAGAATAGAGCAATTGAATCAATCACTTCGGTCGCGAGAGCGACCTCCATTTATTGAAAATTGCTCCAGCCAACGCTTTCGGATCTGTTCGCGATGCAGGGCCAGCCATTGCACCGCCGCGATCACCGGTCCGACGTTGATGCGGCCATCGGACAGGGCCGCCATGACATCGTCGAACGTCATGACGATGACCTTGATGTCTTCGCCCTCCTCCCGGACGCCATGGATGCCGCCGGCATCGGTGGCATCGACACGGGCGCAGTAGATGGAAATTTGTTCGGAGACGGCGCCGGGGGATGTGTAGCAATCAAAGGCGTGGGTAAGGTCTTGCAATTCCAGGCCGGCTTCCTCCCGCATCTCGCGGCGGGCGACATCCTCGGGCGCCTCGCCGGCCTCGATCATGCCGGCGACCGCTTCCAGGGTCCAAGGTTGATCCCCATTGGCGAACGGGCCGATGCGAAACTGTTCGATCATCACCACTTCATCGCGCACGGGATCGTAGGGCAGGATCAGGACCGCATGGCCCCGCGCCAGCACCTCGCGGGTAATCTCCGCGCTCATGCCGCCTGCATGGAGGCTATGGCGCAGGCGGTATTCATAGAGCCGGGCGTAACCCCGATACAGCGTGCGTTTTTCGATCACTTCAACCTTGCGGTCCGCTTCACTCATGTTCCGAAGCCTCGTCCTGGACCGGCACCACCCAAGTCACCAGCCGGCCAATGGTCATGCCCTGCACCAAAATGGAAAACACCACGACGGCATAGCAAACCGTGACGATGGCGTCCTTTTCCCCGCCCGCCGGCAGGGAGAGCGCCAAAGCGACGGAAATGCCGCCCCGCAGGCCGCCCCAGGTCAGGACCGGGATGGCGCCCTTGGTGAAATCCCGCCACAGGCCCATCAGCCCGATGGGGATCGCCACCGCCACGAAGCGGGCGCCCAGCACCAGGGGAATGGCGATCAGCGATACCCACATCAGCCCCGGCGTGGTCGAGATCAACACCACCTCCAAACCAATTAGCAAGAACAGCACGGCATTCAGAATTTCATCGATCAAGGTCCAGAAATTGAGCAAATGTTCCCGCGTCGTCTCGCTCATGGCCAGGCGGGTGCCGTGGTTGCCGATCAGCAATCCGGCCACGACCACCGCGATCGGCCCGGAAGTGTGCAGCATATGCGCCACTTCATAGGTCACGGTTACCAGGGCCAGGGTGATGATGACCTCGAGGTTGTATTCATCAATGGAGCGCAAGGCCCAAAAGGCGATGACGCCGGCCGCCAGGCCAAGGGCGGCGCCGCCCGCCGCTTCCCGCAGGAACAGCACCGCGATGGCGCCAGGGTCCATGCCGCCGCCAGGTCCCTCCGCCGTCGCCATGGCCAGCAGGATGACAAAAACCACGACGCCGACGCCGTCGTTGAACAGGCTTTCCCCGGCAATCTTGGCTTCCAGGCTGGCGGGCACCTTTGCCGTCTTCAGTATCCCCAGCACCGCCACCGGGTCGGTGGGCGATATCAGGGCGCCGAAGACCAGGCAATAGATCAACGGCAGGCCAAGTCCGACCAGTTCAAAGGCCAGCCAGATTCCCGCGCCCACCAGGGCCGTGGACATCAACAACCCGCCCGTCGCCATGGCCGCGATGGTCCATCCCCGCTTGGCCAAATGGCCGAGATCCACATGCAGGGCGCCGGCGAATAGCAAAAACCCCAACATGCCGCGCATCAGGGTGTCGGTGAAGTCGATCTCGATCAGCGCCGCCCGCAGGCCGGGGCCCACGCCCCAGCCCGGCACCACGGCATCGATCGCCAGGGCGGCAAGGGAGGCGGCCATGGCGATCATCACCAGGCCGATGGTGCGGGGCAGGCGCAAAAAGCGATGGTTGATGTAGCCGAACACGGCGGCCAGTCCCAGCAGGGTGGCGATATCGCGGGTGAAATGTTCCATGGCGGTATTCGAGGACTCCGCAGTTATTCCATTGTGAGGATTTTGGTCAGAAAATGATCGCTGGACAATAGCCAATGAAATCGGAAATTCAACGCCGCCATATTCATGCTTTCCATGCGGCGGGTTTGCGGCATCGATCGATCAATTCGCCCCGTCCTGGGACGGCGCTAGGGACAGCACGGGTTCGCCATTCACGGCCAGTTGTCCATCGGGTCGCACGGCCAGGGCAAATGACAGGCCCCCGCCATCATGGGCTTGGCCCTTTCCGGCCAGGGCGGCCAGGGCGGGTAGGTCTTGAATACCCAGCGCCGAAAGCAATTTGGGCAAGCCCGAAATGCGCAGATCGCCGCCGCCGGCAAAACCGGCCTTGGCCGCCGCATCCGCCAGGAGGGTCACGGCCATGTCAATTCTGTAATCCGGGGCCGCCAAATCGGCGTGTTTCAGGCGCAGCACCGTTTTGGCGGCGCCAAATTCCCGCCGCAGACGGTTGAACAATTTGGCGCCGTTATGAACTTGTCCCAGCAAGACGGTCTCGACAGCCGCCACGGCCAAATTGGCGAGGGTTTTATTGGGCAGGTTTTCCAGGCTTAAAACAAATTCCAGATCTTCAGGCAGCGTGGCCTTGCCCGTGCCGCGAAGGCCGGCGTGCCGGATGGTCAACGCCAAATTCAAAACCTCTCCGTCGGGACTGGATAGATCCAGCCGATAGTCCGCGTTGGCCAAGCGTAAGTCGCCCTGGGCTGGGGTTTGCATTTCCAACCCCTCGATACTGGCCCGAAGGCCCAGGCCGCCGGCCATGGTCAACAAGGTCTTCAGCGGCGCCATTGTTGCAAAACAGGCGGGTAAATCCAAACCCTGCACATCCAGCGCCAGCGTGGCGCCATCTAGCCGTATATGGGATTTCTGGCCATCGGTCATGGTCAGCTTGCTTAACGAAATGCACACGGCTCCGCGCCACGAACCTTGCGCCTCGGTCACATCCGCCAGCGCCAGTATTTCGCCGATACGGCCCATTTCATCGCCGCCGGCGTCCCGGAAGACCAATTCGGCCAAACGGAATTCGAACTCCGTGCTGGTTTCCAACTGCCGGTCCCAGCGCAATCGCGCCAAACGCCTGGCGATGGTCAGCCGCCCCAGGGGTCCGGCGGCATTGCGGAATAGCACTTCGCCCGGCAGCGCCAGGGTCATCGCATCGAAGCGTTCATCGAGACGCCTGATATTGGCCGACACCTCGCCCAGTTCGAACACATGACCCCTTGATGACCGGATGATGATTTCCGGGATTGTGACCTGAATGGCGTCATCCAATTGCCGGCTCCGCGGCGCGCCGTAATGCAGCGTCCCGTCGCCCGCGAACCTGGCGCTGATTTGTTGTAACAAATCCTCGACCGCCGCTTTCCCACGTTGCAAATCCGTCATCCGGTGTTCCGGCTCAGGTGGCTTTGGCGCGCCTTCCCAGGGCGCCAAGGCCGCGGCCGCTGCCGTTGCCGACAGCTCGGCGATGGCGGAATTCTTCATGGCGAGATATGTCCCCAGATGCTGCCATGATCATAGCCAAGCCTGGGTCCGCGCGCTGGAATTTTCGCCATTGGCCGTGCCCGGCGGTCAGGATGGCTGCCTCTCATATCGAAACGATTGCCCCGACGGTCTGTCTTGATTTGGGACACTCGGCGGAGAGGCATGAGCGCGGAATGGCGGTTAACAGGCATTTAGACAAATTTTTTTAGTTGGCACGGTTCCTGCATTCTAGTTTGCAGGATGCAGCTTCCGCCCTGGAAATACGGCGGAGTGCAAGATGAATTCGAGGGAGACGACAAAATGGAAGCGACAACGATAAAACATTCACAGCCGGTTTTCTTTATGGTCGCTGTTGGCTGGTTGGTTTCCGTGGGCGGCCTGGGCTACATGTGGCATCTGCTGACCTGATCGTGGCGGCGGATAAACAGCCTTCAGGCGGCTTCCCGTCCGGCCCGCCAACAGATCCAGGCCAGACAACCGCCAAGTAAAACCGGCCAAAGGGAAACCTGGCCGTAATGGGCCAGCACCCACAGGGCCACGGGGGCCAGCCATAATAACGCCAGGACAGGGCGGCCGTACCGGCCCACTTCGCCCTGGCCCAGCCACAGAATGGCGAAGATCAAAACCACCAGATCATAAAAAAAGGCATAGGGCGTGGCCAGAAAGGTGGCCAATAACAGGGCCGAACCGCGCAGGTGCGGGCCCGCGTTCCGGCGCCATATATATATCACCGCCATTCCGTCCCGGGCCGCCGCGGCGGCCTGGGCGCCGCAGGCCACGGAAATCTCCACCCCCAACAGCCGCAGCGCCGCAAAGACCGTCGCCATTTTGGACCAATGGGCGGCGGCATGCTCCAGGATACCGGTCGAGGTGGCCGTATTGGCAAAAAAGGCGGACCAGGGCGCCGCGCCAAAGGCGGCCAAACTCAACAAGGACAAGGCGACGGCGCTCGCCAGGCCGGCGGCGATCGTCCGCCAGGCGCCCACCGCCAGCAGGGCAACGGGCAGCATCAGGGCCAATTGCGGCTTGTAGATCAGACAGCCGAACATCACGCCGGCAAAATAGGGATGGCGATTGAGGGCGAGCAGACCGCCAGCCAATAACGCGGCGCTCAAGGCGCCATTCTGGCCGGCCAGCAGGTTGTTGATGGTGGCGGGAAAGACCAGGGCGGCGAGGATGGCGGCAAGGGTGGCGCCGTCCCGGCCCATGCCGCGCACGGCCACCGCCAATAGCACCAACTGCCCCAGAACCCAGACCGCGAAGGCCGGCAGATAGGGCAAATTGGCCAACGGCGCCGTGATCAGCAATAGGGGCGGGGGGTACAGCCAAGGCAGATAGTTGATGGGACCTTGTATAACCGTCGCCTGGGCCGCGCGGAAGGTGGGCCAGTCGAACAGCGCCGCCGCCTCTCCCGCCATGGTCAGCAGGGAGGCGGCATAAAAAATGACGAAATCCGCGCCGGGGTTGCCGCCGTCCAGACGTTCGAGAAAGACATATAAACTGACCAGGGCATAAGCGCCGACCAGTTCCAGCCACAACACGCGTCCGGCGATAATCAACCATCGCCCCATGCGCGATGAACGGTGCGATGGCGGATCTGTCGTGGGCGTTGAACCCGGTTGATCGGTCAATGAACCCTCGTCTCGGCCCCCAAAACGAAGGCCGGAACAAAGCTTGCGCCGGATCGGCGGTTTTTTCAATGGCGTTAATTTCGGCTTCACCTTTGCCCGCTAGTGTCGGGGAGGAGATACATGCGGCCCGTCCGCGGGCCATATGGTGGAATATGAATAACAGCGAAAGTCGGGGAACCGACGTGCGGCGCGACCGCGACCGTTTCGTCGCCTTTGCCTTTTCGGCCGCCGACGCCTTTGTCGAACTGGATGATCAGCGACGGATCTGCTATGCCGCCGGCGCTATCAAATCCTTGACCGGCTTCGATAGCGATAGCTTGGTCGGAAAGAATTTCCATGAGTTGATCGTGCCCGATGACCGCGCCATGATGGCCGCCGGCTATGACATGGCCGTCAAGCAAGGACGCTGCGGCCCGTTGCGCTTGCGCTTGGAGGCGGCTTCCGGTGCGCCGATGCGTCTTGAAGTTCGTGGTACTTATTTGCCCATCAACGGTGGCGGTCTGTTCCTGTCTCTTAACCGCGGCGTTGCCAATCAGACCGCCGCCGCCAGCCTGACGGATAAGGAAGGTTTCGCGGATGCCGCCCATGAAGCTGTAAAGGCGGCGCGCCGCGGCGAGCGCCCGGCCGTCATGACCATGTTGGAACTGGATGGTCTGGATAAACTCCTGGCCCGTCTGAATGACGGCGACGCGGCTGATTTGATGAACGATATAGCCGCCAACATCCAGGCCCGCGCCATCGCCGGCGAAACCGCCGGCCGGTTCAGCAACGACAAATTCGGCGTCGTGCATGACCGGGATGTGGACATTCCGGAATTGGAAAACGCCATCGGCGCCCGCGCCCTGGAGGCGGATCCGGAGGGCGCCGGGATCAGCGTCCAGGCCGCCTCGGTTGATCTGGGCGGCGCCGAACTATCTGATTTTGATGACGCCAAGGCGTTATTATATACCATCAACAAATTCTCTGAAAAGCGAAGTAAGTTCACCATCAAGGATCTTCAGCAAGGCTATGGGGAGATGCTGAGTGAAACACGGGCCAAGATAGTCGCATTCAAAAACACGGTGAAGACGGGGGATTTCGATGTTTTTTACCAGCCCGTGGTGGATTTAAACAGCCGGGACGTTCACCATTTCGAGGCGCTGGTGCGTCTGGGCGGCGGCGGCCCGGAAGATTCACCCTTCCGCTTCATTACCTTCGCCGAGGATGCCGGGGTGATCGGGGACTTCGATCTCGCCATGTGCGCCCGGGTCATGCGTTTCCTGGAGGGTATCAGGAAACAGGAGCGGGAGCTTTCGATCGCGGTTAATCTGTCGGGCCGGTCCCTGGAATCGCCAGCCTTTTTGGGTAAACTAATTCAACTGCTTGAACATTTCTCACCACCCAGAAGCTGGCTGCAGTTCGAAATTACCGAATCCTCCACCATTCATGACTTGGAGGCCACCAACAAGTTCCTCAAATCCTTGCGCGAACTGGGCCATGCCGTTTGCCTGGATGATTTCGGCTCCGGTTCGGCGGCTTTCCAATATTTGAATGCCCTGGACGTGGATTGCGTCAAGATCGACGGCATTTATGTCCAAGAGGCCCAGACCTCGGCCAAGGGCAAGGCCTTCATCCGCTCCATTGCCAACCTGTGCCGGGATTTGGGCATCGATACCGTGGGCGAGATGGTGGAGACGGAAGCCTCGGCTGATTTTCTCCGTGAAGTCGGCGTGCGCTTCGGCCAGGGCTATCTGTTCGGCAAACCGACCAAGGATATTTCCGGGTGGCGTCACTCGGACCGGAGGCGGGCGGTTTCCGCGCAATAATGGACCCATTGGGCGCCGTAAGTTGGTCTCCCTCGACACCGTTGTGGATTTACGGCTTGACCGGACCGGCTGAATAAAAATGCCATGCAAGTGTGACGCCGCGCACACTTCGCGGCGCGAAACACGGCTAATTTCACTTGAACGTATATTTTGCCAATTCGTGGGGGCGGATATTCCACCCCACGTTCGAGGATTGATTTCAGCGCAAATGTCCAAGACCGCGCCAGCACGGTGGGATTCCGATAATTGGGAATTTCTCATCTCGCCGCCGTCATTGGGTCCGGGCCAAACGGCTGCCGCCCAATCCATGGGTGAAGTGCGCCTTGATTCCGTCCCGTTGTCAGCCTACCCTTCAAAAAAAACTGATCGGCTCCATGAGGACGGCAATGATGTGCGAGCCAGAATTTGGGTCAGCAAGGCAGGCGGATTAAGTGTTATGGACGTAATCGAAGAAGCGGTGGGGAAGGTGCGGCTGTTGCGCCTGTCGGGCCGCTTCGATCATGCAACGGTTCAAGAATTCGAGGGTCGTTTGTTACCGCGCCTGGACGATTGCCATGATGGCGGCGAGGATAGTGTCGCCGTCGTTCTGGACCTATCGGAAGTGGAGTATATGAGCAGCGTCGGCCTGCGCGTACTGATGCTGGCGGCCAAGAAATGCAAGGCCCAGAACGGAGTTATTGCCGTCGCCGCCCTGGGTGAGCAAATGCGCGAAATTTTTCACATTAGCCGTTTTGATATGATATTTGCCGTCTATGATGACAGGGCCTCCGCCGTGGCGGCGCTGACGGGGGCGGGGACCTGAGTGGCGGCATTGTCGGATCGGAATCTGATCGCATGAATGGGGTAGTGTTATGCTGTTGCGGTTTTGGGGAACGCGTGGATCCTTACCCGTAGCTTTAAGCGGCCAGGGCGTGCGCGACAAAGTCTTTGCGGTTTTGCGTCAGGCGGACGGACGGTCTTTCGCGAGCGATGCTGAGTTAAACGATTTCATCGAAAATGAGGTGGATTTCGCCACCTCGCATGGCTTCGGCGGCAATACTTCTTGTGTCGAATTCGTCGGCGGCGAAAATACCGTGGTCTGCGACATGGGCTCGGGCCTGCGGGAACTGGGCCAGAAAATCATGGTCGAACACGGCCCCGGCGTCCCCAGGCGGTACGAATTTTTCATGTCGCATGTGCATTGGGACCATATCATGGGGCTGCCGTTTTTCGCCCCCGCCTATATTCCGGGCAACAAGATCCATATCCACGGCTGCCACGAGGTGCTGGAGGAGGCCTTCCGCCGGCAGCAATCGGACCCCTGTTTCCCGGTGCATTGGGATCAGTTGGCGGCCGATATTACATTGGATATTATCGAGCCCGACAGGAACTATCAAATCGCCGGCTTCAATGTCAGCGCGGTGAAGCAAAATCACGCGGGCGATTCATACGGTTACTGCTTTGAATTGGGGGGCAAGCGGGCGGTCTATTCCACGGACGGCGAACATACCCAGGAATCCGAGGCGGAAACACAACGCTATATCGATTTTCTCAGCGGGGTCGATTTGCTGGTTTTCGATTCGATGTATTCCATGGCCGACATGGTTTTGGTCAAGCAGGACTGGGGTCATTCCTCCAACATCGTCGGGGTGGATTTGTGCCACCGCGCCGGCGTCGGCCATTACTGCATGTTCCACCACGAACCGATCTATGACGATTACGCCCTGCAGAAAATTCTGGACGAAACCATCCGCTACGAGGAAATCATGAACCCGGGCAAGCCGCTGCGGGTTTCCATGGCTTATGACGGCCTGGAACTGGAAGTTTAGGCGGGCACGGCGGTTCGGGTGAGCGATCCGGCGACAGGGGATGGCTGGCTGGCCGGATGGCTCGGGCCGCGTTGGGCGGCGTTGCTGTTGCTGATCGTCGTTCTGCCCCTGCCATGGGCCTCGCCCTCTCTTCGCCTCGCCTTGGAAAACATTGTATTCGATGGTTACCAGACGCTTTATCCCAGAGTGGTGGAGACATACCCCGTCGCCATCGTTGATATTGACCAGGCGAGTATCGATGCCATCGGCCAATGGCCCTGGCTGCGGACGGTGCTGGCCACGTTGATTGATAAGACCGCCGCCGCCGGCGCCCTGGCCATCGGCCTGGATATTCTGATGCCCGAGGCGGACCGCTACAACCCCGCTCAATTGGTGGCGCGTCATCCTGGTCTGGACGTCGAAACCCGCGGCCGCCTGGAAGCCTTGACCAGTAATGATGACGAGTTCGCGCAGCGCATTTTTGCCTTGCCCGTCGTCGTGGCCCGCGCCGGGGAGAATGACGCCAACGCAACCAAACCGGCGATGCCGACGACGGTCCGGATCAAGGGCCCGCGGCCCCATGAAAAATTGATGAGTTTCACGGGGTATTTGGCAAATGTGGTGAGCATCGAGGACGCGGCGCAAGGCCATGGATTTTTGAACAGCGCACCGGGCGCCGATGGCGCCTTTCGTTTCGTACCCGCCGTCATACAGGTTGCGGGCGAAGTTTATCCCACATTGTCGGTTGAGGTATTGCGTCTGGCCTTGGGGCAGCAATCGGTGACCTTGGAAACCGATGCCCGTGGCGTTCGCGGCCTGCGTATTGGAGACTCTTTTCTGCCCCTGGACAGGGACGGCAGGGTGCGTCTGCATTTTTCAGGCATCAAACCCAAGCGCCGGGTTTCCGCCTTGGATTTGTTGCAAGGCAAATTGGATAAAGGCGTCTTCGCCTCCAATGTGGTGTTGATGGGGGCGACGGCCCTGGGATTGCGGGATGCCCCGCCGACGCCCGTGACCGGCCGCATGGATGGCATTGAAATACAGGCGCAAATGATCGAAACCCTGTTGTCGAACAGCCGGCTGCTGCGTCCGGACTGGACGATGACGGCCGAAATCGCCTTGGTGGTGCTATTGGGAGGGATTTTGGTTTTGGCCGGACGGGATGCCCGCCCCTCGCATTTGGCGCTATTGTTTTTGGTTCCGGGCACGGCGGCGGCCGTGGCGAGTTTTTTCCTGTTCATGCAGCAACGTCTGCTGCTGGATCCCAGTCCGGCGTTGTTGGCCGGCGCCGTGATCTGTGCCGTTTTGCTGGCCTGGGGTTATACCCATGCCAACCGGCGTCTGCATGCGGAACAAGTGAATAGAGCCCGCGTCGAGGGTGAAATCGACGCGGCGCGGAAAATCCAACGCGGCATCATGCCCGACCCCAAGAAAATCAAGGGATTGCCCGGCAACGTGGAGTTTTTCGCCTTGCTGGAACCCACGGCGGAGGTTGGCGGAGACCTTTACGACGGCTTCATGGTGAACGAAACACAGTTTGTTTTCATGATTGGCGATGTTTCCGGCAAGGGTCTCGGCGCCTCGGTTTTCATGACCATCAGTAAGGTTTTATGCAAAAGCGCGGCCCTGCGGGGCATAACGGATTTGGAGGAGATGGTCTTTGTCGCCAATAATGAAATTGCCCGGGACAATACGGAGGAGATGTTCGTCACCGCCGTGGTTGGTCTGTTCGATACATCGACGGGCCGGTTACAGCTTTGCAACGCCGGCCATGACGCGCCGCTGTTGAAAAGCCCCGGCGGCGAGGTGCGTCCGTTGGATACGGAAGGCGGCCTGCCGTTGTCTTCATGGGAGGATTTTCCATACACGGCCGAAGAGGTGCAATTGCAGCCGGGCGAATTCTTCATTCTGTATACCGACGGTGTGTCCGAGGCCCACGGCCCGGACAATGTCCAATTCGGCGTCCAGCGGATCACCGCCTATCTAGAACAATGCGAACCGGATGCCGACATGGAAACAGTTACCAACGGTCTGCATCGGGCGGTCGCGGACTTCATGACCGGCCGGCCCCAGTTCGATGATATCGCGATTGTCGCCCTACGGTATCTGGGGCGGGAGCAGCAAGGCTGAGCTAACTTCGAAACACGTCGAACGCAGTTGAAGCAACTCTGTCGATAAAAACCCTATTGAGAAGATCGCCCCATCGTACCATTGAAAGTCCACGCCCGAGACCCTCCATTCAGCGTGAAATGCCAAACTTAAGGCAATATCTTGTAGCCGGCCCTCAAATACTCAACCTGCTTTGTGCCCCCGTGTGCGAACCGGAATAGCGGTCTTCGACGCAGTCCGGGACGGGTAATACCGAAGCCGTCAAATGGGGGACATGGGATTGCCCGCGCGGGAGGGAAGGACTACCTTGTTGGCCTCTGGTGCGGAGATACGGCGTGCGCAATACAATAATCATGGCGGTGATGGTGATTCTGTTGGGCGCCGTGCTGGCATTTCTAACCATGCGGGATGACGATGCGCCGCCGGAGCTGCAAAAAACCGAGGCGGCAAAGCCCGCCGCGCCCGAAAGTGCCGCCGCCAAACCTGCCGCGGGCGGCGAAGGCACGATGCTGGCGGCGCCAAGTTTGAGCAAAGCGCCTAATCTGCCGAAAAAGCCGGCCGAGGCGCCGAAAGTTCAGAAAAAGGCTGTCCCGCCAGCGGAGAAGCCGCCCACCTTTGACATTGTCCGCATCGCCAAGGACCGCACGGCCGTGGTGGCTGGACGGGCGCCGCCCGGCTCCAAGATAAGCCTTATTCTGGGCGGCAAGGTCTTGGCCGAGGCGCCGGTGTCCCATCGCGGCGAATGGGTGGCGGTGATCGACAAGCCGCTACCCGCGGGTCATGCGGAACTGGACCTGCTCGCCACCCTGCCCGACGGGCGCAAGCTGGCCTCGGAGGCCGTCGTCGCGGTTATCGTGCCGGGAACAAAGCCGGCGGCGGCGCCGGTCAAGACCGCCATGAATGTTGCCCCGGCCGCCAAGGCCGCTCCTGTTTCGGCGGCTGCCCCGGTTGCCAAGGCTGCTCAGGCGATGGCAAAGGATTTGCCAAAAGCCGTCGAGAAGATGGCGGCCGCCGTTCCGCTGGAAAAAACCGGGCCGGAGGGCGGGGAAGCGCGGGCGGTCGTGGCGATATTGCTGCCGAAAACCGGCGACGCGCCGGCCAGGCTGTTGCAAAAACCCGAACCCAAAAGCGGGTCTTCGACGAACAGATTGAGTGTCGATACGGTTGAATACGACATCAAGGGCAAACTGGTCGTCACGGGCAGCGCCCCGAAGGATGCCACGGTGCGGACCTATGTGGACAACAAGCCCGTGGGCGTCGCGCAAGCCAACAAGGATAAAGGCTGGCGGTTGAAACCCGAGGAAGAGGTCGCCCCCGGCAGCCATACCTTGCGGGTAGACCAGGTGGACCGGGAAGGCCGGGTCGTCAGCCGTGTCGAACTGCCCTTTGTCCGGGTCGCCAAGGCGGAAGTTCTGTCAACCACGGCGGCCCGCTTCAGGGTAATTGTGCAGCCCGGCAACAACCTGTGGCGCATCGCCCGGCGGGTCTACGGCTCCGGCACCCGTTTCACCGTGATCTATCAGGCCAACGACGATCAGATCCGCGATCCGGACACGATCTTTCCCGGTCAGGTATTTGACCTGCCCCTGAAAAATTAGGCCAGCGGTCCCTTTTCCCATGCCCCAAGGCACGCAACGAAGATTGGCGGCGATCGTCTCCACGGATGTGGTGGGATATTCCCGCCTTATGGGCATCGATGAGATCGGCACGCTGGCCGCGCTGCGCCAGCATCGGACAGACTTGATCGACGGCAAAATCGAGGAGCACGGCGGCCGCATCGTCAAGACCATGGGCGATGGCCTGTTGCTGGAATTTCCCTCCGTCGTGGATGCGGTGCGGTCAATGCTCGAAATTCAGACCGGCATGGCGGAACGCAATGAGGGCGTCGGGGAGAACCGCCGGATTGTCCTCCGAATTGGCATTAACCTCGGCGATATCATTATCGATGGAGACGATATACATGGCGATGGCGTGAATATCGCCGCCCGTTTGCAAGCCATCGCCAGGCCGGGCGGCATTGCCGTATCCGATCCGGTCAATGGCCAAATTCAGAACCGCCTTGATGCCGTCTTTTCAGATGATGGGGAACACAACGTCAAGAATATCGCCCGGCCAGTTCGCGTTTGGCGCTGGGCGCCCGGCGGCGGGGAACCCACGAGGGCCGAGGCCCGGAGCGAGCCCGAAAAGCCGTCCATCGCCGTGCTGCCCTTCACCAATATGTCGGGCGATCCGGAGCAGGAATATTTCTCCGACGGCATTACCGAAGACATAATTACCGATCTTTCCAAAGCCTCCGGCCTGTTCGTGATCGTCCGCAATTCCTCATTTTCCTATAAGGGGCAAAGCCCCGATGTCCGGCAGGTCTGCCGCGAGCTGGGCGTGCGGTATGTTTTGGAAGGCAGCGTCCGCCGGGCCGGAAATCGGGTGCGCATCAACGCCCAGCTTATCAATGGCGATGATGGGGGCCATCTGTGGGCCGAACGCTACGACCGGGATCTGGAAGATATTTTCGCGGTCCAGGACGAAGTAACCCGCGAAATTGTTGCCGCCCTGCAAGTGGAATTGACGCCGCTCGAAGAGGGCCGCCGCTCGGACCGGGGCAAGGTCAACCCGGAAGCCTTTGACCATCTTTACCGCGGCCGCGCCTGTCTGTTCAAATTCGACGCCGGCGATTTGATTGAAGGCCGGCGGATGCTGGAGTTGGCGGTCGAATTGGATCCGGACTTGGTGCAAGCCCATGCCATGCTGTCCATTATATCTAGCACTGAATATGTCAATGGCTGGAACGGCGCCGATGCCGGGCATCTGGATCGGGCCCTGGCGCTGGCGGAAAAGGCCGTTGCAATCGATAACGATGATCCATCCGGTCATTTCGCCCATTCACTATGTCAGACTTGGCGCCGTGAACTGGCGGGCGCGCGACGCGCCGCCGAACGGGCGATAGACCTGGATCCGAATTTTGCCTCGGGCTATTCCGCTCTTGGGCAGGCATTGGATTTCATGGGCCAACACGGCCGCGCCGCCGAGATGTTTCAACAAGCCTTCTTGCTGGACCCGCAGGTCGATTTGATGCTGCATTTCAAGGGACGGGCGCAAATGGCATTGGGACTGTACGACGAGGCGGAAGCGAATTTCAAAAGCCGGATCATTCGCAGCCCGGGCACGGATACGACGCGGGCCTACCTGGCGGCCTTGTACGGGCAAACCGGACGGATTGAAGAGGCGCGGCAGGTCTGGCGAGAGTTGATGGAGGTTAATCCCGGTTTCGATGTGGAACGAACCCGCGCCACGTTACCCTATCGGGACGCCGCTTTTTTCGAGAGGTTTTTTTGGCGGCCTGGCAAATGCCGATCTGCCGGCGCGGGGGGCGGCCATGAATTTGCCGTGATCGAGGGTCATTGGGTTTAAACAAACTGGAGTGAATAAATGACGAGAATGCCCGCAATCAGTCTGGCCGCCGTGCCGGGCCGCCGCAAGACGACGTTGGAATTGGCCGGGGAAATCGAGCGGCGGGGCTTCTCGGGTATCTATTGCCCCTCGACCGTGGCCAACGTGACCCTCTGCGCGGCCCTCGCGCAAGCCACCAATGAAATCACCTTCGGCACTTCGATCGCGCCGATCTATGCCCGCACGGTGCTGGATTATGCCCAGACGATAGCTTTCATTCACGAGGTTTCGGGCGGCCGTTTCCGCTTCGGCATCGGGGTCAGCCACGGCCCCTCGCTGAAGCGCATGAACGTCACCGCCGGCAAGCCACTGTCCGATACCCGCGAATTCGTCGAGGCGCTGAAGACCGTCAAGCGAGTGGGCGAACTGCCGCCCATCATTTTGGCCACCATGCGCCGCAAGATGATCGCCCTGGCGGGAGAGATCGGCGACGGCATGGTCTTCGCCAACGCTTCCCGTAGTTTCATGGCGCAATCCCTGGCCGCGCTGCCGGCGGATAAACGCGACAGCGATGCTTTCCATATCGGCAATATGATTCCCACCTGTATCAGCGATGACGTGGAAGCCGCCAAGGCCGTCAACCGCCGCACCCTGACCTCATACGCGCAATTGCCGAACTACCGGAACTATTGGAAGGAATCCGGCTACGAGGAAGAGATGGCCGGGGTGGAAGCCGCCATGGCGGCCGGCCAGCCGGAAAAAGTCGCCGCACATCTGAGCGACAAATGGCTGGCCGATAATACCCTGTTCGGCAGCGTCTCCCAAGTCCGCGAGGGCCTGGAGGCCTGGTTCGATGCCGGCATCCACACGCCTATCCTGGTGCCCTCGTCCACCAATGGCAACCAACTGGTCGCCTTCCAGGAGATTTTCGCCGCCTTCGGTTAGCCGCAATGCGGTGACGTTTTAATACGGTGACGTAATACTTATATCATTGCCAAATTTTGTCATATTAAGTCGTCTGTGAAAAACTCTGAAAGCCTTTTCGCGCGTATGGTTTTGGCTGATTTGAAG
>JAYGEB010000024.1:0-3191 GCA_046582595.1 Alphaproteobacteria bacterium | reverse complement strand
AAATCATTCAAACAGATGCTCATGCCGCCACCAAAATACCCCCCTCCCGCTCTCGCCACGCCGCAAATGCAGATGGCCCTTTGATGCAAACTGGAATAAATCTAAAGTTAAACCGGACAGCAGTGGGCCCGACCCGGCAATGACAGCGGGATGTTGTCATGCCCGGACATGATCTGGGCATCCATGGACACAGTCGGCGGGTAACGCATTCCCCGAAATAATTCAAGGCTGTTCGATAACAATATTGCCGAAATCGTCCCGTCTGGCCATGGCGCCGGGGGGCACCAGGCAGGTGGCGTCGTACTCCTCGATGATCAAGGGGCCGGCGCGCTCTCCGTCCAGGCCGGCGCGGCTCAGCACGACGGCTTCCAGCCATCCCTGCTCCGGTCCGAAATAGGCCTGGCGGGCGCCGATCTCCCTGTCCTGGCGGACATCCATGCCCTGCAAGCGGTCCGGCACCCCGGGATGGTCGGGAATGGCGCGGCCGATCAGTTGGGCGTTGACCAGCATGACCGGTTCCTCCGGTCCGGCGCGGTGGCCATAGGTGCGCTCATGCTCCTGGCCGAAACGCTCTTCCAGTTCGGCGACCTTTTCGGGCGTGAAATCGCCGTCCGGCGCGGGTACGGTCAATTCATAGATCTGGCCCTTGTAATGCATGTTGGCGGTGCGGCTGATCTCCACCTGTTCGGGACGGTAGCCGTCCGCCGCCAGTTGCGCCCGGGCGTCCCGTTCCAGGCCGCCCCAGATATCGTTCAAGGCCGAGGGCGGGGCATCGCGCAGCACCTGCATCATGGAGCGGGAATAATGATGTTCCACATCCGCGTACAGCAGCCCGAAGGAAGAAAACAACCCCGGATGGGGCGGCACGACGATGCGCCGCATATTCAGTTCCTTGGCCATGCCGGCGGCGAACAAGGGGCCGTTGCCGCCGAACGCGAACAAAGTGTAGGCGCGGGGGTCGCGGCCCCGCTCGGAGGATATGGCGCGGATGGCCCGGATCATGTTGGAGATGGCGATCTGATGGGCGCCGTAGGCGGCGTGGGCCAACTCCAGGCCCAGGGGCGCGGCGATTTGTTGCTGAAAAACCTCCCGGCCCTCTTCCGCCCGCAGTTCCAGTTCGCCGCCGATCAGATAGTCAGGATTGAGGTATCCCAGAATGACATTGGCGTCGGTCACGGTCGGCTCCTCGCCGCCCAGGCCATAGCAGACCGGACCCGGCACCGCGCCCGCGCTTTGCGGCCCGATTTGCATGGAGCCGCCGGCGTCGATCCAAACAATGGAACCGCCGCCGGCGCCGACCTCGGCCAGATCGATCGCCGGCACCTTCAAATGATATCCCGCGCCGGTCATCAGGCGGGAGCCGACCATGATGCCGCCGCCGACCTGGTAGTCCAGGCTGCGGGTGTAGTCACCGTCCTCGACCATGGAGGCCTTGGCCGTGGTGCCGCCCATGTCGAAGGTGATGATATCGGGCAGATTCAATTTGCGCGCCAGGGCCTGGGCCCCGACCACGCCGCCGGCGGGACCGGATTCGATAATGTTGGCGGGTTTGCGTTCCGCCACTTCCGCGCTGACCAGGCCGCCGTTGGATTGCATCAACAGCAACGGCGCCGTGATCCCGCCGTCCGCCATGCGGGCGCTCAAGCGCCGCAGGTAGCGGCTGACGATGGGCATGACATAGGCGTTGATGACGGTGGTGGAGGTACGCTGGTATTCTGATATTTCAGGCAGCACGTCGGCCGAAATACAATGCGGCAAATCCGGCGCCAGGCGTTCGATCACCTCGTTGATGGCGCGTTCATGATCGCCGTTGGCGTAGGAGTTGATCAGGCAGACGGCGATGGTTTCCACGTTTTCGGACAACAGGCGCCGCACCACGCGTTCAACCTCTGCCAAATCCAGCGCCTTTTCGACCTCGCCTTTATGATTGACCCGCTCATCGACATCGCGGCGCAAATAACGTTCCACCAGCGGCGTCGGCTTTTCCCAATGCAGGTCGTACAGCCGGGGCATGCGCAAGGTGCGGATTTCCAGGACGTCGCGAAAGCCCTTGGTGGTGATCAGCCCGGTCCTGGCGCCCTTATGCTCCAGAATGGCGTTCGAGGCCACGGTGGTGCCGTGCAGCACTTCTGAAATCTGGCCCGGTTCCAGGCCGGCGGCCTCGAACACGCTGGACAGGCCGTCCAGGATGGCGGCTTCGTAGGACTCCACGGTGGAGGGGACCTTTTTTGTATATAAGGCGCCGTCCTGGCCCAAAAGCACCAGGTCGGTGAAAGTGCCGCCAATATCGGCGCCGACGCGAAAACTAACCATTTAACCCTCCGCCCCGCCTGGTTCCTGCCACAGGACCTTGGGCTGCTCCCCTGGCCGCCCGGCGCGTATCTTGTCCCGCCGCGCCTCGGTCGCCGCCCGGTCGATGCTCCAGGTGGCGGTATCCACGGCGACGCCGTAATCGGCCAGGGCGGCTGCCGGGCTGACCAGTTCGTTGCGCACATCCTTCAGGACTTTCGCGGGGTCTCGGTCCAAGGGATCGCCCCAGCCGCCGCCGCCCGCCAGTTCATGGCGGAACACCGTGCCCCGTTCGATATTCATGGTCAGTTTGGAGGCCATCGGCTTGTTCCCGGTCTCCGGGTTCATGGTGTTGGCGGAGGGCTTGCCCGGATGGCCGCCGTACAGGCCATAGGGGCGGAATTTGCGCCGGTCGGAGCGTACCTGCAGCACCGCCTCCCGCTCCAGGAAGCGATAGTCCCGGCGAAACGGCGCCCCGCCCCGGAACTTGCCCGGACCCGCCCGGTCCGGCAGGAACTCGTAGCAGAGGATTTGCATGGGCTGTTCCGTCTCGATCACCTCGATCGATTGCGAGGCCATGTTGGCGAACATGTTGGAGTTGCCTTGCAGGCCGTCGGCCCACGGCCGCCCGCCCCAGGTGCCGCAGGCGAAATCCACATAGATGAAGGGCTTGCGCGCGGCGTCGTAGCCGCCGATGGAGATGCCTGTGTTGCCCCCGTCCGAGGCGGCGCAGACCCGATCGGGCACCATTCTGGCGAGCGCGCCGAAGGCGCAGTCGAGCATGCGGAAGCCGGTCAGGCCGCGCGCCGCGCAGGCCGCCGGCAACACGCTGTTGGCGATGGTGCCGGGGGGCGCGGTCACCCGAATCGCCCGGAACAGGCCCTCGTTGGCGGGGATGGCGC
>JAYGEB010000461.1:0-2010 GCA_046582595.1 Alphaproteobacteria bacterium | reverse complement strand
GGTCGAGAACGTCTGGCAATACCTGCGCCAGAACAAACTCGCACACCGCGTCTTCCAAACCTACGAAGAGATCGTCGATGCCTGCTGCGAGGCCTGGGCCGATTTCACCGCCACGCCCGACAGAATCGCCTCCATAACGCGGCGCGAATGGGCAAACGTGTCATGACTTATGACGTCTGGTATAATGGGGAAAAAGGCCTGCCCTGAGGTTCCGAGAAAATTGCCCAAAACTGGAAAATCAGACGGGCGGGCGCTACGGTACCGGCGGTGGGGATGGCCGCGTCAGGGTCATTGCGATCGACCCCCAGGCTTGGAACCAATGCATCTGCGGCTTGTCGATGGCCTCATGCCGGCCCGGCATCGTTCCAACCGTCACACAGTCGCGCCGCCGGGCGGTTATGCGTGGTTCGCCAACTCCTCTTCCGCCGACAATATGGGCGCGCCGGCCAATGATTTGGAGGGCGTGCCGTCGACGCCGTGGGGGATATCGCCGACCAGGGTGATGCGGTAGAGCTGGCGGTCCAGGTCGGAGGAAAATATATCGTTCGGGGCCAGATGCGCGGTGGCGCGGTTGTCCCACATGGCGATATCGCCGGCCCGCCATTTGAAGCGCACGGTAAATTCCGGCCGCACCAGATGCTCCCACAGCAATTCCAGTATGCGCTGGCTTTCCCGCGGGCTGAGGCCGACAATCGACTTCAGGAAGCTGGGGCTGATGAACAACAGGCGCTCGCCGGATTCTGGATGCACGGTGACCAGGGGGTGTTCGGTTTTCAAGGCCCGCCGTTTGACGCTTTTCCCATAATCCCCATCCGATTTCGTCCCCTGGGGCGGGTCAAAGGCATGGATGCCGCGCAGACCCTCGACAAATTGTTTGAGCGGCGCCGAAAGCGCGTCATAGGCGACCGCCAGATTGGTCCACATGGTATCGCCGCCGAAGGGCGGAATGGTCACGCCCCGCAGGATCGAGGCCATGGGCGGATTGACCGCCGCCGTGATATCCGTATGCCAGCCATTCCACGGCGTGGTCAGCCTCTCCGCGCGGTTGCTGTTGGCGGTCCGTGATTTGGCCACCGAGTAAATTTCCGGAAAACCCTCCACATGACCGAACACCGCATGCCCGATGGTCGGCCGGCCGAGTTGCCGGGCCAGGGCGACATGGCGGGCGTGATCCAAATGCTGATCGCGGAAGAAAATCACCTTCCATTTCACCAGGGCGTCACGGATGCCGTCGCGTACCGCCTCGGCCAACGGCTGGCCCAGGTCAATGCCGGAGATTTCGGCGCCAATATGAAGGGTCATTGGGGTGACGGCGATGGCGTCGTTTTGCCCCGCCGTGGCCGCCGTTGGTAAGGTCATGATCTATCTCCCGGTTGCCGCCGCGCCCGCCCCGCCGTCCGGGACCGGCTATTTCGCGGCGTAAAAGGCCAGTTTGTTGCCGTCCAGATCGCGGACATAGCCAAACGTCGTGCCGCCGCCGCCGCGCGGGCCCACTTCGCCCTCGTCGCCGGCGCCCAATTCCAGCGCCTTGGCATGCAGCTTGGCCACGGTCTCGGCATCATCCACCATGAGTGCCACCATGGTTCCGTTGCCCGAGCTGGCGGGCTGCCCGTCAAACGGCTTGATAACGCCGAACATCGCCGCGCCGGCCTTGCTCGACCACAATATCAGCCGCTCGTTCGGAACAATTCTCTTAAGGCCCAGGTCGGCGAACAGGGCATCGTAGAATGCGGCGGCTTTTTCGAGATCGTTGGTGCCAACGGTGGTGTAGCCAATCATGATACAGGCGTCCTAAAATTTGAATGGATGACATTTGAGTGGATGACGATTGTAGAGAAATACCACAATGCGCCGCCGTTGGAACGAATTTCCCCGGGGACCCGCCAGGCAAACTGCATTCGGGCTGACGGGGGACGCCGATGATCCACGCCAGTATATGTTGAAATTCGGCTTAGAATGCGATCCGTGGCCGGTTCGCGGATTGGCTCAGGCGTGTTGGCGGGCCGCAAG
>JAYGEB010000269.1:0-6902 GCA_046582595.1 Alphaproteobacteria bacterium | reverse complement strand
ATCGGTTGGAAGCGAGAGCGTGGAATATGCTTGAGCAAACAGTGAAATATCCTATTCTGATGGCGCATGGCATTGATCTCCATTTCGTGTCTCAAACGCGGCAAAACGTCTGATAACGAGTAGAATCAATGTCATGCGCATTGTCTATAAAATTAAACCGGACAGCAGTGGGTCAGGCCCGGCAATGACGTAGGGGCCAAAATCTCCTAAAATCGTCATGCCCGTGCTTGACACGGGCATCCAGGGCGCTGGCGGCACCGGCGGGGGCCATCCTGATCGATCCTCAGCCATGGGGCTCCCGTTCGTCGTACAACCGCGCCGCCGCTTCCATGGTCATGAATTCAGCGCCCAGATCGCGCAGTTTTTCGATCAGGCGCTCCAGCATCAACATGCGGTGGCCGCGGCCGATGACATAAGGGTGGCAGGTGTAGGTGAGGATGCCCCAGTCCGTGCAGCGGGTCATGTAAACGAAATCGTCGATCCAGTTTTCCAACACGCTGTTGGCATTGCGGTGGCCGGGCCGGGTGCCGGCCATTTCGAAATGCGGATGGTCGTCCTGGGACCAGCTTATGGGCATTTCGATCAGCCGGGACGGCGGGCCGAAGAGCATGGGTTTCTGCAGTTCGATGACATCGCCCTGGCGCGCCCGGTAGGGCGAATAATCATGCCCCATCATGGAGCTTTCGTAATAGAAATCATGTTTCAGCAGCAATTCCAGGGTATGGGGGCTCAAATCCCAGGCGGGCGATCGGTAACCGCGGGCCCGCTGGCCGCACAGACGTTCTATGGTGTCATTGGCGCGGATCATCTCCGCCTCTTCCTGCTCCCGCTCCAACAGGGCGGGTTGGACGTGGGTCCAGCCGTGATGGCCGATTTCGTGTCCGCCCTCGACCACCTGGGCGCAGGCCTCGGGGTAGGTTTCGATGGTGAAGCCGGGGATGAACCAGGTGGTGGCAAGTTTCTCGGCCCGCAGCAAGGACAGGATACGGCCCGCCCCGACGATGCCGAATTCACCGCGTGAGATGGGGGTCGGGGTGGTCATCTCGCGGGCGATATGCCCCGACATGACGTCGAAATCGAAGGTTAAACAAACGATGTGCCGCGCCATGATCCAAATTACCAATCCAAAATTGATGTCTGCTATAATTGTGCGTTCAGATTGGATCGGACGCAATGCGCCTTTTTAGCTGGCTCGTTCCAGGTGTCATCGCCGCGATGCTGGCCATCGCCCCAGGCGTGCTGGCCAAACCGCCGCCCCTGCTGCCGGACGGCCCCTTGAGCGAGGCCGAGCGCCGCGCCTTTGCCGCCCTGGTGCCGGCGGCCACGGCGGCCATCAGGCTTCCCGCCGTGCCCAGCCGGGACGCCATGACGCCGCAACTCACCAATACGGCGGAAGCCCTCGGGATGCCATTCGCGGGCCGCTTAGCGGAAGGCTACGCCGCCTTCATGGCCGGTGATATCGACCGCGCGCTGGCCTTGGTGGATGCCGGCATCAAGGATGCCTGGGGCGATCAAATGCGCTTTCGTCTGTCCCTAACCCGGGTCGATCTGCTGTCCCGGACGGACCGCTACGCCGACGCTGAGACCTCCGTTCTGAAAACCGCCGAATTGGAGCGGGAATTCTGGGGCGAGGATCTGTTCAGCCGCTCCGTAAGGGGCACCATACGCGCCCGTTTGGGCGATGAAGCGGCGGCGGAAGGCGATCTAGCGCGGGTCGCCCTGGCCCTGAAATCATGGCAATTGCCGCTGGATTACGATTCCCTGCCCAACATAACGCTCATTACCATGAACACGGACGTACAATTCCGGACCGCCCTGGGCCTGGCCTCGCTCTATATCGGCCAGGGCCGCTACCCGGAAGGCCTGGCCTGGGCGGTTCGGTTGGAGCGGCAGTTCGTTCGCCTATTCGCGTTGGCCTCCTCTCCCGACTTTGGCGACTTGGTGCCCATGATACCGGAATTCTATCTCGCCCGGGGCGAGAACATGGCCTATCTGGGCGCCGGCGTTCTCTCGGTCCTTGGCGAGCCGGCGCGCGCCGAACAATATTTCGCCGCCGCCGAGGGTTTCTTTAAGGCCATGGGTTATACCCACGGCCGGGCCAGAACGGCCGCGTTGAAAGCCCGCGCCCTGCATGACGGCGGCCGCTTCGAGGCTTTCGAGAAAGCGGCCGGGCCAGCCATCGCCCTTGCCGCCAAGGCCGGTCTGGGCGAACTGGTCTGGCGGCTGGAGGCCCTGCGGGGGGAGCGGTTTTTCCGCGCCAACAGACTGAACCTGGCCGAGGCGGCCCTGCGCCGGGCCCAGGACGCGGTGACCCTGGTCAGCGGCGCCTTGGCGTCGGACCAGTCGAAATTGCGCTTTGGCCTGGGCAAGGAGCGGTTGACGGAACTGCTCGCCGCCGTCGATCTGGCAAACGGCCAGCACGGCAAACTGTTCCGGGACATGGAACAGGGGCGGGCCCGCGCCTTCGTGGACATGCTGGCCGATCAGGCCGTCGCCTCGGGTGATGAACGGGATCTCATGGCTGAAATCCGGCGCCTGGAGCGGGATATCCGGCGCCAGCGCCTGGCCAATGCCACGCCGGGGGCGACTGACAGGCTGGGCTTGGAACGGGTCGAGACCTTGCTGCGCCAACGGAGCGGGACGGTTGGCAAACTGCGCCAGGCCAATCCGGAGCTGGCCGATACCCTTTCCGTGGCGGCCGTGGCGTTGGCGGACGTACAGGCGCGATTGCGCCAAGGCGAAATCCTGGCTTACGCCATCCCCACGGCCGCCAACTCGCCCCTGACTTGGCTGCTGATCGACGGACAAGGCACCCGGATCGTCAAAACCGACATTTCGCAGGTGGAATTGGCGGAACGGCTGGAGGATTTCGTCGATGCGGTGGCCCTTGGCGCCGCCGGCGCGCAGGAGGATATTGCCGCCTCTCTTGTCGCCGATCTGCGCTTGCAACAATGGGGCGCGCCGAACGGCGCCTATGTGGTGCCGGCGGGGCAGCTTCATGCCGTGCCCTGGGGCGCCTTGGACCGGAAGTATTTCATCGCCGTGCTGCCCATGGGCGGCTGGCTGACCCGGCCGCCGGCGGTGGCGGCCGGCTGGGCGCCGGCAAGCATCATTGGCGATCCGAAGTATTTCGGGCAACTGCCGCAACTTCCGGGCGCCCGGGCCGAGGCGTCGAAGATCGCCGCGGCCTACGGCGTCACGCCGCTGCTGGGGGAACAGGCGACCGAGGAGGCGCTTCGCAAAGCCATCGGCGGCGGTGTCGGCGTCCTGCATCTGGCCACCCATGGCCTGTTTGACGCCAAGGAGCCGTTGAATTCGGCGATCATGCTTTCGGGCCCCGATGGCATGAACCGTCTGACGGCGGCGCGTCTGTTCGAGGCGCCCCTGCGCGCCAACCTCGTGGTGCTATCGGCTTGCGAAACCGGCGTTGGCAAGGCGGTGGCGGGGGACGATTATCTTGGCCTGACCCGCAGTTTCTATCTGGGCGGCGCCCGCACCGTGGTGAACAGCCTGTGGCGGGTCGAAGACCAGGGCACCCAGGCCTTCATGACCCGGTTTCACGCCATTGCGCTGCAAGGACCCGGCCGCGGAAACTACGGCGCGGCCTGGCTCGGCGCGCGCGATGCGCTGAAACAACAGGGCTATCCCCCCGCCGTCTACGGCGCCTTCATACTGGGCGGATCCGCCAGGCCTTGATGCTGCCTCAGGAAGCCCAACAAGACTTCGTTGAAGGCCTCTCCGCGCTCCATATTCACCAAGTGGCCGGCGCCTTCTATGATGGCCAGCCGGGCGCCGGGGATTTGCCGCTGCATCTCGCGGCCAATCTCCGGCGGCGTCAGGCGGTCCTCGGCGCCATAGATCAATTGCATTGGCACCGAGATCGTTGCGATATCGACGGGACGGTCATAGCAGGTGGAGGCCTCGATGGTCTTGATATAGCTGTCCTTGTGCAAGGCCTCGATGCTGGCCAGCAGGCGCCGGGAATGCTCCGGCAGCGGCGTGACGCTCAACAATGTCTTGGCCAAGGGCACGGCCATTTCCCGCAGGCTCTTGCCGGCCATAAGCGGTCCCTTGCGCAGGTTGATGAATTCTTCCATTTTGTCGGGCGACAGGGTCGGCGTGGTGCCGGGGAAGCTATCGCACAGGGTCAAGGTGGCGACCCGTCCGGGATGGCGGAAGTACAAATCCTGGCTGATGCGCCCGCCCATGGAAAGGCCCACCAGATGCGCCTTGGCGATGCCCAGGTGATCCAGCAGGCGGATCACGTCATCGGCGAAACTGGCGAAATCCAACGGACCCTCATAGTCGTCCGATTGGCCATAGCCACGCGCATCCCAGGCCATGGCCCGAAATTGTGGGGCGCAGGCCAGCAATTGTTCATGCCAGTTCGTCCGGTTGCCGCCGATGCCGTGCAGAAACAGAAGCGGCGAGCCTGAACCCACTTCGTCAAAGGCGATGCGCGGCGTGCCGGGCACATAGGCAGTCTGAATTTCCATGGCTTTGAAATTGCGGTATTGTTGCCGTCAAAGAGGAGAGAAGAATGCAAAGACGCAGTTTTGGCAAGACCGGGTTGGAAGTTTCCATACTTGGGTTCGGCGGCGCGCCGGTTGACTTTCTCGAAACCGAGCAGCGCGAGGTGGCGGATATTCTCAATGGCCTGCTGGATCAGGGCGTCAATCTGATCGATACCGCGGCCGGATACGAAGGCTCGGAAGAGATGATTGGCAAGACCATCGGCCATCGCCGGGACGAATATATCCTGGTTTCCAAATGCGGCCGGGCCATGGACGGCATCGAAGGCGCGGAATGGTCGGAGGCGGCGGTGCTGAACACTTTGGACCGCGCCTTGGCACGCCTGCGGACGGATCATCTGGACGTCATGCTATTGCACAGTTGCGATCTGAAAAACCTGCAAGCGGGGGAGGCGCTGGGCGCCCTGGTCAAGTCGCGGGATGCGGGCAAGATCCGCTTTCTGGGCCTCGCCGGCGATAACGAAGCGGCGGCCTATGCCGCGGGGTTGGAAGACGTGGCGGTGATCGAAACCTCGATTTCTATTTGCGATCAGGCCAATATCGACAATGTGCTGACCCCTTGCCGGCAAAACAACGTGGGCGTCCTCTCCAAACGCTCCATCGCCAACGCGGCCTGGAAGGGCGCCTCGCAACAGCGGGGCATGTATGTGAATTATGCCGAAAATTACGCCCAACGCCTGGAAAAAATGGCCATCAAGCCCGATGACCTGGGCTTTCCCGGCGATGCCTGGCCGGAAATCGCCCTGCGCTTCACCCTCTCCCAGCCGGGACTGAGCTGCGCCATCGTGGGCACCACGAAGCCCGCCAGCGTCACGGCGAACCTGGCCGCCGCCCGAAAGGGCCCGTTGCCCGACGATATCGCCGCCAAGATCCGCGCCGCGTTTCAAGCGGCGGAAACGGCCACCGGCGAAACCTGGCCGGGGCTGCAATAAAGCTTAATTCGTACCCTTGAGCGCCTCGAGCCCGGCGCTCAGGCCTTCGCCAAGCAAGCCCATGTCATGATTGTAGGAAATCATGCGATAGCCGCGGTTCATCAGATCCCGGCCCCATTCCAGGTCCGGCATCATGGCGCCGGCGGACTTGCCGTTCTTTTCCGCCGCCTCGACGATTTTGTCGATGCCGCGTTGCAGGTCCGGATGGTCGAACTGGCCCGGAATACCCAGTGACAGGGACAGGTCCATGTGTCCCAGATGGGCCACGTCGACACCATCCACGGCCATGATTTCGTCGATATTGTCCAGCCCCGCCTTGGTTTCGATCAGGGCGGCGACCAATGTCCGGTCCATGGCGGCGGTGGCCTTTTCGGCGATCTCGCCCCCCGTATAATCATCGTGGGCGCCGCCGAATATGGCGCCGCGCACGCCGGCGGGGGGATAGCGCGTCCAACTGACCAGTTCGCGGGCCTCTTCCGCGCTACCCACCATCTGATACAACAGCCCGAAGCCGCCCACGTCGAGCATGCGGGCGGTGATGTGGTAGGCCTTGCCCGGCGGCCGCGCGATGGGCACCAGACCGACCCCGGCGCACAAGGCGAACTGGGTCTTCATGTCCTGAATGGTGAAGCCGCTGTGTTCCAGGTCGTAGAGGATGAACTCGGCGCCGGAATTGGCCACGATGCGCGGCAGGCCGGGGCTGAGAAACTCGAAAATCATGGTGCCGTAGACGGTTTCGCCGGCGGCAAGCTTGCTCTTCATGGGATTTGGACGCATGGCGCACCTCAATTGATGAATTCAAGGACGGTATCGAAAGTTTCCTGGCGGACCACGACGCGGGCGGCCTCGTCGATGGCCGGGGCGGTGATGGCGCGTATCTTATCCAGGCTATCGGCACGGACCACCAGGGCGCCGAAAATCGAGTCGCGTCCGGCCATGGGGGATGCCGCCGCGCCATAGCGTTCGCCATATGCGGCGGGGCTCATGATGGTGAGTTGTCCGCCCGTGAAGGCCACGGCCAGGCTATCGCCCGCCCCGCCCACGTCCGAATGCAGCAGTCCGGCGAAATTCTCGGCTTCCCGTTGGTGATGGTCCGAGGCGACGACGAATTCCGCCATGGCCTGGACGCCGTTGCCGTGGCTTTGCCATTCGGGACGCCAGACCAGTTCCGGCGTGGCGTGTTCGCAAAAATATGTCCGGCCGCCAGGGAAAATGCCAGGACGCACGGCCACCGTCCGGAAGGCCGCGTCCTTTTCCCCATCGGGCAAGGCCACGGGGCGGGTAAAGGCCTTCGGCGGATCGCCGGCCATATCGAGAGACTGCAAATGCGCGAAGGTCGCGTCCGCGTCCGTGGTCTTGAAAACCAGGCCATTGATGCCCAACGGCACCTCGGCGATATCCCTGCGCGGGTTCTCCGCGCCGGGCGGCAGGCCGATCA
>JAYGEB010000258.1:0-4164 GCA_046582595.1 Alphaproteobacteria bacterium | reverse complement strand
CGCCAGGGCGAGCCATGCACCTTGAGGGTCTCGCCGATCTCCGGATACGCGACCTCGGCGATATAGCCGTTGGCGAGCACATCGGCGTCGTTCGAGGCCTCGAGCAGGGTGTTGACGGGCGCGGCGACGATGTCGGCGGCGCGCAGGATTTCCACCCACCTATCCCGGCTGTCCGTGGCGAACAGTTCGGCTAGGGCGCCGAGGATAAGCTCCTTCTTGTCATCCGAGACCAGGGCAAGTCCGAGGTCGGCGGCGCCGCGTTCTTCAAGCGCTGCGAGGAACCCCAGCGCTTCCATGGCGCGCCGCCAGTCCCGGTGACCCAGTTGAAACACCAGCGGCCTGCCGTCCCGGTCGTTGAAGGTCGCGGCGATGCCCGGACGCTCGCGGGTGCCGTTGATCCGCGCGCCGGTGATTGGGTTGGCGTCGCGCCACATCGTCGTGGTCATGGTCCAGCCCATCAGGCGGACCACGCCGCCGACCAGGGAGGTCTCCACCTTCTGTCCGATGCCGGTGTTCTTGGCATAATACAGCGCCGCCAAAAGGCCGCCGAAGGTCAGGATGGCACAGGCTTCATCGGCCACGGAGACCACGCCGGTCCGCATCAATTCGCCCGGCCCGGCGTAAGCCTCGGCGACGCCGCCCAAGGCCTGGCCGACGGCATCGGTGCCGGGCAGCGCCGCGTGCGGTCCCAACGGGCCGTAACCGGAGACGGAGACATAAACCAGGGCCGGATTGATCTGCTTCAGTTCCTCATAGCCGAAGCCGTTTTTTTCCGCCGCGCCGGGGCGGAAGTTTTGCCCGAAGATATCCGCTTTGCCGACCAGCTTGTGCAGGATGTCCCGGCCTTGGACGGATTTGAGGTTCAATGTCAGGCTTTTCACGCCCCGGTTGTTGGTCTCGAAGTAGGAACTAATATCTCCCTTTAATTCGCCGGCGGTCCTGGTATTGTCGCCGACGCTGGGGACTTCAACCTTGATGACCTCGGCGCCCAGATCGGCCATCAGCATATAGGGCACGGTCCCCGCCTGGGCGGTCGAACAGGTCACGGCTTTGACGCCGGTGAGGGGTCCGGGTTGGTCGGTCAAGGCGTGGTTCCTCCTGCTGCCCAATCGGCTATAATTCAGGCAGCCGCGCTTCCAATTCGTGGCGCTGGACTTTGCCGGTGGTGGAGCGGGGCAGGTCTTCGGCGGCCAGGAAAATAATGTCCTTGGGCCGTTTGTAGGATGAAAGGTTCTCGCGGCAAAGGTCCATAAGGTCGTCCGCCGTCAGGGAGGGATCGGCGGGCACCACGAAGGCGACGGGCACCTCGCTCCATTTGCGGTCCGGGCGGCGGACGACGACCGCTTCTTGGACCCGTTCGTCGGCCAGCATGACCTGTTCAATCTCGGCCGGGTAGATGTTCTCGCCACCCGATTTGATCATGTATTTCACCCGGTCCACATAGTCCAGGGTGCCGTCCTCGTTGCGGCGCAGCACATCGCCCATGTGGAACCAGCCGTTGCGGAAATCCGTCGCATTGGTCTCTTCCGCATTCCAATAACCGCTGAACAACGTAGGTCCCCGCAGGATGACCTCGCCCGGCGTGCCAATGGGCACTTCGTTGTCGTCCGCATCGACCAGGCGCATTTCACAAAACGCCGATTGCCGCTTGGACAGATTGGTCGGCGCCACTCCGATGGGGATAACGCTGGAGGTGGCGGGGGGCAGGCCGGTCTCGGTGGCGCCAAAGGTGTTGTTATATGGGGCGTTCAAGGCCTTGGTCACGGCCGCGATATCTTCGCGCGGCACCAGATCGGCCATGGCGCCGCAACGGCCAACGCCCTTCACCTTGACCTCCCTGGCCTGGAGAATGGCCGCGAAGGGACCGACCATGCCCGGCATCAGGATGAAAAAACTCAGTTTCTCGCGCTCCAGAATGTCGATCAACAAATCCGGCTCGTAGCCGTCAATGATATGCACCGTGCCGCCGCGCAGCAATGTGGCGAAGGACTGATCGGTGGAGGCCATGTGATAGAACGGCGGCCAGGCGCAAAAATTGTCGCCAATGGGAATTGCCATCTCGGAGGAATAACACATGGCGCGGGCCACCATGGCCCGGTGCGAGATCAAGGCGCCCTTGGGCAGGCCCGTGGTGCCGGAGGTATAGAGAATGACCAGACCGTCTTCGGGATCTATCTCCAGATCGGGATAATCGGCCGCCCCCGCCGCCATGAAGTCATCGTAGTCTGCGCCAAGGATCAGGCGCCGGTGCGGGGCCAGCTTCAGGCGGTCCAGCGTGGCGCTCAACTCCGCCTGCACGATCACCACCTCCGCCTCGACGAGGTTGATGCAGTGCCGTAATTCGCGGTCGCCCAGGCGCCAGTTCAGGCAGGCCACGATCAGGCCCGCCTTGGCCGCCGCCAATTCGATCTCCACATATTCCAGGCAGTTGCGGGCCAGCAGGCCAATCCGGTCGCCGCGTTTCAGCCCATCCGCCAAGAACGCATTGGCCAGGCGGTTGGAGCGTTCCTCCAATTCGGCGTAGTTCAGCACCCGGCCGCCACAAACCACCGCGCGATGGCGCGGATTGGCCGGTACGCGGGCATGGAACAAGGCGCCGATGGTGGCCTGCCGGGACGACATGACCGTCCGTGAAGGGACATACAGAGACATGGGCAACTCCTTGACATGGGAACAAATCAGCCGGAAACAGGGCGCGGGAAAATTTAGATTTATTACCGGGCCGCCGCAACAGCTTCGTATGCGCTACCATGGTACCGCATATTAATTGATTGAAAATATTACCTTAATTCGGCTTGACCCGGAATTTTATTCTCATATACTGCGCGCCGCCAAGCCAAGGCTGAACCAGGAGTGGGCTACCGCCCAAGCCTTGGGATAAGGCTGCTGGAAGCAATCGAGGAACGACAATGAAAACCTATTCCGCCAAGCCGGGCGACATCGAACGCAAGTGGTTCGTGGTCGATGCCGAGGGCGTGGTCCTTGGCCGCCTGGCCTCCATCATCGCCATGCGCTTGCGTGGCAAGCATAAGCCCATGTTTACGCCGCACATGGATTGCGGCGACCATATCGTGGTCATCAACGCTGAAAAAGTGCGGTTGACCGGCAACAAGCTGGCCGACAAGACGTACTACCGTCATACCGGGTATCCGGGCGGCATAAAATCCATCACCGCCGGCAAGGTTCTGGGCGGCAAGCATCCCGAGCGGGTGGTTGAAAAGGCCGTGCAGCGGATGATCCCCAAGGGGCCGTTGGGCCGTCAGGTGCTGACCAAGTTGAAGGTTTATGCCGGCGCCGAACACCCGCACGAGGCGCAGCAGCCCGAAATCCTGGACGTGGCCGCCATGAACGACAAGAACAAGAGGAGCGCCTGAGCATGGCCGATGAAACCAACGGCGCCGACGAGACCGCCGAAGATGCCGCCGAGAAAACCGCGACGGAAACTCCGGCGGAAACCGCCACCGAGACGCCGTTAGAGACGCCAACGGAAAGCCTGACGGAAAGCCCGGCGGAAGCCCCTGTGGAAACCCCGGCGGAGACACCAGCAGAGCCTCCCGTGGAGGCTCCAGCGACGCCGCAAACCGCGGGCTCCCTGGCCGATCTGAAACAATTGGTCGAAGGCGCGGCGGCGGCGCCATCGGGCGATACCCCGTCCGCGGCCCCCCTTGGCGGCGAGGCGGCGGCGCCCATCGAACCCAAGATCGATGACCAGGGCCGGGCCTATGCCACCGGCAAGCGCAAGAATGCCATTGCCCGGGTCTGGATCAAGCCGGGCGCGGGACGGATCACGGTCAACGGCCGGGTCTTTGAAACCTATTTTGCCCGCCCGGTGTTGCGCATGATCATCAACCAACCCTTCGAAACCGCCCAGCGCAAGGACCAATACGATGTCATGTGCACGGTGACCGGCGGCGGCCTCTCGGGCCAGGCCGGCGCGGTGCGGCACGGCATCTCCCGCGCCCTGTTGAATTTCGAACCGGGCCTGCGCCCCGTGCTGAAAGCCGGCGGCTTCCTGACCCGCGATTCACGGGTCGTGGAGCGCAAGAAATACGGCAAGGCGAAAGCCCGGCGAAGCTTCCAGTTCTCGAAACGATAATCTTACGAATAAGATTTTCCGTTTTAAATCAAGGACTTACCTTCGGGTAAGTCCTTTTTTATGGAAGC
>JAYGEB010000255.1:0-3082 GCA_046582595.1 Alphaproteobacteria bacterium | reverse complement strand
GCAGATCATCGGCCGAATGTTCGCTCCGAACAATTGCCAGCGCCATATCAATTCTCCCCACCGAACCAGTTGGTTAAGAGAATCACATCCGGGCCGCAATTAACACCAGGCGAGAGAGTCACAAGTTTAGTCGATTGGTATTACGTGTCCCCAAAGTACGGGCCGGCTCCAAAAGTCTAGGGCAGGCGGGCCAGGCGTTCACATAACAATTCGAAAAAGCCGTCCCCGTCGATCCGGTCGAGCACCAGGGCGTTGCCCCTCCCATCCCCGACAATCGGGCGCACCAGGCTTTGCCCCCGGCGTTCGGGATCATTGGTTTCGATCTCCACCCAGGCCCGGTAGCCGGAAAACAGCTCCGGGCGCAGCAAATAGGCGATAACGCAGGGGTCGTGCAGGGCGGTATCGGCGCGGCCATAGACCGTCAGCATATCCCGCGCCGCCCGCGCCGAGCGGGTGCCGACCGTGCCGATCTGGGCCACGCGGGCCGGGGTGATGGGAACCTGCCGGGTCAGGTTGAGGCCGATCATCACCAGCTCGGCGCCGGAGTGGAAAACCAGTTGCGCGGCATCGGGGTCCACGTGGAAATTGAACTCGGCGAACTCGGTGACATTGCCCCGCTCCGACGATCCGCCCATGATCACCACCCGGCGGGCCGCATCGAGGAAGGCGCCATCTTGTTCCAGGGCCAGTCCCGGATTGGTCAGGGGGCCGAGACAGCACAGGGTAATCCCACCCGGCCGGGCGGCCAGGCTGGCCCGCAGATAGGCCACGCCGTCCGTGGAGGCGATGGGCGCGAGGGGTTCGGGCAGCGCCACGCCGCCGACCCCGTCATCGCCATGCACGGCCGTGGTATGCAGCTCGATCCGCATGGGCCGGGCGGCGCCCGCGTGCACCGCCACCGCCTCGCCGCCCGCAAGGGCCAATATCCGTTGTGCGTTGTACTGGGTCTTGGCCAGGCCGACGTTGCCGCCGACCACGCTGATGCCCAGGACTTCCAGTTCATCGGGGCTGGCCAGGGCCAGCATCAGGGCCAGGGCATCGTCGATGCCCGGATCGCAATCGATGATGATGGGCAGGCGGGCCATGGCGGGAGCCTACGCGGGCAATAGATCTTCGTCGATGATGCGGTCGGGCGGCTTGTGGCCGTCGACGAAGGTGCGGATGTTGATCAGCACCTTTTCGCCCATGTCGATGCGCCCCTCGATGGTGGCGGAGCCCATGTGCGGCAACAACACCACATTGGCCATGTCCAGCAGCTTCTTGTTGACGCTGGGTTCATGCTCGAACACATCCAGCCCGGCGCCGGCGATGCGGCCCTCTTGCAACAGCCGCACCATGGCGTCTTCGTCGATTACCTCGCCGCGCGCCGTGTTGACGATGAAACATTGCGGTTGCAGCAATTGCAGGCGCCGGGCGGAAAGCAGATGGTAGGTCGCCGGCGTATGGGGACAATTGACCGAGATGATATCCATGCGGGAGAGCATTTGATCCAGGCTTTCCCAGTAGGTGGCTTCCAGCTCCGCCTCCGATTCGGGATCGACCCGGTGGCGGTTGTGGTAATGGATTGAGAGGCCAAAGGCGCGCGCCCGGCGCGCCACGGCGGTGCCGATCCGGCCCATGCCGATGATGCCCAGGCGCTTGCCCCAGATGCGGTGGCCCAGCATCCAGGTCGGTCCCCAGCCCCGCCACTGGCCGGCCCGCAGCACCCGCTCCCCCTCGGTCACCCGCCGGGGCACGGACAGCATCAGGGCCATGGTCATGTCGGCGGTGTCCTCGGTGAGGACGCCCGGCGTATTGGTCACCACGATGCCCCGCTCGCGCGCGGCGTTATGATCGATATGATCCCAGCCGGTGCCGAAGGAGGCGATCAACTTCAGCCGTTCGCCCGCATTGGCGATGATATCGGCATCGATCCTATCGGTCACCGTGGGCACCAGAACGTCGGCCAGCTTGACCGCCGCGATCAGGTCTTCGCGGCTCATGGCGTCGTCGGTGACATTCAGACGGGTATCGAACAGCTCCATCATCCGTGTCTCGGTCACGTCGGGCAATTTGCGGGTAACGATCACCAGAGGTTTGTTTTGCGGCATGGAGATATCTCACGCGGGCGGGGTTGGGGCTGGAATTCAGATCCTGCCCACGTCTCTAGCAGACTGAGCCCGCCGCGACAATTGGCGGATACGGGGCCTTGGGGCGAATGCCTGCTTGACCCGGCTCTTTCGGCCTTGGCATAAGATGGCCATGAAGCTTATTCCCTTGCTTTTCGTTCTGCTGGCTCTGTTCGCTTGGGCGCTGCCGGCGTCGGGGGCCGGTGACGGCGCCGCCGCGACGGCCGGGAAACCGAAGCATCCCGGCGCCTCCGGCCTGGCCACGCCGCGCTTTGTCTCCCTGGCCTCGGCAACGGTGCATATGCGGGCCGGGCCCGGCGTGCGCTATCCCATCACCTGGGTCTACAAACGCCGCGGCACGCCGTTCATGGTCATGGCGGAGCATGAATACTGGCGCAAGGTGCGGGATATCGAGGGCACGGAAGGCTGGATGCACCGCAGCCTGCTGTCGGGCCGGCGCACGGCGGTGCTGCGGGCCGGCGTCACGGAACTGCGGCGCTCGCCCGATGCCAAATCGCCGGTCGTTCTGCGGGCGGAAGCAGGCGTGATCGGAAAATTGCTGACCTGCGAAAAGGCCTGGTGCCAAATGGACCTCGCCGACACCAACGCCTGGCTGCCCCGCGCCGCCATCTTCGGCGCCCTGCCCAACGAGCGGTTTTAAGCTTCCGCCAAACCGCCCGTGCCCGCAAGCGCAAGAATTATGGTGACTTGACCGCTTTTCCCCCACTTTGAAGGGGGAAAGAGCGGATCATGTCACCCTAATTCGCTCTCTCAGAATGGGCGCGACTCCGTACGCCTGCTCAATTAAGTAAACCGTCACCGAAACTAGACATCGCCGACACCAACGCCTGGCTGCCCCGCGCCGCCATCTTCGGCGCCCTGCCCAACGAACAGTTTTAATCGTCGCGCCGCCTGGCGGGCAAGAAAGCGAAATAGACCAGCGGCAGGTATAGCCATGCCGTGGATTTCAGGCT
>JAYGEB010000219.1:0-17798 GCA_046582595.1 Alphaproteobacteria bacterium | reverse complement strand
ACTTCAGTGAAAATGCTCTAATGTGTAGAAACAGATTCTTGAAGGGTAGCGTGCGGATCAATATTCAAGAAGAAAGACCTGACCCGCGCTCCTCTGAAAACAATTTATGCGTGTGAAACGGGGAAGCAACGCTCAATTGTTAACGAGGACATTCGGGGATAGTGGCGTGAGAAAGCCGTGCCTGATACAATGCAGGCATGGAAGGGTGGCGGAGTGGTTTATTGCACCGGCTTGAAAACCCGGCGAGATTCGCGTCTCCGGGGGCTCGAATCCCTCCCCGTCCGCCACATTTGACCAGATTATCAGGAGGTCTTCATGTGTATGACCGGCAGGGCACGCGAACTTGGCCCTGCCGGTCGCTTATTGAAATGTTCAGCAAATTATAGTAAGTTACAAACAAGTTCACCGCTACGCGAACGGCGCGAGCCGAGCGGCGGAACTGGAAAGCTTAGGCTTTCCCCTGCTGAAAACCAGGTGGCGGACGGGAAAACCGTACCATCGAAGGGGCTGCTTTTGGGCGGCCCTTTCTTTATTTGGCTTCCAAGTACGCAGAGGGGTTTACCATCGAATTTTGAAGATAATATCTGCTTCCTATCCGGCCGCCATCACCTCGCGGATACCGGCGATGATGCGGTTGCGGTCGGGGAAGACGTGGTTTTCCATGGCGGGGCTGTAGGGGATGGGGACTTGCAGGGCGCAGACCCGTTTGGGCGGCGCGGCCAGAGCCTTGAAAGTTTCAGGGTCTTCCGTAATCAGGGCGGCAATTTCGGCGGCGGCGCCCGCCGTCGGGCCGGCCTCGTCGGCGATCACCAGGCGGGTGGTTTTCCTAACCGAGGCGCGCATGGTCTCGTTATCCAGGGGGAACAGGGTGCGGGGATCGACCACCTCGACCGAGACGCCCTCCTTGTCCAGTTCCTCGGCCGCCGCCAGGGCCTCGTGCACCAGCCAGGCCAGGGCGATCACCGTGACGTCCGTGCCCTCGCGCTTCACGTCCGCGACGCCGATGGGAATGGTGTAATCCTCGTCCGGCACCTCGCCCTTCAGGCCCATGAGGCGGGAGGATTCAAACGACAGCACGGGATTGTTGTCGCGGATGGCTGATTTGAGCAATCCCTTCATATCGTAGGGCGTGGACGGCAGGATCAGCTTCAGGCCGGACAGGTTCATGAACATCGAATAGGGGCTTTGCGAATGCTGCGCCGCCAACGAGGTGCCGCCGCCCACGGAGGAGCGGAAGGTGATGGGAAAGGTCTGCTGGCCGCCGAACATGTAGTGGATTTTCGAGGCCTGGTTGACGATCTGATCCATGGCCACGAAACAGAAGGTGACCATGGACCAATTGACGATGGGCCGCAGGCCGGAACCCGCCGCCCCGATGGCGATGCCGGAAAAGGCGTTTTCCGCAATGGGCGTGGCGCGGATGCGCGCCTCGCCAAATTCCTCCACCAGGGAGGGCGGCGCGTCGGTGGCCAAATGCAAGGTCGTGGGGTCCCGGCGCATTTCCTCGACCAGCGCTTCCATGCCGGCCCGGCCATAGGATATTTCCCGCATGTTCATGATGATATCCCCTTCCCTCAATCCGCGAACACATCTTCCAGCGCCGCCTCGGGCGCCGGGAACGGGCTGGCTTCGGCAAAGGCGACCGAGGCCTCGATCTCGGCCAGGATCTCATCATCCATGGCCTGGAATTCGGCATTGCTGAACTGGCCCTGCTGCTGTTCAAGGTCATCGGCCAGGCGCGCGATGGGATCCTTGGCCATCCAGGCGGCAATTTCCTCCGCCGGGCGGGGATCGACGGCGCCGGGGCGTTCGGTATGGGCCCGCCAGCGGTATGTCTTGCATTCAAGCAGCGTCGGCCCCTCGCCCCGCCTGGCCCGGGTCACGGCTTCCCTCGCGGCCTCGTACACCGCTACCACATCGTTGCCATCGACGACCACGCCGGGAATGCCGTAGCCCGCCGCGCGCCCGGCCACGTCTTCGGCGGCATGGGTCATCTTGGCGGAAGTATTGGCGGCCCAGGAATTATGCTCGCAGACATACAGCATGGGCAATTTCCAGGCCGCCGCGATGTTCAGGGATTCATGAAACGAACCGGTGTTGGCGGCGCCATCGCCGAAGAAACAAACGGCGACACCGCCCTTGCCCGCCATCTGCGCGGCCAGCCCGGCCCCGGTGACGATGGACAAACCACCGCCGACGATGCCGTTGGCGCCCAGCATGCCGATGGAGAAATCGGCGATATGCATGGAGCCGCCCTTGCCCTTGCAATAGCCGTCCTGGCGGCCATACAGCTCCGCCATCATGCGGTTCAGATCGGCGCCCTTGGCGATGCAATGGCCATGGCCCCGGTGGTTGGAGATGATCTGGTCGCTCCCCTCCAGGGCCGAACAAACCCCGACCGCCACCGCTTCCTCGCCAATATAGCAATGCACAACGCCATAAATGGCGCCGTTGTGATAATCGTCCGAGGCGCGTTCCTCGAACCGCCGGATGGTCTGCATCTGCCGCAGCATCTGGCGTTGGAGTTCTGGCGAGGCGGTCATGGCGGCGGTTCCCTCGATTATTCTCGTTGATTGCCGATAGTGTGCGTGGGAACGGCGTGGGAGGCAAGAGGCGGGCGCCAATGCCGCCGTGGCCGGGGGCCGGAAAATACAAAAAGCAAAGAATTACCCCTGGAGTTCAGACACAAGAAAAGCGGGGACGTAACTGCTTTACCGCAGGTAAGAGCGGATTACGTCCCCGATTTTCGTTCTCTCAGTACGAGCCTGATAGTCATCTCGAGGCCCGGACCCAACTCTGAAGGAATCTGATAATTGGGATCGCAGAATGCGCGGTCACAGAATGCCGGATAAGGTCTTTCTTCTTGAATTAAGCCTACTCCGAGAGAGCGAATTTGGGAGACACGATCCGATCTTTCCCCCTTCAAAGCGGGGGAAAATCGGTCATGTCACCCCAATTCTGGTGCCCGTCATCCTCGATTATTGTCGTTTATTGCCGATAGCGTGCGTGGGATGGCGGCCGGAGGCAATAGGGTGGTTCAGGCCGCTTTCGGGAACCATAGGTTCAAATACTCCACATAGGCGGCGGGGCCGTTCAGGCCCTCGACTTCGATGTGATGGGAAGTCGTGAACAGGCGCTTGCCCTCGCCCTTGTCCACCACGTCCATGAGGGCGATGCGGTCGCGCACGCGGATGCCGTCGCCGATCACCACGGGTTTCAGGATGCGCGTTTTGTTCATGCCGTAGTTCAGGGAATGCTTGCCGTCGGCGGGGTTGATGCCGCCAACCCGGACGAAATATGTAATCAGGCTGAGCAGAAAGAAGCCGTGGACAATGGTGCCGCCATAGGGGCTTTCCCGCGCCGCGCGGGTCGCGGTCGTTGTGCATCCAGGTCGGCCAGCGGGTGACCTCGCCGAAAATATTGACCTGCATCTGATCGATGTCGAGCCAGTCTGTCAGGCCGATTTCCTGGCCGATGAATTCATCGGCATTGGCCAACAGAATGTCCGGATTGGCCATTGCCCCGCCTATCCCGCCTTCGTAAGGGCCGGGCCGTCGAAGCTGCCCATGGTGGCAATGTCCTCCACCGACCTGCGCTTCAGCTTGGTCCATTGCTTGACCGGCTTGCCCAGGGGCACCACGGCGGCGACGGCGAATTCGCTGGGAATGTTCAACAATTTCTGGACCCCCGCCTCCATGGCCACGGCCAGGGTGGTGATGGTGCCGCCAAAGCCGGCCTGACGGGCGCCCAGCAGGACGTTCCAGACGAAGGGATAGATGGAGGCGCCGGAGATCATGCCGATGCGCTCCAGATCCTGGTCCATGGAGGCGACCACGCGCAGATCGACAACAAAAACCAGAACCACGGAGGCGTCCTTGAATGATTCCAGCAGCATCGGCGCCGCCTGCGTGGCCTCGATCTCCGCCGCCGTCACCTTTGTGGGTATGACGGCGTTCCAGGGGCTCTCTTCAGCCTGCAATTGCGCCACATAGCGCTTCGCCGCCGGTTCGGCCAATTTGGAGAGGGCATGGCGGGCCGTCTGATCACGCACCAGGATAACCCGGTTGCCCTGCCGGTTGCCGCCCGAGGGGGCGAAGCGCGCGTTCTCGATCCAATCGTAAATCAACTCGTCCGGCACCTCCTCGCCAGTATAATCCCGGGCCGAGAAAGTCGTCCGCATGACATCGTTCAGTTCCATTGCCTAAGCCTCCCTTGCTTTGTGCGGAAGCTTGCTGTGAGAATGGCCGCGCCGTCAAGTTTCCTGGCGCACGAATAGCGCCATTTGGCTTGGCGCACCCAATGTGGGATGGGTCCATCCGATCCCTGAAAATTCTACTTGGTAATGGTTGCGCGCCGCTACGCCGCCAGCCCAGGCTTCAAATTTGGATCGTGTCCATTCGAATTCATGGCCCGGATGGCGCGGGCGGTGGGCCGGAACGCCCAGCAGCTCGTTGCATTCCTGGTTCGGCGTGGTGATCAATACCAGACGGGGTTGGTAGCTGTTGAAGACCGCGCGCTCGATCTTCGACAGCCGGTCGGGGGGGATATGTTCGATGGTCTCCAACAACACGGCGGCATCGTAACCGGCCAGTTCCGGGTCCGCTTCGGCAAAGGAGCCATGCCGCAATTGGATGCGTGGGTCCGGCTGCAAACCGGCATGGGCCAAGTGGCGGGCGCAGTCTTCCAGCGCCTTTCGAGAGATATCCAGGCCGACGATCCGCTCAAAGAACGGATCGCCGGCAAGCGCCAGCAGCAACGGTCCGCTGCCGCAACCAAGGTCCAGAACCCGCCGGGCCTCCCTGCTCCGCAAACATTCGACGACCAGGTCCAACCGCTCTTGATGCAGCGACGAGGGCACGGTGGCAGCCTACTAGGCCGCCAGGTTCCGGGCGGTGTCCAGGTCCACCTTGTCCTCGCTCAGCAGCGCGGTCACCGCGTCCGTGTCGTCATCCTCGACGGCCAGGGGGTCTTCGGCGCGCAGGCGGTGATCCATCACCATGCGGGCCAGGATCAGGCGGCGTGCGTCCTCCCCCATGGCGCCCAGCTTGGCGCCTTCGCTGGCCAGCAGCACGGCGGAAGCCATGTGATAAAGGGCATCCGAGGCCTTGCGGGCCATGGGCTCGTTGCCACTCAGGGCGACGGTTTCGGCGAAGGCCACGGCGCGGTCGATGGTGGAGTCCAATTCGCCCCTGAACTGGCCCGGCAGGCCGGGGCATCCGGCCACCATGTCATGCAGCGCCTCGGCCAGGGTAACGTGGGCGCCGGCCTTGGCGATGGCGCGTTTGGTCACGTCCAGGGCGTTGATGTTGGAGGTACCTTCCCACAACACGCCGATGTGGGCATCGCGCACCAGCTTTGAATTCACCCAATCCTCGATCAGGCCGTTGCCGCCGCGGATTTCCATGGCTCCGGTGGCGACCGGGATATTGTCCCGGCAGGAGCGGAATTTCAGCAACGGGGTGAGGATACGCGCCAGCAGGGCGGCGCGCTCATCGCCGGCCTCCGCCAACTCCAACTGCCGGGCCGTGAACATGGCCATGGACAGGACCTGTTCGGTGGGCACCAGCAGTTTCATCAATTGCCGGCGCAGCAGCGGTTTGTCGATAATCCGTTCGCCGAAGGCGATGCGGTTGCGGGCCACCACCAGGGCCTCGTTCAGGCAGCGGCGCATCATGGCCGCCGCCCGCACGCCGTGGGACAGGCGCGACATGTTGACCTGGTCCATCATCAGCTTCAGGCCATTGTTGATACCGGGGCCGACCTCGCCCAGGGGATAGGCCACGGCGCCATCGAAAATGATCTCGCCCGAGGCCATGGATTTCGTACCCATCTTCTCTTTCAGGCGGACGATGCGGTATTTGTTGCGCGCGCCGTTGTCCAGATGCCGCGGCATGGCGAACAGGGCCAGGCCGTTGTTGCCCTTGGCGGCCCCCGCCGGGCGGGCCAGCAGCAGGGCCACGTCGCCGTCGGCACAGGAGCAGAACCACTTTTCGCCATACAGGCGCCATTCGCCATCCTCGAACCGGGCCTCCAGTTCGATATTGGAAACATCCGAGCCGCCGGTCTTTTCCGTCATGAACTGGGCGCTTTTGAAGATCTTTGACATGTCCTGGCTGTGCAGGCCCGGCAGGAACCTTTGCTTCACGTCTTCGGAGGCATAACGCTCGATCAGCAGCGCGGAGGTGTCGGTGACCGAAATCGGGCACATCAAGCCGAATTCGCCCTGCACGAAAAGGTACTGAAAGACATATTTGGCCAGCGGCGGCACCGGCGCGGACCAGCCCAGAACGCCGGATGTCCGCGACATGCAGTGGATGCCGAAATCGCCAAACCCGATCTGCTCCATCTCCCGGTAGGCGGGATGGAATTCGATCCAGTCTTCATCCGTGCCGCGCGGGCCGCGCACATGCAAAACGGGGCCGTGACGGTCGGCGGTGCGGGACAATTCATCCAAACGGCCGCCGGCGATCGCGCCCAGATCGCGGAAATGGGGCGCCATGTGGGCCAACAGGCCGTCGTCCAGATACAGCTTCAACAGGCCCTGCAAGCTGTGATCGATGTCGAAGAAATTCAGGCCCCGGCAATCGGGCGCCACCCAATCGTCGGTCTCCATGGCCTCGATTTCCGCCGCCAATACCGCGTTGTTCATGGCAAATTCCCCGCCGCCGGTTTCCAATAGCCGCAATGTGACCCAATGGCCCGGCCTTGACAAACGATAAGATATTCCCACTTGATTGAATTTTAATCACTTAAGAATGATAGGAAATGGCAACTATTCCCTCTATATCGGCACTTCTGGCCTTTCGTGCCGCCGCTGATCATTTGAGTTTTCTTCAAGCAGCTCGGCAGCGTAACGTGACGCCCGGTGCAATCAGCCGGCAAATTCAGGGGCTGGAAAACCTGCTTGGCACGCGGCTTTTTGACAGGCGCCACAAGCGCGTGGAATTGACCCCGCAAGGCCGGGATTACCTGGCGGAAATCACCACGCCGCTGGATCATATCGCCGCCGCCACGGCCCGCCTGCAGGGGGAGCGGCGCGGCGGCGCGATTTCCATTTGCGCCTATCCCACCTTCGCCATCCGCTGGCTGCTACCGCGCTGGGGCCGTTTTTATGACCGCCACCCGGAAGTTGACGTGCGCCTGACCACCTCGCTAAACCCGGTGGATTTCAGCACCGGCGACTACGATCTGGCCATACAGGTCATGGCCGAGGGCGCGCGCCCACCCGGCCTGCATAACATCCCGTTCATGGAGATAAATACCTTCCCGGTCTGCAGCCCCGGTTTGGCCGGCGCCATTCGCCAGCCGGCCGACCTTGGTGCGCAAACATTGATCCACAGCGGCCCCCGCCCAACCGATTGGCGGCGCTGGTTGACGGCGGCGGGCCTGCCCACCCTGAACGGCGCCAGGGAACCGCGTTTCGAAAGCCTGAACCTGGCGATCCAGGCGGCCATCGAAGGCATCGGCGTCGCCATCGGCATTGAAGTCCTGATCCGCGACGATCTTGAACAGGGGCGTCTGGTGCGCCTGTTCCAAACCGAACGCCGTTCCGCCCACCCGTTTCAGATCGTCTACCCGGATGGCAAGGCCAAGGACACCCGGCTGGTGGCCTTCCGCGATTGGCTGCTGGAAGAAGCCGGCGGCTAGACTTAATTTCGATATTCATCGAATAAAGTCTAATCTTCTTCGCTCACGCTTGCGCGCAAGAGCGCACCGTTCCGCGCGGGCGGCGCATAAGCGCCGGGCCGCCGTCGCGACCTTGATCGACCAATTCAATCCCGAATATGGTCGAAAGCGGGAACCGCGCCTATTCCAGCGTTGGCAGGTCTTCGGGAGCGATGATCAATTTTATGCTCCTGGCCATCCCAGGGGTTCTTTGTATCAACCCCACCCGCTCCAACGTCAGCACCATTTGATGAACCGTGGGGGGCGTGACTTCGAAAAACCGCTGCATGTCGACTTCCGCCGGGGCCCGGCGATTAATCCGCATATAGCCGTGGATGAAAGCCAGGTACTGCCCCTGCTTCGGCGTGAATTTATGCTCGCTGCGTGGTTGGCTGGGAGGGGTTTTCTGATTCACCTGGACGGCCGGCCAGCTACAATGCCAGGCCGTCGAGAAAGCCCCGCATGGCCGTGTTGAAGGCGGCGGGCTGGTCCAAATTGGCGGAATGGCCGGCGTCGTCGATCACGGCTTTTTGGGCTCCGGGGATTTTGCCGGCCATGTAGTCGGTGGCCGGATGAAACTTCACATCCTCGGAACCCACCAGAACCAGGGCCGGCACGGCGATTGTCGGCAGGCTGTCAATCAAGCGGGCATCAACCTGGGCCAGCATGCCGCGGGCGGCATGCGCCAGGCCGGTGGCGTCCCGGTGGCCGGCGATCTTGACGGACGGGTCGCCGCTCAAGGCAGCCAGGCCATCCCTTTCAAACCGCCCGGCCCGGGCATGGGCCGTTTCGTTCCAGGCATCCCGGGCCGCGTCCTTGCGAAAGCCGGGGCCGGTATCGAACAGCATCAGGGCCGCCGTGCGGGCGGGATGGCGTAGATGAAAGGCCAGCGCGGCGCAACCGCCCAGGGACCAACCCCCGATGACCGCTTTTTGTAAGCCGCAGGCATCCAGAATGGCCGCCATGTCGGCGACGCTTTCGTCTTCGGAATAGGCGGCCGGGTCGTCGGGGTAGTCGCTTTGGCCATGGCCGCACATATCCCAGGTCAGCACCCGGTAGCGGTCTTGCAGGACGGCGATCTGTTCCCGCCACATGGTGGAGGAGGCGGAGAAACCATGGCTCAGCAAGACGGCCGGCCCGTCGCCATGATCCTCGAAATAGACCTTCACCCCGCCCCGCACGATATAGGCCATGTACCCGTCTCCCCGCCAGCATGACAAATTCGCGGCCAAGCTAGCGCCATGGCGGATGCTGTCAATAGCCGTGCTATGTTGCAGGATGAACAACGGAGCCGAAGCCATGCAAGAGCTACGCACCCCGGCGCTGATCCTGGACCGGGCGCGCCTACGGGCAAACCTTGACCGCATGGCGGCACGGGCCCGCCGATCTGGGGGTACACCTGCGGCCCCATATGAAGACCGCGAAATCGATCGAGGTGGCGCGCCTGGCGACCAAGGATCAGGCCGGCGGGATCACCGTTTCAACCCTGGCCGAGGCGGACTATTTCGCCCGCGCCGGCTTCACGGATATCCTCTACGGCGTCGCCATTACGCCGGATAAATTGACCGATGTGGCGGCGGTTCAAGCCCATGGGGCGGAATTAATGCTGATCCTGGACAATCCCGATTGCGCCCGCCAGATGGTGGCGCGGGCCGCCAGTTTTTCCGGGCCATTTCGTTTTCTAATCGAGATCGACAGCGGCCAGCACCGCACCGGGCTGGTGCCGGATGATCCTAAAGTGCTGGAATGCGCGCGGCTGTTGCTGGCAAGCGAGGCCTGCGAAGTGCGCGGCGTCTTGACCCACGCCGGCCATTCCTATGATTGCGCAAGCATCGATGAAATCCGGGCGGTCGCCGAGGCCGAACGGGCGGCGGTTGTGGTGGCGGCGGAGACATTGCGCGCCGCCGCCATCCCCTGCCCCATTGTCAGCGTTGGCTCCACCCCCACCGCGCTGCATGCCGAACATCTCGAAGGCGTGACGGAGATGCGCCCCGGCGTCTATATGTTCGGCGATCTGTTCCAGCATGGTCTCGGCAGTTGCGCCTTGGATGATCTGGCGCTCAGCGTCCTGACCACGGTCAACGCCTGGCGGGACGACGAGAGCCGGGCCATGGTCGATGCCGGCGCCATGGCCCTGTCCCTGGACCGCGGCGCCCCCGACGAAAGCGGCGGCCATGCCTATGGCATGGCGGCGGATTTACAGGGCCGCCCCCTGCCCGGCCAACCGCGCATCCGCCAGGTCAATCAGGAACATGGCTTTCTGCCGGGCCTGGCCGAGCCGCCGAAAATAGGCGCGCGGCTGCGCATATTTCCCAATCACGCCTGCTCCACCGCCGCGCAATACAGCCATTATCACGTGATCGACGAAGCCGGACGGATCCTCGACACCTGGCCGCGCACCCACGGTTGGTAGCCGGCGGCTTAATACCAAGGTGCGATGATAAAGACCCATATAGATCGTTTCAGGGGCCACTCGGGGCGGGCAGCTTCAATCGAGGGCATACTCGAAGTCCATCGCCGCTTTTGTGAATTGCCGCCAGACGATTGGCGCGACAGCCCTACGGACGCATGGCGAAACTGACGGGCCCGGCGGTGCGGAGGGGGGCCGAGAGGTTGGCGAAATCGCAGAGCAGGGAGCGGGTCCGGTGGGGCTCGATAATATCCTCGATCCAGAAGGTTTCCGCCGTCCGGTAGGGGGAGCGCAGGCGGTTCAGGCGTTCCGTGATCTCCGCCAACTTAGCCTCGGGATCCTCCGCCGCGTCCAGATCGGCGCGGTAGGCCGCCTCGATCCCGCCTTCCAGGGGCAGGGAGCCCCAGCGCGCCGTGTACCAGGCATAACGCACGGAATAGCGGCCCACCGGGCGATGGGCGCCGCCCGCGACACCGAACGAATTGCGCACGATGATCGAACACCAGGGCGTGGTGGTCTGGTTGATCGCCGACATGGCGCGGACGCCATGGCGGATGGTTGCCGTCCGCTCTGCCGCCCCGCCGACCAGAAAGCCGGGACAATCGGCTAAATAGACCACGGGCAGGTGAAAAGTCTCCGCCATATCGACAAAACGAATGACCTTGTCGCAGGTATCCGCCGTCCAGGCGCCGCCATGGAAATGCGGGTCGGAGGCCATCAGCGCCACGGGCCAGCCGTCCAGGCGGGCAAAGCCGGTAATCATCGAACGCCCGACCCGGGCGCCCATTTCAAAGAACGAGCCTTGATCGACCAGGCTGCCGATGATCTTGCGCATGCGATAAACCTTGCGCGTGTTCTTGGGAATGATGCCGTCCAGCATCTCGTCCTGACGGCCCGGATCATCCATCTGTTCGCCGCGCGGCGGCAGCTCATGCACCGAGGACGGCAGGTAGGAGAGAAACCGCCGGGCGCAAGCGAAGGCGTCCTCCTCGTCCTCGGCGGCATGATCGACCCCGCCGGCGGCGGTCTGGATGGCGTGGCCACCCAACTCCTGCTTGTCCAGATCCTCGCCGATGTATTTCACCACCGGCGGGCCGGCCACGAACATAGCGCCGATATCCTTGACCAGAACGGAATAATGGCTGGCCGCCAGACGCGCCGCGCCCAGGCCCGCCACGGAACCCAGGCCCAGGCCCACCACCGGCACCGCCGCCATGTTCGCCGCCAACAAATCGAAGCCGGAAGACTGCCCCAGGCCACCGGGCAGATTGGCCCGGCCCGTGGTCTCGATGGTTTTGACCGAGCCGCCGCCGCCCGAGCCTTCGATCAGGCGAATGATCGGCAAACGTAACTCGTTCGCCATCGCTTCCGGATAGCGGGCCTTTTCCTTGATCGAGGCATCGGCCGAGCCGCCCCGGATGGTGAAATCATCGCCGCTCACGACCACCGCCCGGCCATCGATCCGGCCCCGCCCCATGACGCAGTTGGAGGGCGAATGGCTGGTGATATTGCCCTCGGCGTCATAACCATAGGCCCCCGCGGTGGCGCCGATTTCCTGAAAACTGCCCGGATCGAGAATTCTGTCAATCCGCTCCCGCACGGTCAGGCGGCCGCCCTTGTGCTGCCGTTCAATCTTATCCGCGCCGCCCAGGTTCCGCGCCAGTGCGTTGCGCCGGTAGAGCTCGTCTTTTTCGTCCCGCCAGTCCATGACCATTCCCAAACATCGCCTTTGGCGGCAGTATAGACGGCATTTCGGAAAACCGTGGCGGTTTGCGCCAACGGCGGGCCATGGCCTAGAAACCGTCAGGCCGCCGTCTTTTCCGCCATGGCCGGTATCTGTTTTGGCGCCGATGCCGCGAGTATGACCGCAACCAAGGAAAATCCAGCCGCCAGCAGGAAGGCGTTGGCGAGATCGTTCCGGCCCACCCAGCCGGCGAGGACGGCAGCGGAGGCGGCGAAGCCGTCCATGCAGGCGAAGGCCAAGCCCAGGCTGGTGCCCTCCCGTCCGCCCGCGTGATCCACCGCCGCCGCCAGCAGGACGGCGCGGATGGCGACCAGCACCATGAGCGCGATGCCCAGCGCGGCCAAGGTAAACACCAGGTCCGATGACAGCCAGGCCAGAAAGGCCGCGCCGGCGGCCAGACTATTGCCCGCGACGATCAGGGGCCGCCTGCCGATCCGATCGGACAGTTTGCCGGTGCCCGGTTGCGCCAGGGCGCCCAGCAGCATCATCACGGCCATGGCCATAGCCGTTTGCAGCCAGCTAAAACCGTGGTTGAGGCTCAGATAAAGCGGCGTCATGGTGATGATCGCGAATAGTCCCATGTTGTAGGTAATGAAGACCGCGATGACCCGCAGTCCCGCCCGCGAGGTCCAGACCCGCCAGATATCCATCAGGTCCGCCTTGGTGGGCCGGGAATTGACGTGGCGTGGCACCTTCCCTCGGATCAGGACAAAGATCACGCCCACCAGAAACGTTGGGATAACCAGAACCTGAATGGCGACACGCCAATCCCATGTGGCCAAGACAAGTCCGGCCACGGGTAGGGCAACGACTTCCGCCAGATGGCCGCCGGTGGCATGGATGCCCAGGGCATAGGCCCGCCTGGCCTTGTGCGCTTGCGCCAAGATGCCGGTCGCGATGTGGTGCCAGGTGGCGTCCCCCATGGCGGCAATGGCGATCAGGATGGCAAAGGGCCAGAATCCGTCGGAGAATGATGCCGCGAGATATCCGAACCCGACCCAAAAGAAGGTGATCGCCAGAATAATGCCGCGATTGGCGACGTGGTCGGCCAGCATGCCCGCCGGCAGAAAGGCGATGGAGCCGCCAAGACTATGAATCATGAACAGCAAACCGATCTCGGCGGCCGATAGATCCATGGCCGTTCCGTAGGCCGGGATCAGGATATACATCCCAATGGGCACCATGTCGTTGGCGAAATGTCCCACGGCGAAAGCGGACAGGAGATTTGGTTTAAACGGCGGTCTGAACATGATGTTACGGGCCCGTGGGCCGACTATGTCGATCGAGAAACGCCTGCAAATCGCCGGCCCACTTTTGCCAATCCTCCGTGGGCGCCAGGTGGCCGTAGGGGCTGTCGATTTCCACATAGCTGGCGTTGACGCCGCTGGCCTTCAGATGCGCCATGGTGGGTTCGGCCAGCTCGCCCGCCGGGAAGCGCTGGTCGGTGTTGACCAGGACGTAGAGCAGCGGGGCCTTGATATTGGCCGCATCGTCCCAAGCGTTGAAACGGACGGCGGCGCGGCGCAGCACGATCAGGGCGTTGGCGTCGAATTGCGCGGCCCACTGACGGCCACGTTTCTCCAATTCCTCCGTGGCCGCGGCCTCGCTGCCCAACCGATCCCGCAGGGCGACATCGACGCCGTAGCCGCGCAGGGTTTCGACGCGGACCTCGGCCAGCATCCCCAGGACGCCGCTGGCGGCCTCCCCGGCATAATAATCGCCGCCATTCCAGCCCGGACATTGGGCGAAGCGGTCCTCGATCACCTTGATGGTTTCCGGGCCGCCGCGGCTTTTGTTCCAGGTGGCGACGGGAACCAGGGCGCGCATGCGGCCGGGATGACTGACACCCCATTGAAAGGTCAGATAGCCGCCATAGGAAAACCCCACCACGGCGGCCAGTTCGCCGATGCCAAGGTGATCCAGCAGCAAACTTTGCGCCGCGACCATGTCGGAGGTGGTGATCTCGGGAAAGTTCGGGCCATATGACGCCCCCGTGGCGGGATCGATGCTGCCCGGCCCCGTGCTGCCAAAGGCCGAGCCGATCATGTTGGAACAGACCACGAAGTAGCGCTCGGTATCCACGGCCCGGCCGGGGCCGATCAGATTGTGCCACCAGCCGGTGCCGTCGCCCGCCGCATGGGGGCTCGAGGTATAGCTGTGACACAGCAGAATGGCGTTGTCGGCGGCCGGGTTCAGCGCGCCATGGGTCTCGTAGGCCAGGTTCAGTTGAGCCAGAGAGCCGCCTAATTCCAATGCAAATTCGCCTGCCTCGAACAGGGTCGATGTGGATAGCAGCATATTATCCTCCCAATATACCGGCGGTATCGTACCATGGCCGCCTCATTTTCGCCGCTCATTCAAGGACCGACACAATGGCGCCAACCGTTCCCCCGAGTTACCAGGCATTGATGGAGGTGGTGCGCGGCCGCCGCACGTCCCGCGCCTTCGATGCTGATTTTGTCGTGCCGCTGGAGCATTACGATCTGATCCTGGAGGCGGCCCCGCCACGGGCCCTCGGGCGCCAATTCCCAGCCCTGGCATTTCATCGTCGTGAGGGAGCCCGAGTTGAAGCAGCAATTGGGCGCTTATTTCGTGGCGGAAGCGCGGCGGCGGGGCAAGTTGAAGATAAAATTCCCCACGCCGAATTATGCCGGCATGAAGACCGCGCCGGGCCTGGTGGTGGTGGTCGGCGATTTCCGCTACACCCGCGCCTTCCCGGTCCTGGGCGATGGTTCGGAGCTGGACCGCATGTACCACGAAAATGCCGAACGCATCCTGCTACAAAGCGTGGCGGCGGCCACCATGTCGGCCCATCTGGCGGCCTCCGCGCTCGGCTATGCGGTCTGGTGGGTCACCGCCATCGGCCAGGAGGAGGCGCAGAATTCCTTCAAGCCGCTGCTGGGCGTGCCCGATGATCTGTCCGTGCTGGATATCATGTGCTTCGGCCCGCCGGCCCAGCCGCCCTACAAGCGGTGGAAGAAAGACCTGGAGCAGATCCGCCATTGGGACCGCTTCGACATGAGCAAATATCAAAGCCCGGAGGATATCGACGAGTGGGTCCGCACCACGCGGGCCAAGGTGATGTACAAAGACGAGCGCCTGGTGGATTGAACAAATTTCGCGCACGGTTCCGCGAGGGCTTTCACGGGGGTATTTATGGTGACGTAATACCTATTTCGTCCAATTTCTTGGATTTCACCACCGATATTGACGAAATAGGTATTACGTCACCATAAATACCCCCGTGAAAGTTATACCTTCCCCATCACATCGGCGGCGAACCGTTGTAACTGCTCCACCATCACATCCTGGGGCGTGCCCATGGAGGATTGCACGTTGACCGCCTCCAGGCCCGGATATTTCTCGCCCAATTCCTGGAGGAACTCCACGAAGCCCTCCGGCGGGCCGCAATACCATGCGCCGCGATCGCAGGAAGTTTCCAGGCTCGCCAAACGGCTGTCCGCGAAACCGCCGCGCCGGCCCAGGGCCTCCAACTGGCCGTCTTCCATGGGCCCCATGAAGCCCAGGGGCGCGAACATCTTGGCATGCTCATGGTAAAAGGGCGTGGCCTCGGCGATCGCCTGCTCCCGGGTCGGGGCGAGATGGAAGGAGATGCCGAAACACAGATCCGTGCCCAGGGGGACGTCGATGCCGGCCCGCTGCTGGGCCTGTTGATAGGCGAGCACCGAATTATCCGCCATCAGGGCCGAGCCGCCGCCGATCACCCCCTTGATGCCGTGCTTGACCATGAAATCCAGGCCGCGCTCAGTGGCGCTGACCACCGGCTGCCAACACTCAACCGGCAGGGACCGGGGCCGGGGCACCAGGGTCAACTCTTCCATGTCGTAGCCCCGGTAGGGCACTTTCGCCGGCAGGGTGAAGTTCTTGCCTGCATGGGAGAAGGATTTGTTGTTGAAGGCCTTGAAGATGACATCGACCGCCTCCTCGAAATAATCACGGTTGGCCTCCTTGTCCATCATCGGCCCGCCAAGAGATTCCACCTCGCGGGTGTGATAGCCCCGCCCGACGCCAAAGATCACCCGCCCCTTGGTCATGTGGTCCGCCATGGCGAAATCCTCCGCCAGGCGCAGGGGATGCCACATGGGCGCGATATTGAAGCCGCAGCCGATGCGCAGGTTTTCCGTCAAATGGGCCAGATGCACTCCCATCATCAGCAGATTTGGGATGCACTCATAGCCTTCGTGCTGGAAATGATGTTCCGCCAGCCACAAAGTGTCGTAGCCCAGGCCGTCCATGCACTTCGCCAAGGCCTCGGTCTTCTCGAAAATCGTATTCAGGTGGGCATCGGGATAGCGCCGCTCGTTGGCGGGCGTGGCGTCGGTGCCCATGTCGCCCAGATCCACATGGCCGGCGAACAGGCTTGAAAAGCGTTCGATCATTCGATGGTCTCCTTCAATTTTCTTACTTGGCCCTATTGTAGGCAGGCTTAACTCAGACTGCCAGGGTAGTCGCGCCAGATAGGGTCCTCCAACTTCAGGTGAGAGCTGGCGGGATAGCTCTGTCGCCAATAGCCGGCGATCCGGCCGCCCGTGGGGTTCCAGATGCCAGGGAAGCCGCGGACGTAGGCGAAAAAATCATCCAGCAATTTCAGCCGGTGCGCCCAGCCGATGGCATGGGGGTGCAGGGTCATGTTGAAATAACGGCCACGTTTGTACTGCGCGTCGAACTCGGCCCGCCAGTTGGCGAACAGGGTATCGGCATGTTCCAGCCCCGTGCCCTTGGCCGGAAACAACAGGAAGAACTGATCGTCGAAATGGTAGAAATACGGCAGGGTCAGGATAGAGCGGCGGCGCTCGAAATCGGCGACCCAATAATGGGGGATATCATCGGACAGACCGTTTCCCATATAGCTATAACCCGCCTCGATCAGCAAATCCGCAGTGTTCGGGCTGATGACGCCCACCGCGAAGGGATCGCCTTGCCGGGGCAGGGAATACCAGCCCTCGGGCCGTTTGCCGAGCACTTTGGTTAGAATCTCGGTGGTCAGATCCATGCGGGCCTTTTCCTCCCCTCGTTCCAGGCCGCTGACATCCTCGTGCTTGAAACCGTGCGCCGCGATCTCATGGCCACTCGAAACCAAGTCCCGCAGGGTGTCCCCCAGCATCTCCGCCATGGCGCCGGGCACCGTGAACGTGGCCTTGATGTCATGGCGGGCCAGGGTGCGCAGTAGTTGCGCCATGCCCTCGCGCAGACCAAACATGGCCCGGTCGCCGGCCAGGTCTTGGACGCGCAGGCCCTCGCCCTTGCTGGCCAGGCTCACATCGACAGTGACGGCAAGGCAGCAGCGGTTATCGCCGGGCCAGCGCACCTCATCGTCCTTAAGACCGATTTCGTCCGTTGCGGTGTAATATTGTTTCCAGGGCATTAGCGGTCTCCCCGCTGGCCGCGCGGCGGGTGGTTGGCCAGGCAATGGCGGGCCATCTCCACGCAACTCGGGAACCAGACGCCGGGCAAGGCCTTCATGCGGGTGATCAGGCGGTCCAGCATCTCGATGCGCATGGCCCGGCCCGAAACGAAGGGATGCAGGCAGACGTTGAGGTAGCCGCCCTGGCGGTATTGCTGTTGGAAGGCCTGCCACCACATATCCATCACGCGCTCCGGTTCGGTGATGCGCTGGGCGGCGTTTTCCGAGGCCAGCCAGGCGAAGGAAAAGAACATGGCGTCGTCGATGGCGTAATGGAACGGCAGGTTCAGAAGGCAGTTCTCGCCATTCTCATCGCGGGTATAGTAGGGGTGGTGATGGGCGGCGCCGTGGGAATTGTATATATAGCCCTCCGCCAGCAGCAGTTCGGCGGTGTGCCAGCTACGGGTGCCCACGGGCCGTTTGCCGGTCGTGCTGGTCAACGCCGCGGTCGATTTGGCCAAGTGGTCGGCTTCCAATTGCCGGTCTTTCGGTACCTGGTGCTCCCACATATGATCGGCCACTTCGTGTCCATGCGCCGCCACGGCGGCGACCGC
>JAYGEB010000133.1:0-13925 GCA_046582595.1 Alphaproteobacteria bacterium | reverse complement strand
CCCTGGGCGAGAGCGGCACCATCACCTATTTCGGCAGCATCGGCAATGTCCAGCCCGACGGCGGCACGCTGGGCAACGCGGATAAAAAGACCATATTTCTGACCGGCAATAACATGTGGCATACCGACAGCTCGTTCCGGGCCGTGCCGGCCCGCCTTTCCATCATGTGCGCCTACGAGGTTCCCGAGACCGGCGGCATCACCGAATTCGTCAGCCTGCGCGCCGCCCATGGCCGCCTGGATGGGGCGATGCAAGCCCGTATCGAGCCCTTGGTGGCGATCCACGATTACGTCTTCTCCCGCTCCAAGGTCGCCCCCGACGCGGTCAGCCCCTCGCTCGCGGCCTCATTGCCACCCCAGCCGCAAAGGCTGGTGCGGCGCAATCCCCGCACGGGTGCTAGGAACTATTATCTCGGCTCCCACGCCAAAACCATTCAGGGCTGGAAAATGGCCGAGGCCCGCGCCCTGCTGGATGATCTGCAAGACCGCGCCACGCGGCCGGAATTCGCCTACAGCCACCAATGGCGGCGGGGGGACCTGGTGATCTGGGACAACCGATGCCTCCTCCACCGCGGCTCCGGCTACGACGCCGACCGCTACCGCCGCCACATGCGCCAAACCCGCGTCCGGGGCGATGGGCCGACGTTGGAAGAATGAGAGTAGGTTTGTTCAGCCTCTAACGATTTCCAAGAGCGGCTCGAACGCATAGAGAGCCGGACGCCGGCCCGCGGCGGGTCGAACGACCCTTAGCAGACCTTCTTCGACGAGCGCTCTCGGAATTTTTGCCGCGGTCGGTCGTGGTATGCCGCTTTTTGATGTGAATTGGTTACTCCAAAAGACGGGCTGACCAAAGACGAAATCCACCGCGACCGTGCTCCATTTGGATGACAGTATGATGCGGAAACCGTCTTTCATTTGGCCGTAAAGTTCAGCTATGGCCTCGGCAATTCGTAGATTGTACTGTGCTTGGCTTTCAATGGCGCCAAGGAAAAATACAACCCATTCCGTCCAGGCACCGTCTCTGGAAACCTGCCGCATGCGTTCAATATATTCTTCACGCCGCTGCTCAAGGTACCCGCTTATATATAAATGGGGAGCCGAAATCTTTCCCAACCGCCAAAGCATAAGCGTAATAAGCATTCGTCCGATCCTGCCATTGCCATCCTTGAATGGATGCAGCGCCTCAAATTCAACGTGAGCGATGGCCGTGCGAATGAATGCCTCAATTTCCTCATCTTCCATGAAGGCAAAAAGCTTCTCCATGCCATGGGGTAAGTGCTCCGGATTGATGGGTATGAAAAGAACCTGTTTTCGCGTGCGGTCCACAAGATAATTTTGTTCGTCTTTGTATTTTCCCGGCGACATATTGGCCCCGCGCCCAAACCCCAGGAGGGTCGCGTGTGCTGACCGAACAAGCCAATCTGAAATCGGCGCGCCATCCTGCATGGCGGTTTGCGCCTGTTGCATTGCTTTGTGGTACAAATAGACTTCGATGGCCTCGGTTCTATGGTGGCTGGACTTGGCCCCTTTTCCATCTTCGTCCTGGTCTGCTTCATAATGAAGGACTTCATCAAGAGTGCTAACCGTGCCTTCAATTCTAGACGATACGACGGCCTCTTGCCGGCGTAGGGGAGCGAGCAGGAGTTCGCTGTTATGCATTCCGGCAAGCATTTGGTCATATCTCGCCAGGGCCGCGGAAGCGGACGCCAATGGCTGTATGAGCATTTCTAATTTGAGGTCTACATGAGGAAATTTATTGTAGTGGTATGAAACCGCATCACTCAGATCGTAGTTTCCCGTGAGTGTATTCATTGTTCGAATCCGGTTGCGCGACGTTTTTCGCCATATTTGATTTTCAAATGGATTTGATGACAATTTGCTCTTATCAAACTGGTTTGTCGATAAAAATTATCCGATTTCGATAAACAAATCATCTTGATATGAGCCGTTTCCGAAGAAACCGCATTGAAACTCGTTTTTCCCCAATTCCAAGACACATTTCCAGATTATTGAAAATCATCACTGTTTTTGTAAATATGGCATTCGGCATAAACAACCAAAAGCCACGGCAAGCCTTCCGATTGGCGCAGATCGCAATATTTTCCGACAATTTCTTCTAATCTGACATTAAATCCGTGGCCCCAAGCAAACAGAATGGATCAAACAGACATGACGGACGACATCCATTACCAGACCATTCACCAACTGGCGACGCGGATTAAGGCTGGCGAGGTATCGCCCGTGGCCTTGATGGAGACAATCTTGGCGCGGATCGGGGCGCTGGACGGGCGTCTGAAATCCTATGCCACGGTGATGGCGGAAACGGCGCGGGCGGAGGCGCGGACGGCGGAGGATGAGATCGCCCAGGGACGTTACCTCGGGCCGCTGCATGGTATTCCCATCGCGGTGAAGGATCTGTGTTTTACCACTGGCGTCCGCACCATGGGCGGGCTGGCGGTGTTGGCGGATCATGTGCCGGATTTTGACGCCACGGTGGTAACACGTCTGCGGGACGCCGGCGCCGTGCTGCTGGGCAAACTTAACCTGACCGAAGGCGCCATGGGCGGCTACAACCCTGCCTTCGAGGTACCGGAAAATCCGTGGAAGGAGAGCCATTGGTCGGGCGCCTCCTCCTCCGGCTCGGGCGCGGCCACGGCGGCCGGCCTGGCCTTCGCCACCCTGGGCAGTGATACGGGCGGCTCCATCCGGGGGCCGGCGGCGGCCTGCGGCACCGTGGGCTTGAAGCCGACCTGGGGCCGGGTCAGCCGCCATGGCGTCCTCGACCTGGCGCAATCCCTCGATCATGTGGGCCCCTTGACCCGCTGCAGCGCGGACGCCGGCATCGTCCTGGGCGCCATCGCCGGCGCCGACCCCGGCGATCCCACCGCATTGCTGGACCCGGTGCCCGATATGCTGGCCGGGCTGGAGGCGGGCGTTAAGGGTCTGCGCATGGGCTGGGACGAAACTTATGGCAGCGATGGTCTGACGCCCGAATATGCCGCCGCGGTGACGGCGGCGGTCGAGGTCATGGCCGGGCTGGGGGCGGAAATTATCCCGGTTACCATGCCCGAACGCCTGGCCGAATATCTGCCGGCCTGGTCCGTTTTGTGCCAGGCGGAGGCGGCGGACGCCCACCGCGAGACCTATCCCAGCCGGGCGGAAGAATACGGCCCCTGGTTCCGGGAATGGCTGGAACGGAGCCTGGCCCATACGGCGGCCGATTATGCCCGCGCCAACAACCTGCGCGCCGCCTGCATCGGCGATCTGCGCCGGACCTTTGCCGATATCGATCTGCTGCTCTGCCCCTCCGCCCCGCGCACGGCCCATGCCGTGACCCCGGAAATCTCCCATGGCCCGATCCCCGGCGACTGGCAGCCCTGGCGCATGCGCTTTACCGTGCCCACTGATTTCGCAGGGCTGCCGACCATCTCGCTACCCTGCGGCCTGTCCGCCGACGGCCTGCCCCAATCCGTGCAATTCGTCGGCCACGCCCTGTCGGAGCCGCTGCTGGTGCAAGCCGGCGCCGCCTACGAAAGCGCCACCGATTGGCACCGGATGCATCCGCCGGGGTGGTAGGCAAATCCAGACGGGAGAGGTCTTTTTATAAGCTGCTTCAAAATAGAATTTCTTAACGAATATTCCTTATTCTGACCATCGAGAGAGATGCAGTTCAGAGGATAGGTAGGCGGCATGGCGTCGTTTCACCGTGTGTATGCGAGGCCCTTGGCCGTACTGGCCATTGCCCTTGTAATTCTAGGAGTCCGCGCCGGGCGGGCGGAGGTCCGGGCGGACACATCCAGAGGCGCCGTGGAACCGGCGTGGGAGGTGCTGGCATCGCCCCACCGCGACGAGCGGGCGTCCTCCGGCCGCCTGGCGGCGGTGCGGAGCCGCGCGGCGCAAGGCCAGGCGGACGCCCAGCACGAACTTGGCGCCCTGTTGGCCATTGCCTGGAGTAACCGGCAAAGCCAGGCGGAGGCCGCGATCTGGCTCGAACGGGCGGCGCGGCAGGGCCACGGCGAGGCGCAGTTCTGGCTTGGCAACCTGTATATGCGCGGCATTGGGGTGCCTAGAGACTTTGACCGCATGGCCGCATGGTGGCGCAAGGCCGCCCGGCAGGGCAGCGTCAACGCGCAATATTCCCTGGGCGTGTTGTACCGAGACGGCGGCTTGGTGCCGCGGGATTTGAAACGCTCGCGCGCCTGGTTCTTCATGGCCAGCGGCCGGAACGGCGGCATCGTCAACCAGAACGAACCCGGCCAGATGGCCCGGCGCATGCTAAATCGCAAACCCGCGATCGAAGAAGAAGCGGAAGAAGACGCTGGGCCCCTGATGCCGGTCGGTTTCGAGGACAAGGGCCGCAACGGACGTTAGATTGTTTTCAACCAACGTTGAATTGCCGGGGGGGCGAGCGGGCGGTTCAGGCTGTATCGGGAAGGCTCTACAAACGGCGGCGCGGCCAAATGAACCAGATGAAGGCCAGGACCTGGGTTGCCGTGACCGCGATGAAGGCCCAAATGTAGGCGGCCTTCGGGTAGCCGCCATTGGCGCCCGCCGGCCATAGTTCAATGATCCAGCCGATACCCCATTGATAAACAAAGGCCATGGCGAAAACCAAAACATTGGCCGCCGTGTTGGCGCGGGCGGCTTGTGCAACGGGGAAATGCTGGGTCAGGGCGGCAAACACCAAGGCCGTCAGAATGACCACGAGACCGATAAAGCCCCAGAGTAAATAGCTTGACGGCAAAATATCGGAAATCAGCAACAGCATGCCAAGAATGGAAAACACGCCGGAAAAGCCGCAGACACCAACCATGCCAAAGCCCAGCCGCTGCAATAGAGCGGCGAACAGGCCGCTGCCCATGACGCCAACCACCATGCCCACGGCCATGACGGTCAAATGGCTGGCGGCATCCGCCTGGCCGAGGCCATCCACCTCCATCAGCCAGGGCCCCGCCCATAGGCCCTGAATGGCCATGTAGGCGGCGGAGCAGGTGAACATCAAGGGGACGATGCGCCAGAAATAGGGATCCCGGTAAATTTGTCCGATTTCTTTGATTTGTTGGCCCAAACTGCCCGGCGCGGCGCTATTGGGCCGTTCGGGCACCACCAACAAGATCGCCACGCCGGCGGCCAGGGTAATGGCGGCCAGGGCCATGAACATCCGCCGCCAATCCATTTCCCGCATGGCCAGTTCCACCGGCCCCGTCGCCGCCAGCACACCCAGGCCGCCGCAGGCCAGGTACCAGCCGTTGACCAGAGCGACGCGGTTCAGGGGAAACCACATCACGATCGCTTTCAAGGCCGCCATCAATCCGCCCGAGACGCCAAAGCCGATCAGGGCGCGGGCGACAATCAGGGTGGCGAGGCTATCGGCCATGGCGAACAGCAGGGCGCCCAGCGCGGCGACACAGTACAATGTGCCTTGCACCCGGCGCGGGCCATAACGGTCCAGCAACAGGCCCAGGGGGATTTGAAAGGCGGCGAAGGTCAGAAAATAGGCGGCGCTCATCAGGCCCAGATCGGCCGGGCCCAGGCCGATATCCTGGCGCAAATAGGGCGCGACGACCGCATTGACGGTGCGGAAAAAGTACGAGAAGAAATAGCCGGCGGCGAACGGCATGAAGACAACCAGCATGGCCCGTGCCATGTTGCCCGCCGGCTCGGCTTTTGTCTCTGCCGTCTTGTTGGTGCTCACGGGCATCATGACTAAGACATGATGGCGGCCGGCGCAAACCCGCTTGTTAAAGTCCGGAAAAAAATATGGATGAAAGACTGTTGACAAACCCCGAAGTCGCCGATGCCCTGGCGGCAAACCGCGCCGTGGTGGCCCTGGAAAGCAGTATCGTGGCCCAGGGTTTGCCGGCGCCCGATAACCTCATGGTCGGCCAGGCCATGCAGGATGCGGTCCGCGAACAGGGCGCCGTGCCGGCCATGACGGCGGTGCTGGACGGCCGCCTGCGGATCGGTCTGACGGCGGATGAGATGGCGCGGCTGGCCGTCGCGCCGGATGTGCGCAAATGCGGCGGCCGTGATCTGGGCCCGGTCCTGGCGCTGGGCCTGCCGGGCGCCACCACCGTCTCGGCCACCGTGCAAATCGCCGCCGCCGCCCAAATCGCCGTCTTCGGCACCGGGGGCATCGGCGGCGTGCATAGGGTCATGCGGCCAATGGGGGATATCGAGGGTAACGCCGCGGCGGCCCGCATCGATATTTCGGCCGATCTGCTGGCCCTGTCGCGGGCCCCCGTGGCGGTGATCTGCAGCGGCGCGAAATCCTTGCTGGATTTGCCCACGACCCTGGAAACCCTGGAAGCCCTGGGCGTCCCCGTCCTCGGCTTTGGCTGCGACCGTTTCCCGGCCTTTTACACCGCGGACAGCGGCCTATCGGTCGGCTTTCGCTTTGACGATCTTGGGACGCTGGCCCAAGCCTTGCAAAACCACTGGTCCTTGCCCAACGCCGGCGGCGCCCTGGTCTGCAATCCGCCGCCCGCCGAGCTGGCCATGGCGGCCGACGTGGTCGAAACCCTGGTCCAGGACGCCAATGGCGCCGCCGCCGCGGCCGGAATTTCGGGCGCCGCGCTGACGCCCTTCGTGCTGTCGCACATGCGCCAGGCCTCCCAGGATCAAACCCTGCGCCTGAACGGCGCCCTGGCCATCGCCAACGCCGCCCTGGCCGGTCGCCTGGCGGTCTGTCTAAGCCGCTCTATCGAATGAGATCGCGCAAATAGGGCGGCAAGGCGAAAGCGCCCAGGTGGATGGCGGGGCTGTAATACCGCGGAGCCAAGCCGCGTTGTTCAAGCCGGGCCGCCAATTGTGCCGCCGGCACGGCCCCGGCGTCCGTGTCCTGGCTGGCGCAGCCGAAGGCCATGACGCCGCCCATATAGCTGGGCACGGCGGCGAAGTAGAAGCTAGAATGGCGAAACAATTCGGCAAACGAACGCGCCGACGCGGCCATCTCCTCGCCCTGTATGAAGGGCACGCCGTTCTGCGTCACCAGAATTCCCCCCGGCGTGAGACAGCGCCGGCAATCGCGGTAAAATTCGGGACTGAACAGGACGGCACCCGGCCCCACCGGGTCGGTGGAATCGATGATGATAACATCGAAGTGGCGTTCGCTCTCCGCCAGAAACCTGGCGCCGTCCTCGATACGCAATTCCGTGCGCGGATCGTCAAAGGCGCCGCCACAGATCATAGGCAGATGCCGGCGCGCCAGATCGACCACTTCGCGGTCCAGTTCGATCAGCGTGACCCTTTGCACGGGATGCTTGAGGACTTCTTCGAGGCAGCCGCCATCGCCGCCGCCGATGATCAAAACCTCGGCCGGGCGTTCCAGCGCCAACAAGGGCACATGCGCCAACATCTCGTGATAGATAAATTCGTCCCGTTCCGTGGTCTGCACCACATCGTCCAGAACCAAGACCCGCCCCAACAGCGCATTATCGAACAGCAATACCGATTGAAATTTGGTTCGGCCCTGGTGGATCAACCGATCAATCCGGATACCGGCCTGTAATTCAGGATGCAGGGTTTCCCGAAACCATTGCTCCGCCATCGGCGCGGCCTCCCTCTTGAATGTGGAAGGACAACATAGGCCCGTCATTGGCCGGATCAAGCCGGGCTGGAGCGCATTCGAAGAAAATGCGCTCGGACTCTTAAGAATAGAGCGATTGAATCAATTACTTCGGTCGCGAAAGCGACCTTGATTTATTGAAAATTTCTCTAAAGGTTTGTCGCGGCGTCATCGAGAGTTTGCTGGCGAATGGCCCAGAACCGCATGGCGCGTTTCACGCTTTCTATGGGGACCAATTTGTACAATTCCAACAATTCCGCGACTTTTTCCGGCCGGCGCAGTTGCTTCCGTACGCCGTTCTTGGCGTCGTTCTCGGAGACGCCGTCAAGCAACAGCACGATGGTGGAGAAGGTCGACAGATCGAAGCCCTTGGCCCGGCAGGCCACCGCCACGGCCTCGTGTCCAGGGGTAAAGACGATGCGGCGGGCGGTTTTGTGATCAACCTCGGTCAGATAGCCCAGCGCGGCGATGAATTCCGGCACCTGGCCCCGGCGCAAATATTGCACCAGGGCATCCTGGTTCAATTGGCCCAGGCGCATGCGCCGGCGCGCGGCGCGTTCCACCCGGCTCAGCTCGTTCTCATCTTCTTCCGCCTCCATCGCCATGCCGCGTTGGGCATCCGCCAGCATGGCATCGACCACGGCCTCATCCACATGGGCCGTCGTCAGTATATGTTTTTTCAGCGCGGAACCGACCCACCAAAACATTTCATGCATCAGATCGGGCGGCAGATCCCGCCGGTTCAACAGCGGTTCGTGTAGCGCGGCGCTGGATTCCGAACGCTCAACGATGGTTTCCATGGCGCCGCGGGAAAATTGGGCGCCCTTGTTATTGACCAGGGCCATCACCACTTCGTCATCGCCCTTGGCCACCAGGGCGTCGGATACCCCGGCGCTGACCTTGGCCCGCCGGCTGACGGACAGTTGGTGCTCCCGGCCCCGACGGTTGATGATATTGATCAAATCCCGCTCGCTCAAGGTGCCGCTACGTTCCAAAAGCGGGCGGGCGACCTGGATTTCATCATTGGCCAATTGCCGGATCAACTCAACGGGCGCGTTGTCCAAACTGGCCAGGCGGTGGCTCAGGCGGGCACGGACGTCGCCCTCGACCTCCGCCGCGACCTGGCTCAGGATCTCGGCGGCAATGTTCTGTTCCCCGGCATTCAGCCCCGGGCCCGGATCGAGGAACAGATCGGTAACCCCTTCCAACAACTCCCGCCGCTTGTCGGAAGAAGCTTCTTGGGCGACCTCGATCAGGTTTTCAAGTTTGCTTAACTGTGCCGACATGCCTTTGCCCGGCTGGAAACAATGGGAATGAATGGACCACGAGATTGAGCCGAATTGGTTAAGAAAGCATGATTCCGGCGCCTACCAATTCCACCCCCGCCCGTATCTCATGGGTGCGGGAGGAGAAAATCCCGCCGTCGCGGGAATTCGAACCCGCGAAGCCGTTCTTGGCAAGCTCAACCGCCCGGATTGATGCCCGCGACGGCGACAAACTCGCCCGGGATCCGATACCCCTCGCCAACCCGGTAGGCCGCGATCGAGGCGAGGTATTCCGCATGCACGGCCTGCTTGGTGGCATCGTCGAAACGGTTGTAGACGAGCGCCACCGGGCCGCCGCGGAAGGCCGCGCTCAGGGCATCGTCCCCGTTTGCGAAATCAAGTTTGACCTCCAGCCGTTCCGTGCGGATATCCTCATACCCGGCCTCTGTGAAACCACGCGCCAGCATGTCCTGGGTGCCAAGATGAAAAAACATCGGGCAGACTTCGGAGGCGACGCGGGCATCGGTGATTGGGAAAATTTCCGCCCAGCCGCATTTGGTGCGCGCCCCCCATACCACCCCCGCGGCGCGTCCACCGGGCTTGAGGAGCCGGCGCATTTCTTGCAGCCCCCGCACCGGATCGGGGAGGTACATCAGGCCCAGGCCGCAGACCGCGGCGTCGAAAGGTTCACCCTCGAGTTTCATGTCCTCGGCGTCGAAGCGCTCGAAGGCGGCATTTCCCACGCCCCGCTCGATGGCCGTTCTGCGCGCCGCCTCGACCATTTCGCCCGAGATATCGGCGCCGACAACCGCGCCATGTTCGCCCACCGCATCGGCGATGCGAAAGCTGATCAAGCCGGTGCCACAGGCCACGTCCAGCACCCTTTCGCCGCGCCGTGGCGCCGCCAGGGCGAGCATGAGCGACTGCGCCGGCTCAAGCTGTACCCGCCAGCCCGCCTCGTAGTCATGCACGGCCTTGTCCCAGCCGTATCGTTGAACGCGCCGTTGCAGCCTCGCATCCATATCCCTGTCAGATCTCCTTGCCATTCAACCGCACGACACGCTCCAGCGAATGCGCGCGGCTGAAAACAGCCAAATACGGGCTGTGGCGCTCCGCCTTGTCCAGCAATTCAGCAAGCGCCTCCGCCGATGCGGGACTGTCGATCGCGATGGAATAACGGATTTCCTTATAGCCCGCATGGATATCATCGTTGGCGCCCAATTCACTACGGGCATCGAAGTCGCACTCGACCTCTACTTCAAGTCCATCCAAGTGAACGCCCATCCGCGCGGCCCACAGAGTAATGCCGATGGCGAGGCAGCTTGCCAGCGCCCCCCGCCCTAGCATGCCGGGCGTTGGCGCGGTTTCCTCGCCGCCCGCCTTGACGGGAAGGTCCGCCGTCAGTTTCCATGATCCTTCGCCGATCTCGCAACGCAGGCCATCGACCATTCGGGCCGTGGTGGTGGCGGTTAAATGTCCCCGGTCCGGTTTCAAAGCCAGAAACTTGACATTCCGCTCGACGATTTCTCGAATCTTCTCTGGATCAGCCATGCCACGATTTACGTTACAAACCATTCCGTACATTTTGACATTTGTATCGGATGGTTCCCTCGCAAGTCAAAATCCGGACTTTCTTGCCAAATTATTCAAGCTTCCGGGGGCCGGTGTCAATCGAGGCGCGCGCCGCGGCCATTGCCGGATCCTTTTTTCCTTGCGCGGGGCGGCGGCTTTCCTTGCGCGGGGCGGGCGGCGGCTAATAATCCGCCTTGATAGATGCCGGGCACATTCACGAGTATTGCCCCTGCCAGATCGGGCAACTGGCCCGGTGAACCTAATTCAAGGCAGCTGTGGGAGATTTGTGTTGGCTCCAGTTCGTGGGCGGACAATATTTTGGTTGCGTTAATCTGTACGAACCCAAATGTTGGGAAGATAACAGGGAGAAAACTAATGAGTGATTCTGAAAGCACGGTCCAAAACGGCGTCAATGTGGAAGCGCTGCTTGGCGCCCGGGAAGCCATTATCGAGACGCCCGAGGCGGCGAAATTTCAATGGCGGGCGTCATGCGAGTGGAAGGATGGCACCCATAGCCGTTCGACCGTCGAAGGTTTTTTCGGCTTCGGCGAAGAGCAGAGCCATAAGACCGAATTCAGCTTCGATGCCGACCATCCGGAGCTTTTCGCCGCCGCCGATAAGGGCGCCGCGCCGATTGAATATGTCCTCGTGGGCTTGGCCTCTTGTCTGACGGCGGGCATCGCCGCGGTGGCGCAGCACCGGAGCATCCAGTTGAACTCGGTCACGGCGACCCTCGAAGGCGGCATGAACGTGCAAGGCATTCTCGGCATGGACCCCGACATCCGCAATGGTTTTGACGGCATCAAGGTTTCCTACAAGATCGATGCCGACGCGGACCGCGAGGATATCGAGGCATTGGTGGCCCAGTCACAGAAACTTTCCGCCGTCTACGATATTGTCGCAAACCCGACCAACATCACCGTGGAAGTAGAATAATCCAACACGACCGGCGTTGTAGAGAGTTGTGTCCGTTCTTACCACCACGACCGTCATAATCGGCGCCGGACAGGCGGGGCTTGCCATGAGCTATTGCCTGTCCGAGCGCTCGATTGACCATGTCTTGCTTGAGCGTGGCGAGGTCGCGTACTCGTGGCGCACCGAGCGTTGGGATTCCCTCAGGCTGCTGACGCCGAATTGGCAAAGCCGGCTGCCCGGCTTCGGCTACCGGGGCGATGATCCCGACGGCTATCGCACCATGCCCGAGACCATTGCCTTTATCGATGACTATGCAAAGCTGATCTCCGCTCCGGTGCGAACCAACACCACGGTGACGTCCGTGACCGCCGAGGACACGGGCTATTTGGTGCGGACCGAGGGGGGCGATTGGCGCTGCCCAACCCTGGTACTCGCCGCCGGGGCCTGCAACATCTCCACCCTGCCCAAATTCGCCGAGGCGCTGCCGGATGGAATTGCCGCGCTGACGCCGAACAATTACCGCAATCCCGATCAGCTCGCGCACGGCGGCGTCCTGATCGTCGGCGCCGCGGCGACGGGAACCCAATTGGCCCACGAAATTCATCTTTCCGGCCGCCCGGTGACCATGTCGGTGGGCCAACATATCCGCGCGCCCCGTGTTTACCGGGGCCGCGACCTTGAATGGTGGATGGATGTCGCCGGCGTTCACGACGAACGCTATGACGAAATCGAGGACATCAACAGGGCGCGCCGGGTGCCCTCCCTGCAGTTGACCGGCACGCCCGAACGCTCGACCCTGGACCTAAATGCCCTGACCGCCATCGGGGTGAAGATGGTCGGCCGCATGGCCGGTATCCGTGACGGTCAGGCGCAGTTTTCAGGCTCCCTGCTTAATATGTGCAAAATGTCCGATTTGAAGATGAACCGGCTTTTGAACACCATCGATGAATGGGCCGAGGCATCCGGCATGGACGGGGAAGTCGATCCCGCGCACCGCCTGCCGCCCACCGAAGTCGAGGCTTCGCCGCCGCTCGGCATGGATCTGACCAGCGGCGAAATCAAGACCGTGATTTGGGCCACCGGCTATCGCCCCGACTATTCCTGGCTCGATGTGCCGGTGCTGGACCGCAAGGGTTTGATCCGTCATGACGGCGGCGTGGTCGATGCCTCGCCCGGCATGTACCTCATGGGCATGCAATTCCTGCGCCGCCGCAAATCGGCCCTCATCGACGGCGCCGGCGACGACGCCCGCGACCTCGGCAGCCATCTGGCGGCCTATCTCGATGGCAGCGCTGAAGACCGGGATTAATTCAAAATGGTCGGAGTGAGAGGAATTGAACCTCCGACCCCCGCCTCCCGAAGACGGTGCTCTACCAGGCTGAGCTACACTCCGATCATGTGCGCCCGCGCGCCAAGGCGGCGGGAGGGGTGCTTATAGCGCCCCGTTGGGGCCGCGGCAAGTTCAGTAAGCCCGTTCGATGCAGAAATCGACCACATCGATGAGCGCCCGTTTGGCCTCGCCGTCGGGGAAGATGCCCAGGCCGTCGCGGGCCATGGCGCCATAGTGGCGGGCCCGTTCGATGGCATCGCGGAGGGCATCGTGATGGTGGAGATAGGTCACGGCCTGGTCCAGGTCGCCGTCCTCCTGCTTGCCGTCGCCAATGCAACGGCGCCAGAAGGCGCGCTCCTCGTCATCGCCCCGGCGGAAGGCCAATAACACCGGCAGGGTGACCTTGCCTTCCCGGAAATCGTCGCCCACGGTTTTGCCGAAGGTGGCCTGCTGGGCGGAATAATCCAGGGTATCGTCGATCAGTTGAAAGGCGATGCCGAGATTGCGCCCGAAACTTTCCAAGGCGTCTTCCTCGACCCCGCCCCGGCCGGCGATGACGGCGCCAATGCGGCAGGCGGCGGCGAACAGGGCGGCGGTCTTGGCGGAGATGACCTCGAGATATTTTTCCTCCGGTATCTCGACGTTGTTCATGGTTTCCAACTGCATGACCTCGCCCTCCGCGATCACGGCGGAGGCGTTGGCCAGAACGCGGAGGACCTCCAGGCTGCCGTCGGCGACCATGATCTGGAAGGCGCGCGAGAACAGAAAATCACCGACCAGAACGCTGGGCTGATTGCCCCACAGCACGTTGGCCGTGGCATCGCCCCGGCGCAGATCGCTTTCGTCCACCACGTCGTCATGCAGCAGGGAGGCGGTGTGAATGAATTCCACCGCCGCCGCCAGACCGATCTGGCGCTCCCCGACATAGCCGCATAGCCGGGTACAAGCCAGGGTCAGCATGGGCCGCAGACGTTTGCCGCCCGAGGCGATGATATGGCCGGCCAATTGCGGGATCAACGGCGCCCGGCTGTCCATGCGGTCCAAAATCGCATGGTTGACCTTGCTCAGGTCGTCGCCCACCAATTGCATCAAGGGCTCCATGGAGGCCCGCCGGGCTCCCGTCCCTTCCAACTGTATGATGTCCGCCACCGAAATCCCTCTGGTTCCACGCGACACCCCGCGCTAGGCCCTATAGACTGCATCGGGAGGTGGGAAAGCAAGAGCGCATTGGGGAATTGGTCGCATGATCGAGTTGTTGCGCAGCAACGATGTGGTGG
>JAYGEB010000098.1:0-1975 GCA_046582595.1 Alphaproteobacteria bacterium | reverse complement strand
GGCTCGCCGACCTATTTCGTGGACGGCGATATGTTTTACGGCCAGGACCGCTTGGAACTGGTCGAACGCGCCTTGCGCCAACCCTACGCGCCGTCGAAAACCGCCTGATTGTCCGGTCCCCGGACGAAATATCATTGATTCCTTGGAAAGGCCCCACCATGCACGCCATTCAGACCGTCACCGTCCAAGACAGCGAGATGGAGGTTTTCCTGTTTCAGCCCGACGGTGAAGGCCGTCATCCCGGCATCATCCTGGCGCAGCATATTCCCATCGGCCATACCGGCATCGAGAACGACGAATTCACCCTGAAGACGGCCGAGCGCTATGCCGAGAACGGCTATGCCGTGGCCGTGCCGTTCATCTTTCACTGGTGGCCCAAGTCGGAGAGCATGGAGCTTAAACGCGAGGCATTCCGTGACGACTGGACGGCCCTGGATCTGGCCACGACGTTTGATCTGCTCGCCGCCCGGGAAGACGTCGATGGCGGACGCATCGCCATCATCGGCCATTGCTGGGGCGGCCGGGTGGCCTGGCTGGGCGCCTGCCACCTGCCCCGGCTCGCCGCCTGCGCCATGTTCTATGGCGGCCGGGTCAAACTGCCCATGGGTCCGGGCACCCCGCCCGCCATCGATCTGGCCGGCGACATCAAGTGCCCCGTCGCGGGCTTCTTCGGCAGGGAAGACCAAAACCCCTCGCCCGAAGACGTGGACGGCATGTCCGCCGCCCTGAGCGCCGCCGGCGTGGCCCACGAATTCCACAGCTACGACGGCGCCGGCCACGCCTTCCAGTCCATCGCCAACCCGGACCGCTATCACGCGGAGGCCAGCGAAGACGCCTGGCAAAAGGCGCTGGCCTTCCTGAAGGAAAACCTGGCCTGAAAAAATCGGGGCACCCATGAATAAGGGGACACGTAACAAGTACATTTCCCCCTATTCACCCCAATGACGTTCAGGCGGAGTATTGTGGGGACATGTACTTGTTACGTGTCCCCACAATACGGTCCGATATCGCAAACGGCGCCAAGGGACACTTGTCGGCCTAAACCCTCAGCCCTTGCCGCGTTGGTCGGTGACGCGCATGGCCTTGAACTCGGTCTCGGGCAGGGTGCCGCGGTGCCGTCATTTCCTTAAGATCGCCGAGCATTTTCTTCACATTAATTTTTGCAAGGGCTCGATAGCGGCAAAGAAACTCAAGAACTTCAAAGGTTTGTCGGCATAATTAAGTATTCGGGTCTTGGAACGCGTTCCCGTGGCTTCAATGCGGGGATGTTGATTTTTCCTTGTCGTTTGAGTGTGCCGATCCAGGTTTTGAGTTCGTTCTCCCAGACCAATGGTGTTTGCAAGATTTCTCCAAGTAATTGGCCGAACTTGATGCCTTCTGGGTTGGCTTCGAGCGCGCGTAGTAATTGTTCAAATCCCCTATTAATCTGGAGTTGCTTTTCTTCATCAAATCGGCTGGTCGGCATATCCGCCAGTTGGTCGCAAAACAGACTTTCTTGGCCAGTTCTATCAATTTGAGCATGGTAATTTTTCAAATTTCTAATCCGCTCTTGAACCTTAACCGCCTTCTTTTCAACCCTTCTAAATTCTTGAATGCCTTTCCAATGCCGAGTTGCATATATCAAATGGAAATAGGAGCGATCCGCGCCGGGCTTGAGAATTCGTGTTGACGTGACGAACGCATAATTTCCTGCTTTCTTCAATCTGGTCGTATAAACTTCGATCGCGGCAGCTTCTCTACTAAGTCCCAACCCGATCAGGCTTTGCCATTCAGGGTACCAATCACCCCCAAATAATGCGTCAAATGAGGCCGCGATTTCCGGTCGCGGGTCATTTAGGAATCTATTGATGAAATCGGACATGAAGTTAATCAGTACCGGTCGATCTTTGTAGCGGTTATTGATGAAACTTTTCATCAAAGAGCTACGTTTCGAAAGCACCTGAAAAACAAGCCAATCAGCCTGCTCCATTGTGTC
>JAYGEB010000012.1:0-4154 GCA_046582595.1 Alphaproteobacteria bacterium | reverse complement strand
CACTTCAGGGCTTTATCCTATTAAGTCGGGTACTGTGGCCGAATGCTACAAAGTCGCCGCCCTGGACGCCCATAACAAACTGTCGCTTTAACCACCGCGACGACGAACACGGGCGGAGAAGTTTGAGGACATATACTTGTTACGTGGCCCCAAATTCGGTCCATAATTTCACCAATACGCCTATTGGGATAATACCGCCGCCCATTCCGCGCGTACCTCCGCATCGCTCTCTCCACCAAGATGACTTTGGGCTAGGGCGGCGGTGGCCGCGTTGCCGCGCAATTGGGCAAGGGCCCAAACCGCCATGGCGCGGACCAGGGGAGAGGGATCGCGCAACAGCGGCTCGACCAGCGCCGATAGACGGTCATCACGGCTGTTGCCGGCCGCGATTAGGACGTTGCGCAAAAAACGATCCCGGCCCAGGCGCCGAACCGGCGTACCCGCGAAAAGGCGGCGGAAGGCGCCGTCATCCAAGGCTAGCAGTTTGGACAGATCCGCCATCTCAAGGGCTGGGCGCGGCGCCATGGTGGCCTCGTGAGCGGTGACGGCAAACTTGTTCCAGGGGCAGACCGCCAGGCAATCGTCGCAGCCAAAGATGCGGTTGCCCATGGGCTTGCGGAATTCCAACCCGATGTGACCCTGGTGCTCGATACTCAGATAGGACAGACAGCGCCGGGCGTCCAATTGATAGGGTGCGGGAAAGGCCCGCGTGGGACAAATATCCAGACATTGCCGGCAGCCGCCGCAATGATCCGTCTCCCCGCCATCGGGCGGCAGCGCCAGGGTCGTGAAGATGCTGCCCAGGAACAGCCAGGAGCCGAAATCCCGGCTGACCAGATTACTGTGCTTGCCCTGCCAACCCAGACCGGCGGCCTGGGCCAGGGGTTTCTCCATCACCGGGGCGGTATCGACAAAGACCTTCAATTCACCGCCCGCCCGGGCCAGCAGCCACCGCGCCAGGGCCTTCAGCCGCTTTTTGACCACGACATGGTAATCCTTGCGCGCCGCATAGACCGAGATATTGCCCTTCCCCGCCCGGCCCAAGCGCGTCAATGGATCGTCATCGGGGCCGTAATTGAGGCCCAGCATGATGATCGCGCGGGCGCCGGGCCATAGGGCGTTGGGATGGCGGCGGCGCTCCAGCTTTTCCGCCAGCCAATCCATATCGCCCTGCCGTCCCAGGGCCAGGAATTGTTGCAGCCGACCGCCGGCCCGTGGAATGGCGTCCGGGCCGGTAATGCCGACGGCATCGAAACCAAGGGCGCGGGCCTCCCGGCGCAGGTCGGCGGCCAGTCCCGCGTGGTCTTCTTCGGCGGATTTAGAAATCGAGGTCGGCATAATGCCGTGGCGGCGGCAGGCCGGGCATGTGATCGGCCAGAATGGCGCGGAAAGAGGGGCGCGATTTCACCCGGGCGTACCATTCCTTGGCAGCCCGGTACTGCTCCCAAGGGACATCGCCCAGATAATCCAGGCACGAGAGGTGCGCGGCGGCGGTGATGTCGGCCAGGGAAAAGACCTCGCCGGCGATATAGTTCCGCCGCTCCACCAGATAACCGATGTAGTCCATGTGGTAGCCGATATTTTCCCGCCCGGCCCGGATGAGATCGGAGCGCGGCTCGCCCATGCCCATGAACCGCTTCAGCAGCTTTTCCCGCAACAGAAGGTCCGAAACTTCGTTATGGAACTTGCCGTCGAACCAGGCGATCAACCGGCGGCACTCGGCCCGCTCCAGGGGCTCCCGGCCCAACAGGTTGGGCTCCGGCTGGCAATCCTCCAGATATTCGACGATGGCCTGGCTGTCGGACAGGATGGCGCCATCGGGTTCGGACAACACGGGAACCTGGCCGGCCGGGCTCAGGGCTAGGAATTCGGGGCGCCGGTCCCAATATTTTTCCACCACCAGTTCAGCCTCAAGGCCTTTTTCGAACAAGGCAATGCGGACCTTGCGGGAAAATGGCGACAGCCAGAAATGGTATAGAATGCGCATGCGTTTATATTAGCGCATTTCCTAGAGCATTTCCGAATTTGAAATGCTCTGATTCTTAAGATAGAGCAGTTTTTCCAATCACTTAGAATCACTCCGTGATTCACAATAGATCGGAACTGCTCTAGCCCATTGTGACCACGGCCTTGCCGATCACCTTGCGGTCCAGCAGCAGTTGCATGCCCTCGACCGCCCGCTCCAACGGCACGGTGTGGGAGACATGGGGGCGCAGCTTGCCCGCGCTGGCCAATCCGAGCAGATCTTGGTCCATTCTGGCGCCGCCCTCGGGATCATGACGGCGGAATTCGCCAGCCCGGCAGCCGATAATCGACAGACCCTTGATTAGGGCGTAATTGGCCCGCAGGGTCGGAATCCGTCCAGAGGTAAAGCCGACCACCAGCAAACGGCCATGCCAGGCCATGCAGCGCAGGGATTGATCGAATACATCTCCGCCCACGGAATCATAAACCACATCGACGCCGCGCCCGCCGGTGATTTCCTTGACCTGATCACGGAACGCGCCTTGCCGGTAATTGATGATATGATCGGCGCCATACTCCCGCGCCACCGCCAGCTTGCCGTCATCGCCGCCCGTGGCGATGATCTTGGCGCCGTGCAATTTGGCAAGTTCCACCGCCGCCAGGCCGACGCCGCCCGTGGCGCCGTGGATCAGGGCCCATTCACCGGCCTGCAATTGTCCCCGTTGCAGCAAACAGTGATAGGCGGTGTTGTAGGCGACCCGGAACGCGGCCGCCGTGACATCGTCGAAATTGCCGGGCGTCGGCAACACCCCTCGGGCATCGACCACGGCCTGTTCGGCGAAGCCGCCTGGCCGGATGCCGGCCATGACCCGGTCGCCGAGGGCGATATTCACGACACCGGGCGCGATTTCGATCACCTCGCCGGCGGTTTCAAAGCCGGCGATAAAGGGCAAGGGCGGTTTGTGCTGATAGCTGCCCTCGACGGTCAGGATATCGGCGAAATTAATGCCCGCGGCATTGACCTTCAGGCGCACCTGACCGGGGCCCAGTTCCGGTTCGGGCACATCTTCCAAACGCAGAACCGACAGCGGCCCCAGCTCCCGGCAAACAATGGCTTTCATGCTTCATCCCCAAAATTACGGCAGCGTCATCGACAGCTCGACCAATGGCGTCGGACCGCCTTCGTAAAACCCCGGTCCCATGGCCTCGACCGCCGCCAGCAGGCGGTTGTCCAAACCCATCACGCCATCGGCCAGCGCAATGATCCGGCGGTTCGGCTTGGCATGGGGGGCGGCGAGGCGCAGGGCGGCGGCCGCCGCCACCTCGCGGCCGGGATTGTAATGGCAGAGTATGCACAACGCCGCCGCCGTCGAGCGGCTGACGCCGGCATAACAATGCACGAACATCGCGCCTTGCCGGTTCCATTTTTCGGCAAAGTCCAGGAACGCGCGCACATGCGCGGCGGTGGGCTCGATATCGCCCGCATAGGACGCCGGCACATCGTCGACTTCAATATGCAAATGCCGCGCGGGATCGATCACCCGGGGTGTTTCCGGCACGCCTTCGATGCCCAATAATGAGAGGACATGGGTCGCGCCCATTTCGGCGGCCCGCGCCTCCATGGTGCGCCAGGAAGAGATATAAATCACGCTTCGGACCTTCCGGTTTTCAAAATGCCGTTTAGAATTTGTTAATCATGCGCCGTTATGGTTTCGGCGGTGCGGCCGCGCATGAGGAGTATAGCGATGTCCGGGATGATCGAACATTACCAAGGCTTGGCGCAAAACCTGATCGAAACCCTCGGTTATGAACAGGCCTTGAACGTGGCCCAGCAATACGCCTGGTATGGCGTGGTTGAGGAACTTCACCGCCTGAGTGGCGGGGATGCTCACACCGTACATTAGGGCGATGGCGCCGCCCTCGGCCTAAAACGATTTCCAACGGCGTTGTATCGCCCGGCCACCCGCTCCCCCTTCCCGTCCGGCCAATCGGCCAGGCCGCCAAGGACCATGGCGCCATCATAAAGCCCGGCGCGCGGCCGCCACGTCGATGGGCCGCGCCCACGCCAAAGCGCCGAAAATTTATCTGAATTCAGACGAGCAGTTCGCGGGGCCGAACGGGACCCAGAATTTTCGCGGCGTCGTCGCTGGCGAGGACATATGCCTCCGTCACCGCCGCATGCTTTTGGC
>JAYGEB010000398.1:0-2217 GCA_046582595.1 Alphaproteobacteria bacterium | reverse complement strand
AACCCTATTCATTGGCTTGCCCATCGAATCTGTCGGGATTCTTTACACTTATTGAATGCGCGCGTGGGCGATAGGCAGATAACCCATTGAAATCGCTCGTTTCCAATATTTGGCACGCATTTTGCCTAATACTTGATAATCGGTCGACGCCTGAGGGTACGTGACAGAATTTGAAAGGGTTAGCGACATGGACGAGAAAACCATCAAAGAGCAAGAGCCTGCACAGGCCGAGCGGCGCGAATTCTTGAAAAAAGCCGGCAAGGTCGCGGTGGCGGCACCAGCTGCGGCGCTGTTGCTTTCCGCAAATTCCGTATCGGCACAGGCGCTGCCAACGTCCGGCGTGATAGAGCCATAGCGCGAAAAAACCCCGCCACCCGAAGGCAGCGGGGCAAATGCGGCGAATTCGCCGCTTTTCAGCTTCCGGCCCGCTCCGCATGGCGCTGTTTCAGGACCGCCTCCCAAGTGTCGCGCATTTCCTTGTGATGATCCTCCAATCGGCACAAGGCCCGCATTATGGCGTTGGAATTGTTTTGGATGTCTTGCGGATGCTCGGCCAGCAACACCAAAGCCTGCACCGCGCCGTCCGCATCCAGCATGTGGGTTTCCAGGTCCGAAATGGTGGGCAGTTCGGTTTCGGGATTTACAGGCGCGCTCATGCCACGCCCTCCCGTCGTGCCAGTTCCGTCATTTCAGGCAACAACCGGTCCGCCGCTTCCCGGTCTTCCAGGTGCGACCATTGCATTAGCAATTGTTGAAATCGGGGTCGGTTGCTGATTTCCAGCGGCGTCATATCGGCGGCGCTCATATCGGCGGCGCTCATGACGGTATCTCCGACGATTTTCGGATACGGCCCATGCCCGGCGCGAATAGATCAGGCCGGTATTGTTCCAGGTAGGCGCCCAGGATTACGTTGCCGGGATCAGCGGCAACCTGCTCGGCAAGGGCTTTGTTGAAGGCGCCACGGCAGCCCAGCGGATGGTCTATGCCGACCGCGCATTCGGACCAATATACCCTGGCACCGATACTCTCCATGGTGGACAGCCAGGCAGCAGGATCGAATTGTCCCGCCGGCGGGACATTTAGGCTATCTGGCAATGCGGTTTCAGCGGTCATGACGCGTCCCCCTCGACGGCCCGGTCCGCTTTGCGCTGGGCATGGATGGCATGAGCAAAAGGGCTGCAAAAGGGGACGCCACCCTTTGATTCTTGAGGACGGTTCTTTTCCTCGGTGCTCGATGGGAAAAAAGGGAAGCGTCCCCTTTTAGTGTGGCCAGTAACGATCAAGTTTCATCCGCCACGCGGCGGATATGTCCCCTGAACCAAACCACCAAATCATCGAACGCCATCCGCCCGTCGGCGGCGGCTACGATCATATTCGCAATTTCAAAATAAATATCATTCTCGAAAAATACGAGCTCATAGTCGCTATTGTCGAGAAGCACATACATCAAAAGGTAGGTAGTGCGCTTGTTGCCATCGGTGAAGCCATGGTTTTGCGTGAGAGCCTCCACTAATGCCGCCGCTTTGTGAGTGATGGGACGATGGTAGCCAGAATACGGTCTGGCGATAGCCGCCTCGATCCGGCCTATATCGATGACGCCTTCTAGACCTCCAAACTGAAGGGCACGGTCATGCGCTGACAACGCGTCGGCCAGCGTGATCCGATAATGGCGCTTACCGCTCGGCAAGTCGTTTCAAGGCCGCGTGGTGATGGGTAACAGTGTGGTCTAAGCTTGAGACCGAAGTTGCCGAAGTAACAATCGTCTGGGCATTCTCACCCGACCCCACGCGCCAAACATGGGTACCCCGCAACGTCGTGTGCGGGCCCTTGATAATCATGCCCGATTCAGGACGCCGCACCGTCCGTTTGGGTGTATCGGGATTTCTACTTGATTTCTTCGTTGACATGGCCGCCTCGATTTCATGCAACATCCTTTGTACCGCATGAACGCGAAATATGCCATATGGCCTCTAAAAACCCTATAATCGCCCGGACCAAATTGCCGTCACCGGACTTCGGTTTCTCGACCGCGCAGAGGGGTATCCAGACGCCATATCACCGCGCCATGCCCTCGAATTTACAAATTTTCTGGAATGCTTCGTGGCGGGAGTGACGGGACTCGAACCCGCGACCTCTGGCGTGACAGTACAGCGATACCATCTCTTGACGTTTCAGCACGTCGCAGTTAATAAGGCTTGAGACCGGGAGATACAACTC
>JAYGEB010000396.1:0-12991 GCA_046582595.1 Alphaproteobacteria bacterium | reverse complement strand
GCCGGTTTCAAAATAAAGGCAACCGGCACGACCCAGGCGGAGGCGCTGATGCAGCAAGTACGCGGCCTAGGGCCATTTTGAGATTGTATGAATCGGGCCTTGCTCTCCTCGCTCACGCTTGTGCGCAAGAGCGCACCGCTCCGCGCGGGCGGCGCCTAAGCGCCGGGCCGCCGTCGCGACCTTAATCGCCCATTTCAATCCCGAAAATGGTCTAGCCGGGCGCTAGATCGGCCCTGGCCCGGTCCCGTAACTCCGTCTTGCGTACCTTGCCGGTGGAGGTCATGGGCAGTTCGGGCAGGAACAAGACATGCCGGGGGATCTTGAACGAGGCGATCTTGCCCCGGCAAAAGCCCAAAATCTCATCCTCGCCGGGATGGCAACCCGCTTTCGCCACCACGAAGGCGACGGCGACCTCGGTCAGGCGTTCGTCGGGATGACCGATCACCGAAACCTCGGCGACGTCCGGGTGGCCCTGCAAATAGGCCTCGACTTCCAAGGGATCGACATTGTCGCCGCCGATCTTCAGCATGTCCTTGTAGCGGCCCAGAAAGCGCAAAAAGCCGTCCGCCCGCAGATACCCCATGTCGCCGCTATGGAACCAGCCGTCCGCGTCATAACATTGGGCGGTTTCCTCCGGCTTGTCGTAGTAGCCGAGCATCAGGTTATAGCTTTTTATGATTATCTCGCCCGGCACTTCGAGCGGCTGGTCCTCTCCCGTTTCGGGGTCGATGACGCGGAATTCGAAGCCGTCGCAAGGATGGCCGGAGGTTTCGCAAGCCTGCTCGGCGGTGGAATCGAGAAACGACAGGCAGGCGTTGCCGCCAATCTCGGTCATGCCATAGGCGGCGATGGGCCAAAGGGGCGCCAGCACTTCCAGGGCCTTGCGGTAGACGGGCACGGCGCTGGCGGTGCCGACGCCGAAGGTGCCGGTGCGGAGCGAGGATAGATCCCTCGGCCGCCGCTCCTGGGCCTCGATCAGCGCCTTGACGTGGGTCTCGAAGCCGGAGATTTGGGTCACGCCCTCCGCCTCGATGGCGTCCAGGCAGGCCTCGGGGTCGAAGGTCTCGGTCAATATTTGCCGGTTGCCCGTGGCCATGGATAGCATGGGACCGTCCAGATAGCCGAAGATGTGGAACAACGGCAGGTAGTTGTACACCACATCCCGCGCGGTGGTGCCCAGGATGCGGACCCGGTCGGTCTGGTTGCGCAGGAAGCCATGGCCGCGCACCACGCCCTTGGGAAACCCCGTGGTGCCGGAGGTGTACATGATGAAGGCGGGGTCGGCGCGCCGGACCGCCGCCGCGCGCCGTTGCAATTCGCCGTTCAGGCCGTCATCGCCGTTTTGCGCGACCTCCGCCCAGGCCTGGGTGCCGAAGGGCGCCCCGGCCCCGGCGTCGGCCGTCTTGATGATGATCCGCTTCAGATCGGGGAATTTCTTGGCCCTGACCGCGCCATCCCGGCGCCGCTCATCGTCCGGCACCATCTCCCGCACCATCGCCCAATAGTCGATGGGACCGGAGGTGTCGTGGGTGATCAAGGTGGAGCATTCCGCCTGGGCAATGACATAGGCCGCGTCCGCCGTGCGAAAGCGGGTGTTGATGGGCACCTGAATGGCGCCGATCCGGGCGATGGCAAAAAGCAGATGGATCCATTCGGAGCAATTGTTCAACCAGACGCCGACCCGCTCGCCCACGCCCACGCCGGCCGCGATCAGGCCGCGGGCAACCTGATCGGTCCGGGCCGATATGTCGGCAAAGCTTTGCCGCTCGTCCCTGAAGGATAACGGCTCGCGCCCGCCCCAGCGCTCCGCCGCCAGACGCGGCAGATCGGCCAGGGTGGTTGTTTCATCCCAGGGTGGCGATTTCGCCTTCACCGTGGCGGGAAACCGTATAGTTTCGCCGCATTGTCATATGTCGTCTTCTTCCGGATCGTGTCCGGCAAATGGCCCATTTCCCGCTCGATGAATTCCTGGCTGTCGGGCCAGATGCCATCGGGATGGGGGAAATCGGAGCCCCACATGATGTTGTCCTCGCCCAGGTTATCCACAAGCTTCATGCCCACCGGGTCGCTTTGGAAGGTGGCGTAGCATTGCCGGTACCAATATTCCGACGGCTTCATCTTCAGGGTCAGATCCTTGAACTGATCGTCCCACTCCAGATCCATATGCTCCAGGATATAGGGAATCCAGCCGATGCCGCTTTCCCCTATCACCACTTTCAGGTCCGGATGCGCCTCCAGTTTGCCGCCAAAGATGATCTCCATCAGCTTATTGGACATCAGCATTTGAAATGCGGTGATGAAGACGGCAAAGGCCTGCCGCCCCTCCAGAGGCTCCATCGCCTCGAAGTCCGGCGCCTTGGTGCCGCCTCCGGTATGGAAATGCAGGGGCAATTTCGAGGCCGCGGCGGCCGCGAACACCGGATCCCAATGCTTGTGATACAGCGGCTTGCCGTCGGGGACGGAGGGAATTTCCAGGCCGCTAACCCCGCCGCGCTTGGCCACGCGCTCGATCTCGGCCACCGCCGCCTCGATATCATGGCCGGGAATGGAGGCGATGCCGGCCAGGCGGTCCGGATGAGTGGCGCAAAAATCAGCCAGCCAGTCGTTGTAGATCTGCATCATGACGACGGCGGCCGGCGGATCGTCCAGGCGCGTCGCGGCGCCCAGAATGCCGTACAGCACCTCGCCCACCACGCCGTCTAGATCCTGGTCCTTGATCCGCAGATCAGGCTCGGTCAGGCGGCGGATACCGTTTTTGCCGTCTTCATACAGGCCCTGTTCGGCCATGCGGTCGGAGCGGTGGATGACGCCGGGAACATATTCACGCCCCGCCGAACCCATGCCGTTTTGCAGCCCGAACTGACTGCCGTTTTTCGACACCCAGACCGGTCCCTTGGGACCACTCGTGACGTAGGGCAGGCGGTCCTTCATCGCCGCGGGCGCATTGTCGGTGAAAAGATCCGGCGGCAACCAGATCAAATCAATATGGCAGTCCGCTGAAATAACTCCTGTGCTCATGAGATGGCCTTTCCAGTTTCTGGGTTATGGTTATGCATCATGCCGACGGTGCAATTCCTCCAACACCGCTGCGGTCATTTCGGTCATTTCGGTCGTGGAGACGGCTTGGATGCCCTGGCCCGCGATATCCGGCCCGATGCCATTGTCCGGCGGCACGATCATACGGTACGGCAAACCCATTTCCTCCAGGTAAAACGCTTGGCCTGCAAGAATACGCAATTTCCCGGAAAATACCAAAGGCCGCGACGGCTCAATTTACTTGCCTGGCGTCGGGCCCATGGTTAGTTAGCACGAAGCGGGCAAGTATGGAGCAAGGCCATGGTGATACCGGCAAGGCTGAACGGATTGGCGACGGCGGTACCGGATCATCTTATGCGCCAGGCGGACGCCTTGCCCGCCGCCGCGCGGTTTTTTTCCCGCCAGGCGGTGGAGATGAGCCCGCAACGCCTGGCCCGGATATTCGGCAACACGGCGATCGATACCCGCAATACCTGCCAACCGCTGGAGTGGTATCTGCAACCCCATGATTTCGCGGAACGCAACGGCCTCTATCTGCATCATGCCAGCGAATTGCTGCAACGGGCGGCGGAGGCCGCGATCGGCGATGCCGGCCTGACGGCCGGCGAAATCGACATGATCGTCACCGTATCATCGACCGGCATCGCGACACCCAGCCTGGATGCGCTGCTGCTTCAGCGCATGCCCTTTCGCCAGGATGTCCAGCGCCTGCCGATCTTCGGCCTGGGCTGCGCCGGCGGTGTCCAGGGCCTGAGCCGGGCCGCCGCCCTGGCGCAAGGGCAGCCGGGGGTCAAGGTTCTGCTGCTGGTGGTCGAATTGTGCAGCCTGACCCTGCGCCACGGCGACCGCAGCAAAAGCAATATTATCGCCACCGCCCTGTTCGGCGACGGCGCCGCCGGCGCCGTGATTTCCACCCATGGGAGCGGCCCGGCGGTGACGGCGTGGGGCGAACACACCTGGCCGGATACTCTCGATGTCATGGGCTGGGATGCGGGCAACGACGGCCTGCGGGTGATATTTTCCCGCGACATCCCAACTATCATCGAACAGGATTTCCGCGCTGCCCTGGATGGATTTCTCGACCGCCACGGCCTTGACCGCGAGCAGATCGATCATTTCGTCGCCCACCCCGGCGGCGCCAAGGTTCTGGACGCCCTGGAAGTCGTCTTCGGCCTGGCCCCCGGCGGCCTGGCGGTGCCGCGGGAGGTCATGCGCCGGCATGGCAATATGTCCGCCGTCACCGTGCTGTTCGTGCTGCAAGACTTGCGCGCCGCCGGATTGGCGCCCCAACAGCGCCTTTTGTTGACCAGCATGGGGCCGGGCTTCACCGCCGCCTTCGCCTTGATGGAGACGGCTTGACCGCCTGGATCATCCTGACCCTGGTGGCCGCCCAGCGCCTAGGCGAATTGCTCTACAGCCGCCGCAACGAAGCGCGTTTACGGGCACGGGGCGCGGTCGAGGCGGGCCGTGGACATTATCCGTTGTTTTTCCTGGTGCATGGCGGCTGGCTGGCGGCCCTGGCCATCTCGACCGGCCCGGCCACCAGCATCAATTTGTGGTGGCTGGGGCTGTTTGCGTTGTCGCAAATCGGCCGGTTCTGGGTTCTATGGAGCCTGGGGCCGTTTTGGACAACCCGAATCCTGAGCCTGCCGGAGGCGCCCTTGGTCACGACCGGTCCTTATCGGTGGCTCCGCCATCCGAACTATTTCATCGTCATTGTTGAAATCGCCGCGCTGCCCCTGGCCTTTTCGGCCTACAACATCGCGGTCACCTTTTCGATCCTCAACGCCCTGCTGCTGGGCCACCGCATCCGTATCGAAAACCATGCGCTGCGTCGGCGGCGTTGATCATTATTATTATTGCACGGAGGAAAAGGCGGTCGGCGCCAGGAATTGGCTGCTCAGCGAGGCGACGATCTGGCCATTGGCTTCCGTCTCGGCGCGCTTTTCCAGCCATTCGGGATCCGCGGCGAAGGCGCCGAATTTCTGTTCCCGCTCGGCCATTGATTCCCAGGCCAGCATATAGGTCAGGTCCTGGTTGGATTCGCCAACCAAGGTGGTCCAGAAGCCGGCCTGACGGATGCCGTGTTTGTCCCACAGCGCCAGAGTGATGGTATCGAACCGCTTCAACAGGTCCGGCAGACGGCCCGGCATGCAGTGATAGATGCGTAATTCGTAAATCATATGGTCACTCCTCCCAATTTGCTTCCGCTACCCTTCTATACGTTTGCCGCCAAATTGGAAACAAGGGCAAAAATTAAATTTAGCGACTAGTATTTTAAATTTGGTGCCGTAGTATTTAATTAAAGATTTTACTAAATTTTTTCACTAATTTCTGCGGTTTATATAAACATTACGTCGCCAGAAAAATCAATCGGCATTCAAGAACCAATCCAATATGCGGGCGTTTTCGTCACTGGGATAGGCGTGGGACAGATCGGCGATCTCGCGGTAGAGCAAATCGGCGCCGGCGGCGGTCAGGGTGGCTTGGGCGTCGCGGGCAAGTTGGACCGGGAACATCCAATCCAACGCCCCATGGGTCAAATAGACCGGCAGCCCCTTGATGCGGGCCGGGTCCATCATCTCCAGCAAAAGCGGATGGAAAGAGGCCGAGATCGGCGCCAGATGGGTGAACGGCGAGCTTTCACCCAGTCCCGAGATATAGGTAAAAGTGCCGCCGTCGCTCATCCCGGTCAGCAGCAGACGGCTGGCATCGATGTGCCATTGTTCCTGGGCGAATTTCACCAGCCCCTCGATTTGGGCGGTGTCGGCTTCCGGCGTCATCAACGACCAGGTGCCCTCCCGCGAGGTCGGCGTGACCAGGATTGCGCCCCGGCTTCGCGCCTGGCGCAGCCAGGTCCACAGAAAATCCCGACCATGGCCGCTGCCGCCGTGCAGCGCCATGATCAGGGGATAGGCGTCGGCCTCGTCATAATACTCCGGCACGTATATGGAAAAGCCGCCGCGGGTGCCCATGCCTTTGCTGGTGTCGTTGCCGGCATGTAGGATGCCGACGTTTTCCCGGCCACTATCGGCGTTGGCCAGTTTCTCCACCAACGCCTCGTCCCCGCGCCCGGCATCGTCGAGGAAAAAGCGATTGAGGGGCGGCAGCATGGTGGCGGCCGGATAAAGCGCCGCGTAAGCCTTGGCGTTCTGGCGGATCGCCCGATAGGCCCGAGAGGTGCCGTCGAACGCCTGGGCGGCCTCCCGCAAGCCATCGAAGCCGAGACAAACCGCATTCGCCGCCAGCTCCATATTTTTCGCGAATTCCGTCAAATGTTCCGGCCAAGCGATGGCGCGGAAGCCTTCGAGGCCCTGGCGCAGCGGCTGGTCCACCTCCGCCACGCTTACCGCCAGCTCAGCCAAATGCGGTGGATGCAGGCGGCGGCCCACATAGCCCAGCGCCTCCATGGCATTCAAAAGCGGCGACAGCAGATCAGTGATGGCGTCGATCAGGGCATCGCTTTCCGGGTTTGTCCGTGGGGCGTCGGGCATGGTTGGTCGGCACCTGGGTCAGCTATTTGGGAAGACCATCCTATCATGTCAGCCAATTCGCTTGACCAAATCATCGCGCTGGACAAACCTGTCGGGAAAATCTGCCTTGAGGAGGAAATATCGATGGCGGCGAAGGCGACGAACCATGATTGGCTGGCCCTGGGGGAGGAGGAGACCATTGATCCCGGCCTGCCGATCTGCGATCCGCACCACCATCTTTGGGACTTCAATCATACCCGCGTGGCCCAGCGTTATCTGCTGGACGAAATTCTCGTCGACCTGAATTGCGGTCATAACGTGGTCTCCACCGTGTTCATCGAATGCGGGGCCATGATTGATGTCAATGATCCCTCGCCCCGGCGCATGGTCAACGAGACCGCCTTCGTCAACGGTATCGCCGCCATGAGCGCATCGGGGCTGTACGGCACGGCGCGGGTCGCCGCCGGCATCGTCGGTCATGCGGACTTGTGTCTGGGCGATGACGTGGCCGAAGTGCTGGAAGCGCATGTCCAGGCGGGCGGCGGGCGTTTCCGCGGTATCCGTCATTCCTGCACCTGGGATCCGTCGCCCGACGTGCCCGACGCCCGTTGCCAACCGCCCGAGCATTTGTATCGACAGGATAATTTCCGCCAGGGCTTCGCCCATCTGTCGCGCCATGACATGAGCTTTGAAGGCTGGTGCTACCACACCCAGATCGGAGAGTTGACGGACCTGGCCCAGGCCTTTCCCGATACCACGATCATTCTGGATCATTTCGGCGGTCCGGTCGGGATCGGGCCGTACCGGGGCAAACTGGAAGAGAACTTCGCCCAATGGCGGGCCGATATCACGGAACTGGCTAAATGCCCGAATGTGGTGGCCAAGCTGGGCGGCATCAATATGGAACTGAACGGTTTCGGCTGGCATGAAAAGGACCGCCCGCCCAGTTCGGAAGAATTGATGCGGGCGACCCGGCCCTACTACGAACATACAATTGAGCAGTTCGGCGCGGCGCGGTGCATGTTCGAATCCAATTTCCCCGTGGATATGTGTACCTGTAGCTACAACGTGCTGTGGAACAGCTTCAAGAGCCTGACGGCCGATTACACGGCGGGGGAAAAGGCCGAACTGTTTCATGACACGGCCACCCGAATTTACCGCCTTGCGGAAGCCGGATAGAGCATCGGCTTGAACCCGGCCGACTGGGCCGGGCTGTTGCCCGGTGATTTGGCGCCCTGGATCGCCCTTTGCCTGCTGGGGTTGAGCGCGGTGACATCGTTCATTTCCGCCGCCTTCGGCCTGGGCGGCGGCATGGTTCTGCTGGCGGTGATGGCGACCATCCTGCCGGCCGCCGCCCTGGTGCCCATCCATGGCGTGGTGCAGATCGGCTCCAACATCTCGCGGGCCGCCGTCATGGCCCGTTATATCTACCTGCCGGTCTTGTTGCCCATGACCCTTGGCGGTCTGATCGGCGCCGTGATGGGCGGTCTGATCGCTGTGCGGCTGCCCGATTGGCTGTTGTTCCTGGCGGTTGGCATTTTCGTTCTGTGGTCGGCGTGGAGCAAGGGGTCCCTCGGCCTGGGCCGCGCCACGTTGTTTTTGGGCGGCGGCATCTCCGGCTTTCTGACCATGTTCATCGGCGGCACGGGGCCGTTCGTGGCGGCGGTGATCAAGACTCTGAACCTGGACCGCATGGCCCACGTGGGCACCCAGGCCGGCTGCATGGTCTTCCAGCATGGCCTGAAGATCGCCGTGTTCGGTATCCTCGGCTTCAACTATGCGCCCTATCTGCCCCTGATCGCCGGCATGGTCGCCACGGGCGTTGTCGGCACCTTGGTGGGGCGCCGGGTTCTGCATGGCATGGGCGAAGGCCGCTTCCGGCTGGCGCTGACCATACTGCTGACCCTTCTCGGCCTGCGGCTGTTATGGATGGCGGCGTCGATACTGCTGGGGAGAGGTTGATTACCCCCGCCTCCGCGCCCATGATGGCGGCCAGACAGTTTGGGAGATGAACCATGAAATTCGGTTTACGTTATTGTAATACGGGCCGCTACATTGATCCGGCGCTGGCGGTGGAATTGGTGCAGGCGGGAGAGGACGCCGGTTTCGAGTCCGCCTGGACCGTGGAACATACCGTTGTCCCGGCAGGCTACTTATCCGCCTATCCCTACTCCGATGACGGCAAGATGGCCGGCGGCCATGATGATGTTCCCCTGCCCGATCCCCTGATCTGGATGGCCTATGTCGCGGCGGCGACCTCCCGCATCAATCTGGCCACGGGCATACTGATCCTGCCCCAGCACAATCCCGTGATCACCGCCAAGCAGATCGCGACGCTGGATCTGATGTCCGGCGGGCGGGTGCTACTGGGCATCGGCGTGGGCTGGCTGCGCGAGGAGTTCGAGGCCCTTGGCGTGCCCTTCGAGGACCGCGGCGCGCGGACCGACGACTATGTCGCCGCCATGCAGGCCCTGTGGAGTCAGGACAAGCCCAGTTACAATGGCAAGTACGCCAGTTTCGATGGCGTCTATTGCCGGCCCCAACCCATCAACGGCACCGTCCCCATAATCGTTGGCGGCCATTCCCGCCCCGCCGCGCGCCGGGCCGGGCGTCTAGGCGACGGCTATTTTCCGGCTCGCGGCGCCCCGGCCGATCTGATCGCCCTGGCCCGGAGCAGCGCCGCCGAATGTGGCCGCGACCCTGATGCCCTGGAAATCACGACCTCGTTGCCCGATGACATGGACGAAATCCCGGCCCTCGCCGCCGCCGGCGTCGGCCGCCTATTGGTGCCGGTGACGCCCATGGCCGGCCTGGCGACCAGGATTTCCAACCCCGACGACGTCAAGAATTGGCGCGACATCATAGATAAATACGCCGATCTTTAGACTGCTAGGCCAATTTGGAAATTGAATGATTCGGGCCTGGCTCTTTTCGCTCACGCTTGTGCGCAAGAGCGCACCGCTCCGCGCGGGCGGCGCATAAGCGCCGGGCCGCCGTCGCGGCCTTGATCGACCATTGCAATCCCGAAAATGCTCTAGGCGCGCCGGGCGTGGACGAAATGCAGACCGGCCGGGACCCTGACGCCGCCGGAACCATGATATTTCGACAGTCCTTTCTCAATCTCGGCACGAATGGCGGCGATGGTTTCGGGCGGCGGGTCGTGCGCGGCGATCAACCTGGCGGCGGGGCCCCGCTGCAAGGCATTGCCGGCCGCCTCGGCGGCGCTGGCCGCGCCGAGCAGATCACGGGTCTCCGAGCTGATCCGAACATCCACGAAACCGGCTTCGGATAATATTCCGGTCACGTAATCAGGGTCAGCGAATGCCAGCGGGCCTGGCGCGCGGGGGTCCGTGGGGTCCGGTTCGCCGAGGAATTTGACGGCGGCGGCGCCCGAAATTCTGAACCAGTGATGTTCCGCCAGCGGGCCCCAGCAGACGAAACAGATCCTGCCGCTGGGCCGCAAGGCTCCCAGCAGGTTGGCGAAGGCGGCGGTGGGGTCCGCGAAAAACATCACGCCGAAGCGTGATTGCAGCAAATCATAGGCGCCTTGGGCAAAGGCATGGCTTTGCGCATCGGCGATTTCCAGCGTCAAATTTTCCATGCCGTTCATTGCTTCGGCCCGGGCCCGGGCCAGACCCAGCATGGCGTGGGATAGGTCGATGCCCAGCACCGCGCCGCCGGTCCCCGCCGCCTTGGCGGCGCCCAGGGCCGTGGCTCCGGTACCGCAGCCGATATCCAAAATTCTTTCGCCCGGTTGAATGGCGGCGTGGTGAAACAGGCGTTCGGTCAGCAGGCTTAAAAACCGGTCCTGGGCAACCTGGTCCCTCGTCCATTGGTCGCCGGCGGCGGCGTTCCAATATTTCGATTGCGCGCTGTTCGGGCCGGTCTCTGGGGTCTCGGGTTGCTCCGTCATGGGATTAATCACTCCAGCCGGTGTCAATGGTAATGCGTGAATGTTTTCACGCTACAATTCGGCGTCGAGGATGCGGTCTTCCTCGGACCGGGTCGCCGTCGCCGTGCCTTTGGCGATGCCCATGACCGATTGCGCCAAATCGACGGCCAGGCGCAGGGTAAAAAGGGCAATGCCGAAGAACAGCGCAAACTTGGGCGGCCATTCAACCAATTCCCACAGCCCGGTCACATAAGAGCCGTAGTGCCAGGCGTGCTGGAAGTCCGCGAAAGTAGCGAGGCTGAGAACGCCAAAGGCGAACAGGCCGACAAAGACCCCGAAGGTCTCCAGCATCACCTTCGTCCGGTTGCTCAGCCATTCCGTGAATATGGTGACGAAGACATGTTCGCGCGCCGCCTGAACCGAACTGAGCGGCAGGAAGACGATGAAAACCATGAGGAATTCACTGATCACCAGATCATCGGGAATGGGCGAATTGAAGAGGTAACGCGCCGTCACCGAAACGCAGATGTGCAACGTCAAATAAATCAGGGCGCCGACGGACATCGCCACCAGGGTGCGTTCAAGCCATCGCAGTATCTTCACGGTAAATTTCCCAGGGGTCCGGCGAACAGCGAACCGGATGCCCGTATTTCAATTGATTGAAAATTGCGCTAGCGCAACAGCATGGTCGGCAGCCAAAGGCTGATCTCCGGGAAGATGATCAGAATGGCCAGGGTTATGACATCCATGGCCAGGAACCACATGATACCCTTGAAGATCGTCTCCAGGGGCACCGCATCGCCCACCACGCCCTTCAGAATGTAGACGTTAAGGCCGACCGGCGGGGTGATCAGGCCGATCTCCAGGAACTTGATCATGATGACCCCGAACCAGACCAGATCGTAGCCAAGATCCTGGATCACCGGCGTTACCACGGGCAGGGTCAAAAGCATCATGCCCAAGGGGTCCATGAAGGTGCCGAGAATGATGTAAATGACCGACAGGGACAACAGGATGACAACCGGGGGCACGTCCAGGTGACCGGCCCAGAGGGTCAATTCGGCGGCGACGCCGGTCAGGGCGATGAAGCCGACGAACAATTTCGCGCCCAGAACCAGGGCGAAGATATTGGCCGATTGCCGCGCCGTCTCCACCAGTGCGTCGCGGGCCGTCGCCAGGGTCAGCCGGCGGGCCAGGAAACCCAGAACAAAGGCGCCCAGCGCGCCGGCGGCGGCGGCCTCGGTCGGCGTGACGATGCCGGAATAGATGCCGCCCATGACGATCATGAACAACACCAGAATAGACCAGGTGCCTTTCAGGGCGATGAATTTCTGCGTCCAGTTCGTCGCCTCCCCCCGTGGCGCGAATTCCGGGTTGGCGCGGGCCCGGACCCAGACCATGGCCATGTAGATCAGGGCGGACAAAATGCCGGGGATCAGCCCCGCCATGAGCAGTTGGCCGACCGATTCCTCGGTGAAGATGCCATAGAGGATCATCAGAATGGAGGGCGGAATCAGCGAGCCCAGAGTGCCCGAGGCGGCGACCACGCCGGTCGCCAGTCCGGGGTCGTATTTGTGCCGCAGCATCTCCGGCACCGCCAGCTTGCCCATGGCCGCCGCGGTCGCCAGGGAGGAGCCGCTAACGGCGGCGAACATGGCGCAGCCCACCACCGAGGCTAGGGCCAGGCTGCCATGCAGTTTCGACATCCAGACCCGCGCGGTATCGTAGATATCGCGGGTGAAGCCGGCGTGAAAGGCCACGTAACCCATCAACAAAAACAGCGGCACGGCGACGATGGGGAAGGAGGCGATAAAGGAAAACGGTTCTACCGAGGCGTAAGCGAAGGAGGCCTCGAAACCGCGGTCGAAATCAAATTCGTCGCCCGGCTGCCAGCCTACCGCGAAGATCATGCCGACGAAGCCGGTGATCGCCATGCCAAACGCGATCGGTACGCGAAGCGACACCAGGCCCAGCATCGCGCCAAGGCCGAGCATGCCTAATACAAAAGGATCCATGAGTTACCTTGATATCTAGTAATCTGCGTCGAGAATACGGTCTTCTTCCGACCGGGTCGCCGTCGCGGTGTCCGTGATGATGCCCCGGACCGATTGAATAAAATCGACCAGCAAGCGCACGGTGAACAAGAAGACGCCGAAGAAAAGTACGAACTTGGGCGGCCATTCCAGCAATTCCAGCGGCCCGTCCACATAAGATTGGAATTCCCAGGCATCGGCCAGGTCATCAAACACGGCGACGCCGACGATGGTGAAGGCGATCAGGCCGATGAAAACACCGAAGGTTTCGAACATGACCTTTTTGCGGTTCGGCAGCCATTCCGTGAAGATGGTGACGAAGACATGCTCCCGCACCGCCTGTACCGAGGCCAACGGCAAGAAAACAATGAAAATCATCAGGTACTCGCTGAACACCAAATCGTCGGGGATTGGCATGGCGAACAGGTAACGCCCGGTCACCGAAATGCACACCAGCAGCACCATGGCGACCAGGGCCGAGGTCGCGATCACCACGCAAATACGTTCTATCAAACTCAATATTTTCACGATAAGACCACGGGGTTCCGATCCGTCCC